>JACZXA010000289.1 GCA_022571865.1 Pseudomonadota bacterium
TAGGGGTCACACCCGATGACGCGTGGGGATTCACCTTCTGGGACGAAGGTGTTTGCCGCGACAGACTGAATGAACTTGTTACCGGACCCATCTACACGCCGCCATCGCTAATAGGGACTGTGGTTTCTCCTTCGCCGCTCGGTGGCAACAACTGGGGAACGCCCGCGGTGGATCTGGAACGCAAGATCATGGTGGTGAACACGAACCATCTGCCATTTTTGATTCGAGCGGCACCTCAAGCGGACTGCACGTCTGAAAACACGCTGTTCCCCCAGCGCGGTTCTCCCTATTGCATGCAGGGCGGCATCGTCAACTCACCATTGGGCGCGCCTTGTACGGCCCCACCGTGGGCGACGTTGACGGCGGTAGATCTCGAATCTGGCGAGCACCTCTGGCAGCGACCGCTTGGCACCTTCGAAGACATGTTGCCGTGGCCATTCTCAATGATAGAAGGCGGCATCACGTTGGGAGGTCCCACGGTGACGAAGACCGGTTTGATCTTCATTGGCGCGACCGTCGATCATTACCTC
The DNA here is from genome assembly GCA_022571865.1 of Pseudomonadota bacterium. GTDB lineage: Bacteria > Pseudomonadota > Gammaproteobacteria > Pseudomonadales > Azotimanducaceae > SMWK01. The sequence goes on from JACZXA010000289.1 coordinate 531, forward strand.
AGAGCCTATGACATACGAACTGGAGAGGAACTCTGGAAGGGTCGGCTGCCAACTACGGCTAACTCGATTCCGATGACCTACCGGTTGGGAGACGACGGCCCGCAGTTCGTCGTGACCGCGGCAGGGGGACACTGGAGTGCGCTTTCACCGCCCGGGGATCATTTGATGGCGTTCAGCCTGCCTCGGTAGTATTTTTGGAATGGGAATGTGACGCCCAAGGGGGGCTTGAAATGCGATTCAGATGGATGTCAGCGAGCGTTCTGGCGATGTTGGTATCAGGTTGTGGAGGCATCGATGCGCAAACTGATGCCGAGACGGTACAGGAGGAAAAAATGGTAATGGAAGCGTCTCCGGTAGCGGGGGTTACCTTTCGGTTCATCGAAACCAACGGCATTCGCATGCGCATTGCGGAAATGGGAGACCAGGGTCCGCTGGTATTATTGGCCCATGGATGGCCCGAGTCCTGGTACTCCTGGCGACATCAGATTCCCGTGCTTGCCAATGCAGGTTATCGCGTGGTGGTGCCTGAAATGCGTGGTTACGGCAAAACCGACGCCCCTGAGTTGGTTGAAGATTATGACATCGTTCATCTGGCGGCCGACATGGTCGGCGTATTGGATGCGCTAGGTGAGGAAAAAGCGACGATCGTTGGCCATGACTGGGGTGCGGTTGTTGCGTCGAACGCCGTGTTGCTGCACCCGGAACGATTCTCGAGTCTGGTACTCATGAGCGTGCCTCACCGCCCCAGGGGTACTGCATCACCCATGGCCGCCATGACCGCCCAGGTCGGCGATGACTTCTTCTACATCATGTATCACAACGAACCCGGTGGCGTTGCCGAAGCCGAATACGATGGCGACCCTCGCGGACTCCTGAGCAGGTTGTATCTCTCGCCCGACTCGCCCCGTGAAGCGCCCGAGGTCACCGACCCGAAACGCTCGGCTGGTGGGTGGATTCCGCGTCTTGGCGCAGCGATTGGGTTACCAGACTGGCTGACTCAGGCAGATCTGGATTACTACGTGGCCCAATTCGAGAGTACCGGATTCCGTGGCGGGGTTAACTATTACCGTAATATTCAGCGCAACTGGGAAATCACCGAGCATCTCGCTGACGCGAAGATCGACGTGCCGACGTTATTCATCGCGGGAGAGAAGGATGTCGTTATTCGTGGTGCTACCGTGCCAATGTTGACCGAGACGATGGCGGGGGTCGTTACCGATCTGCGCGACGTCGTGCTGGTACCGGAAATTGGCCATTGGATTCAACAGGAAGATCCTGTGGCGACCAACAAGGCTTTGCTGGATTTCCTGAAAAGCCTCCAGTGACGGAATAACGCTGGGTCAAGCAAACCAACTTTGAGGTTTGCTATATAGGTTGCAGTTTAAGAAGATGGCCTAACTGTTTGTTTTAATTAACCATTGTGTTTTGATCGACTGATTGCGGCACAAAGGAGAAACCAACAAAGGAAGCCATTCATGGATTTGCTCGGCTCATTCGTCGCACTGGTTGCCGTGTTTGTTTGCGTTGCGATCTGGTTGCTACCGATCATTCCGACCGGAAGTTCCGATCAGTGGCAAAGAAAAAGTGGTGTGGCCTCGCAGTAATTTTGATTTCCTGGTTCGCGCGGGTGTTCGAAGTGTTGTTGGCGCCATTGAAATGACGAGACTCGTAGGAGACTTCTCGTTAACACGGTACCCGCGGATTCGATGAGCCGAATGACCGCCCTGCGTGCAGCGAGCTTACCTTGCGCCATCATGTCATCGATCTCGAGAATCGATACGCCTGGTTCTAGTCCATCAAGGTTTGCATCAGGAAGACCAACTCGAGTGCGGTGGTATGCGCCAGGGCCAACGGATCTGCTCCGCCGCCATGGCCACCTTCGGTGTTTTCGTAGTACAACACGTCGTGCCCCTGGGACAGCATTTTGGCGACCATGCGGCGGGCATGACTCGGATGGACACGGTCATCCTTGGTATTGGTCCAGAAGAATACTTCAGGATAGGTAGCGTCAACCCGTACGTTCTGCCAGGGAGAATACCGCCCGATATAAGCGGCTTCTTCGGGAATGTCCGGATTACCGTATTCCGCCATCCAGCTCGCTCCGGCCGAAAGCTTGTGGTACCTCAACATATCAATCAGGGGGACGGCACAGATGACCGCGGCGAATAGATCCGGGCGTTGCACCATCACGGCGGTTACCAGCAAGCCCCCATTGCTGCCACCCCGGATTGCCAGCTTGTCCGGCGAGGTGATCTTCCGGTCGAGGAGATCTTCGGCTACCGCAATAAAGTCCTCAAACGCCCGCTGACGGTTTTCTTTTAGTGCGGCTTTGTGCCAGCTTGGCCCGTATTCGCCACCGCCGCGTAGATTTGCCTGAACAAAAACACCCCCCGCCCGCAACCATTCGATACCCATCGCAGACAAGTAGCCGGGTGTCAGGGATACTTCAAACCCACCGTATGCGTACAGATAGGTTGGTGCGTTGCCATCCCGCACGAGTTGTTTCGAAGACACGACATAATACGGAATCCTCGTTCCGTCTTTGCTGGTGGCAAAATACTGTTCACTCTCGTATTGCTCGCCTGGGAATCTCTCCGGCATCGATTTGATCACTTTCGGTTCGCTGCCTCGATGCATCAGGTACAACCGTGGCGGGGTGAGGAATGACTCATAGTTCAACATCGTTACGTCGCCGATGGGATCGTTGGTGGCGAGATTGATGCTCCCTTTGTCAGGCAGGACCACTTTTTTCTCTACCCAGCCAAGTTCCTGATCCGGCCGCAGTTCAAGCAAGACACCGTCCACGTCCTCCATCAGGAATACCAGGATGGCGTCTTGAGCGAGGGTTACCCCTTTGATGGCCCGTTGCTCCGAAGGCGCCAATATCGTTTGTGGATTGATCGCCCTGGTCTGGGTCAGGGAAGGTTCAAAATCAATGCAGATGAGGCTCCCGGCTTTGAACTCGAGTCCGTCGACCTCCCAGTCCGATCGTAACAAGGCAACCAGTTTGTTCAGGAACACGCCTTTGAAGTCTGCATCCTCAGGTAGGGGTACTTTCTGCAGCCGGCCATCTGGCGCCAGGTAGTGGTTTTCTTCCCTGAAGAATTCCGGCTGCCGGCTCAAGAACGAATAGGCTCCTTCTTCGCGATAGAGCGTCACCGGGGAGACTGCCATGTCGGTCATGCTCGCCGTGAGCAACAATTCAGCGTCTTCGAGCTTTGTGCCCCGGCGCCACTTTTTAATCATGCGGGGATAGCCGGAGGTTGTCATCGATTGCGAACCAAAGTCGGTTGCTACCAATAGATGGTTTTTATCCAGCCAGGCAACCTGCGACTTTGCGACTGGCAGGTAGAATCCATCGGCGATAAATTTACCGACGCTGGTGTCAAATTCGCGGATTTCGGCAGCATCGCTGCCTCCTCTGGATAACCGGATGAGACAACGCCGGTAGTCGGGCCTCAGACACGTTCTTCCTTTGTATACCCAGTCTTCTTCCTCCAACCGGGCGAGTGCGTCAATGTCGAGGAGTGTTTCCCAATCTGGATCGTCACTGGTATAGCTTTCGAGTGTCGTTTGACGCCAGATGCCTTTGACGTGCTCCCGGTCCTGCCAGAAGTTGTGGGCTTGGCCCTGTACATGGGTCACATAAGGAATGCGATCATCCGCGGTGTAGTAGTCGAGAGCCGCCTGCCGGAGTGGCTCATAGCGCCGATCGCCTTCCAGGCGCGCCAGAGAGACCGAATTGAGTTTGCGAACCCAATCCAACGATGCCTTTGATTCAATCTCTTCAAGCCATAAATAATCAAGCTCTGGCATGCGTTCCTCGGTGTTGGCGATCGCGCTGCTGACCAGCAGCACGCAGGCGATGACGGGAGGGATTA
>JACZXA010000100.1 GCA_022571865.1 Pseudomonadota bacterium
ACGATCACCGGACCCGATCACCTCAAACGCCTGGTGCTCAGTCATTTGCATTCACTGCAAAAGTTGCCCGCCATCGTTCGAGGCTTCTTCCACGAACCTCATGTCCGATACGCGGCCGGATAATGTCGGGTAGGTTTTGTTCTCCTTAGTAAGAACCTTCTTCCCACAGCGCCAACACGGAAACCGTTATCAGGTAATCTTGAAAAAGGAATATTACGCCTTCCGGTGTGATCTCGATCAACTCGAGGCCCTCGAATAAATCTCCTTCCGTCAGCCGCAGCCCGTTGGCAACAATTGCCCTGAGCGTGGGATCCTCCGCATAGACGTGAGTAGAGAATTCAATGTCCGGGAACGATAGGCGTGCACGTTCCGGTAGATCTGCCACAGTGATGGTTTTTAGCGGTTCAAGGTTTGTCTCGAGCGGAGTTATCGAGCCATTAGCTGATGGAGGAGGCTCTGGCACGATTGCTGGAGCAGATTTTTCTGTCGCTTCGATCGCTGTGGAAGTGGCCACTTCCAGGGGGAGTTGAGCAATTTCAGGTAGGTCGACTCGCTCGGGCCAGAACCGCCAAGCTAACACGGCGACGTTGGCGAACAATGCGAGAGCGATCAGACTGCCTATCAGCCGTTGTTTCCTCTGCTTTGCGTTACCTCGCAGCAGACTTGCCGCCACAACCGGATTTCCTTCGGCGGTGGATCTTTGCAGAGCATCGAGGATGTATGACATGTCAACTGTTGAGCTTTGGTCTCGGCAGCTGTAATCGGTCGGTCAGTCTGATCCAGGTTTCGGGGCCAACGATACCGTCTGCCAGCAACCCTTCGGCACGTTGAAAGGTGAGAACGGCATCACGGAGACCATCGTCGAAGCGGTTGGGTGTCGCACTCCTCAGCGGCGATTCCACGAGGTTTTGGAGTTGGCCGCGCAACCAGCCAACGCTCGGATGGTCATCTCCATTGCGCAAGCTGCCGTGATAATCGGGTGGCATCTTCCACAACACCACGTACCTGCCGTACCAGGTATCGCGCAGATCGTTTGGCGTGATTCGGTAGACCTCATCGCCCAGGTTGAATTGAAAACTCCTGCCGTCGGTTTCAGTTGCGGTTACGGCGGCATAATAGGGAACTGCTTGCGCGTCCCGTAGTTCGAGAATAACAGGCAGGTTGAGTTGGCTGATTTCACTCCAGCTACCATTGAGACTGAGGCACTGTAATCCAACGGACGGAGCAAAATCGCATGGAATGCTGTTTTCTTCGGGAATGTATCGGGCACCCCAACGGGCGAATACCGCCGCGTATGCCTTTCGTTGGGTGCTGTAGCTCCCTTCCGGTGGGCGCTCGATGCGAACAGCCTCGGGAAGATCAGCAAGGCCCCGGCTCACAAGATCCGAACTCGTAGACTGCTCTTCTTCAGGAAAGCCATCTGTCGGATCGCTACCCCGGGGCTCGGGAATTTTCGCCGGAGCGTTGGTAGCTTGGTCGGTTTCCTGCGCCAAGATTGAGCGGTCGAGGGTTTGAACTGCAGTATCTTGCGTGTCGAGAGCAATCGCTTGGGTTCGAGTAATCGTCTCCGCTTGAACGGCAGCACCGGCCTGGGCAATCGTTTCGCTTGTCAAACCGGGAGTCGATTCTACGGGTGGGTCGGAAAAGTAGGCCCACGTCATGCTCACCGCGGTAACTGCAACGACGCACGCTGCCAGCCACAAAGGATAACGTTGCCGAATGATCAAACTGAAGCGATTGCCGAGCACTTCATGGGCTGCGCGTTTGACGATAGCCGAACTGACGCTCTGTTTGCCTTCGACGTATGCGCCGAGCAACGAACGGTCGGCAAGAACGTTGATGATCCGGGGAACACCCTTGGAAATACGGTAGAGTTTGCGTAAGGCTCCCTTGTCGAAGATGTGCGGGTTACCACCCGCCGTCGTCAGCCGATGTCGGACATAGGCGAAAGAATCTTCCTTGCCCAGACTCGCCAGGTGATAACGGGCGGTAATGCGCTGTGAGAGTTGTCTCAGTTCTTCGCGCTCCAACAGCTTGCCGAGTTCGGGTTGTCCGAGCAGGATGATACGCAACAGCTTGCGCTCATCTGTTTCCAGATTAGTGAGCAGACGAATTTGCTCAAGGACCGCCGGCGTCAGGTTTTGTGCTTCATCGATGATCATCACGGTGCTGCGCCCTTCGCGATGAGAGCGCAGCAGGTGCTTGTTGAGGAGATCGATGTATTGCTTGACGGTGTAGGCGGAAGATTCCGAGTGCTGTATACCCAACTCGTCGCAGATTGTTTCCAGCAGTTCTTTGACCGTCAGGCGCGGGTTCAGAATGAAAGCAACGTCCAGATCGGGAGGTGTTTGCCCGATGAGGTTGCGTAGCAGGGTCGTTTTGCCGGTGCCCACCTCGCCGGTAATCAAGACGAAACCACTGTTGGCAAAGCCATACATGAGATGTGCGAATGCCTCGCGGTGGACTTCACTGAGATAGAGAAATCTTGGATCCGGAGCGATGGAGAAGGGTTCCCGCTTGAACTGGAAATAATCGTTGTACATCAGGCGGCAAGCTCTCGATAGGGAGGCAGGCGATGGTCTTTTTCCTGCCACAAACCATCAATCCAGGGACCCAGCAACTTCCGCTGCTCTCGGTCGCTCTCGAAAAAGCGAATTGGTTCGGGAATGTCTCGACATTGGATCAGCATGTCTACCTGTTTGCACTCGCCTTTCAGAAACTGCCAGAAGCTCGGTGTGCCTTCGGGATAGATGATGGTGACATCCAGCATTTTGTGCAGTTGATCATTGAGCCCGCCCAGCACATAACCCAATCCCCCTATGCGCGGCTTGAGGAGATGGTGGAAATTCGTGCGCTGGCTTTCCCGTTTGTCTGGGGTAAATCGTGTTCCTTCCAGGAAGTTCAACACGCTGGTCGGATGATTCTTGAAACCCTCGCAGGCTTCGAGCGTCGATCGTTTGTCTCCACCTTTGAGCTTCGGATTTTTGCTGATCTGGCTCTTGCTGGCTCGCTTGACGTAAGGGAAGCCCAGCAGCCACAGTGCGGTCCCTAAAAACGGAATCCACAGCAATTGCTGTTTGGTGAAAAATTTCAAAGGGGGGATGTGCCTGAACAGGTTGGTTTGTAGTAGCAGGATGTCGCTCCAACTCTGATGATTGCACACCACTACGTACCAGTGTTGGAGAGACAACGATTCAGCGTCCTCCCAGGTAATATTTACTTTGGTCAGCGCGAGCACCCGGATCAACCATCTGTTGGAACCTACCCAGGCGTCGATAATCCAGTCCATTCGGTGGCTGAGTGGGGATTTCAGTCGTTGCGGCAATATTGGACGGATTATTCCCGCAACGAACAGCGGTAGGCAGACCAATATGGTGATGGTCCCAATGAATACGGCTGCTAATATTCCTTTTAACAAACTCATTTAGATTTCTTACCATAGCTGTAGTGGTAGCACCAGTTATTGTATTCGTTCCATTATCGAGGCTGACTCGCCGTTTCCTCATCGGATTGCTGGGTATTGGCCTCGTTGCCTCGATTGTGAGCCTACCCGCGTGCAATACCGCCGGGTTTTACCGTCAGGCGATTTTCGGTCAGATGCGCATTTTACGCGGTCGCGTACCCGTCAGCGCACTACTGGAATCTTCAGACGTTGATGAGGCTTTGCGTCAGCGACTGATCATCAGCCAGGAAATTCTCGATTTTGCAGAGTCCGATTTGCAGCTTGCCGCCGAGGCACGCTACCGCACCTACGTTGCGCTCGATCGCTCTCGTGTCGTGTGGAATCTGTTTGCGGCGCCCGAGTTGTCCTTTGATGCCAAACGCTGGTGTTATCCCGTCGTTGGCTGCACACCTTATCGAGGCTACTTTGTCGAGGCCGATGCGCATCGGTTGGCCGAGCAGTTGAACGCAGATGGGTTGGACACTTATGTTGGGGGAGTCGCTGCGTATTCGACGTTGGGTTGGTTTAGAGATCCTCTGCTGAGCTCATTTATTTTCTGGCCGGATGCCAACCTTGCGGAATTGCTGATCCACGAACTTGCCCATAGTCGGATCTGGGTCAAAGACGATGCGCCTTTCAACGAATCCTTTGCCAGTTTTGTTGCCAGCGAAGGTGTTCGCGCGTGGCTTGAAACTCCGGAAAAGAGTACTGAACGTGCTCGATACAGTGCGGCGCAAGATGACTGGTATCGCATGGTCGGCTTGTTAGATTCGCTCATGGCCCGGCTGCAGACGCTTTACTCAAGCAGGATATCAGCCGCTGAGAAGCGGGAACAGAAGGAGCGAATTATCGAACGAGTGCGTGCTTGTTATGCCGAACGGCGTCCGAGCCTGGGAGATGGGCGGTTCGATAAAGTCATGGAACAACTGAACAATGCCTACCTGGTCTCGCTGAGAACCTATGATGATGGCGTGCCTGCGTTTGCGAGGCTTTTTGCGATGGCTCACGGCGACTGGGAGCGGTTTTATCGAGAGGTTGAGATTCTGGGAGCGATGGAACAGGGTCAGCGTCAACTACGCTTGAACGAATTACGCGATCAGCAGATAGCAGCCAACCCCGATGACCAGAGCGCCGATGAAATTCAATGCAAATCCCTCGCGGGCCATGGTTTCGATCGTGAATCGTCCGGTGCTGAACATAATCAGGTTGGGAGCGGTCGCGACGGGCAACATGAAAGCGCATGAAGCGCTCATGGCTGCGGGAATCATGAAGAGTTTTGGATCCATGCCTGCACCTATCGCGGCGGCTCCGAGTATCGGCATGAGCAGCGTAGTCGTTGCGGTGTTGCTGGTGGCTTCGGTCAGGAAGGTGACAACCAAGCAGATGGACAACATGAGGAGCAATAGGTGCAATGTGGCAAGTCCCGAAAGCAGAGTGCCGATCATCTGGCTCAGACCGGAGGAGGTGAAGGCAGCCGCGATCGCAATACCCGCACCGAATAGTATCAACATTCCCCACGGGATCGTCGTGGCCGTTTCCCAATCCAGCAGCCGCTCACCCTTGCCGTCGGGTATAATGAACAACGCAACAACCGCAACGAAAGCCACCACATAGTCGTTGGTGTACGGAAAGTCCATCCAGGCAGTCCATCCGCCCATAGGTTCCTTACGGGTGATCCACAGCAGTGCAGTCAAGGCAAAAACGATCAATACCCGCACCTCACCCGATTGCCATGCGCCCACCTGAGGCAGGTCGATGGAGCCGGTGTGGGTGAGATTGCGGGTCAGCCACAATGCGATGAGCGGGACGAGCACCAGCACAATGGGTACGGCCCAGGCCATCCATTGCGCAAACCCGATCTCAAGACCGGTAATCTGGGTGTAAATTCCCATGAACACCACATTGGGCGGTGTACCGATGGGTGTGCCGATCCCGCCGATGCTTGCGGCGTAGGCAATACCAAGCAACAGGGGCGTTGCGAGCTTCGGATCCTCGGCTTTTTCCAGCACGGCTAGTGCTACGGGCAACAGCATGAGGGTAGTTGCGGTGTTCGAGATCCACATGCTCAAAACGGCGGAAGCCGCCATAAAGCCGAACACGAGCCTTCTGCTGGAGTTGCCCCCGAATATGTTCACCATGGTCAGAGCGATGCGCCGATGGGCACCGTTGCGTGCGAGCGCCGTGGACAGAATGAAACCGCCAAGCAATAACAGAATGAGAGGATTGCCATAGGCCGCGGATACTTGCTGGCCTGTCAGCACGCCGAACAGCGGGAGCAGCGCCAACGGCAACAATGAGGTGGCCGGGATCGGAATTGGCTCAAACACCCACCAGATAACGGTTACTACGGTGATGCCCATCGTCACAGCCCCATCAGCGGCAAAACCCGCGGAATACATGAGGTATCCGCTCAACAATGCGAGAATAGGTCCCGCGGGGAGAGCGAGCTGTTTCATGTTCATGGATGGCATTGAGGAGCAGGTTGCCAACAACTCTCTGTGAATACAACCCGAATAAGGTTTTTGATATTTGATGCAAAGCGATTCGGCAAGTTTTTACTGGTACGACCTGGAGACATCCGGCACCACTTCTCGGTGGGATCGGATCGTTCAGTTTGCCGGGGTTCGCACCGATCACGAGTTAAACGAGATTGGCGACAGCTATTCCACCTATGTTCGGTTGCCGGATGACGTGTTACCCAACCCTGATTCGGTGTTGGTGACCGGTATTACTCCGCAACTTACCCACGCACAGGGAATTGGCGAGTGGCAGGCGATCACACGCATTAACGAGCTTTTCAGTGCACCGCAAACCTGTGTCGTTGGCTACAACAGTTTGCGGTTTGACGATGAGTTCATGCGTTACGGTTTCTATCGGATGCTGCTCGATCCCTATGCGCGAGAGTGGCAGAACGGCAACTCGCGCTGGGACATCATAGATCTGGTCAGAGCGACCGGCGCGCTCAGGCGCGACGGCATTAGTTGGCCGGTGGACACCGAGGGTCTGCCGGTTTATCGATTGGAGGCGCTGACGAAGGCAAATGGCCTGGAACATGGTCGGGCGCATGATGCGATGTCGGATGTCAGAGCAACGCTGGATTTGGCAAGGCTCATCAAAACTCAACAACCGAAATTGTTCGATTACTACTTCAAGAACCGATTCAAGAAACAGATCAAGGCGCTGCTCGAACCATTCGGTACTCGGATATGTGTACATGTTTCGGGTATGTATCCGCGAGCACGGTTCGGGGTAGCCCCGATCGTGTCACTTTGCCGCCACCCGATGAACAGTAATTCCATTATCGTCGCGGATCTCAGTCAGGACATCGAATCTCTGCTGCAGTGGCCGGAACAACGTATCAGGGAGGAGTTGTTCAAAATTGGCAGTACCGAACGCCCACCTCTAAAGGAGATAAGGATCAACCGTTGTCCCTTCGTTGCTGGGCTCGAGGTGTTAACCGAAGAAAACTGGTCGCGCCTCGCCTTCGACCGGAGAGAGATTGAGGAGCGTCAGCGACGCCTCAAGAAACCTGGCATTGCCCAGAAGGTCATGCGGGTGTTTTCGGAGAACAACCAATCTCCTGCGGAGGATGTGGAGGGGGCTTTGTACGAGGGCTTTTTGACCGAAGAAGACCGGGTGCGTTGTCAGAGCTTGCAGAAAGCGCTTGGGAAAGGTTCCTGGCTGGAACTCGACTACGCCGATAAGCGATTGCGCACGTTGGCCGTACGGTTGAAAGCGCGTGGATTCGAAGCGCAGTTGAGCGAATCCGAGCGCGCCGATTGGCATGAATTCGTGTGTCGGAAGCTGCACGGGGATGATTCGCCGTGGCTGAACCTGGCACAGTTTCAAGCGAAAATTGAGGAACTCAAGCTGACGGCTACGGGGCAGGATCTGTCGGTACTCGATCATCTGGCCGAGCATGGCCGGTCTATGGCCGAGACCTATTCCGAATGACGAATTGTGTCGAGTTTCGGGGGGTGGACAAGAGCTTTGCTGGTGGTGCAGGGAAGGTGCTTGACGGCATAGAACTTGCGTTTCCAGAAGGAATTACGACGGCCGTTGTCGGTGAAAGTGGCAGCGGAAAGACGACGTTGTTGCAACTCATCAACGCGGTACTGGAGCCCGATGCAGGGGAAATACGAGTGTTTGGCGCGTCCATCCCCGCTCTGCATCGCGAAAAATTCCGCCGCCTCATAGGCTACTCCGTGCAAGGGGCGGGTCTTTTTCCTCACCTGACCAATCGCGACAACGTGGTGCTGCTCGCGATGCTCGAGGGGTGGACTGCCGAGGAGATTGAAGAGCGCTACAGGGCGCTGCTGACAGAAATGGGTTTAACCGCGGATGTTTCCAACCGCTATCCGCGGGAACTCTCAGGTGGGCAACAGCAGCGGGTGGGTTTGTGTCGAGCGCTCATGTTGCGCCCGGCGCTGCTGTTGTTGGACGAGCCGTTTTCAGCCGTCGATCCCATCACGCGGATCGGAATTTATGAACGGTTTCAGGCTGTGCAGGACCATGAGGGGGTTAGTGCCGTACTCGTGACGCACGACATGCGCGAGGCGGTTCGTCTGGCGGGTAATCTCGTCATCTTGCGTGAAGGCAAAGTGTTGCAGCATGGGCCGCCGCAGGAGGTGCTCAACGCTCCTGCTCATGAATACGTTGAGATGCTTGTCAAAGACCACCTATGAGGCGTTGCACGATTATGTTTCTGGTGATGCTCTTTGCAACATCTTCCGCCTGGGCGTCTGAGCCGATCAAGGTTGCCAGCAAAAATTTCAACGAGTCGTATATTCTCGGGGAGCTCGCAGCACAACTGCTGGAACAGGAAGGGTTTGTAGTTGAGCGGCGGTTCGGGTTGGGTGGCACGTTGATTTGTTATGAAGCTCTTGTGAGCGGTGAGATAGACCTCTATGTGGAGTACACCGGCACCATCGAACGAGCCATTCTCAAGCTCTCCGCGCGAGCCACGATTGAAGAACTCAATGAACACATTGCGGAAAAAGGTATCAGGTTGCTGGATCCGTTTGGGTTCAATAATACCTACGCGATTGTGGTCAGACGCGAGGTGGCTGAAAAAAATGCTTTGCGCACGGTAGGGGATCTCGTCGAGGCGCGCGATCTCAAGGTGGTGGTAAGCCATGAATTTCTGGAACGGGAGGATGGGTGGCCGGGGCTTGCAGCAGAGTATGGATTACGTGCACAGGTTGTCGGAATGGAACACGGGCTCGCATACCAGGCACTCAATGACGGAGAGATCGATGTCACGGATGCGTACTCGACGGACGGTGAACTGCAAAGATACGATCTGACCATTCTCGAAGACGACAAAGGTTTTTTCCCCGAGTATCTCGCTGCTCCCTTGATTCGCGAAGACTTGCCTCGCCGCGCGGTCATCGTGCTCGGGAAACTCGCCGGCCTCCTTGACGATGCCCGGATGCAGACGATGAACTCCGAGGTCGTATTCGGTAAGCGTAGTTTTGCGGACGTTGCCAACGAATTTCTGGTAAGTAACGGTTTGGCTAGTGATCGCCAGGTGGTAGAGTCGATGTGGCCGAATCTGCTGCGCAATACGCTGCAACATCTGAAACTGACTGGTATCGCGCTTGCAGCCGCCATACTGGTAGGAGTGTTCGCAAGTTTAGCGGTATTTAGAAACACTGCATTGTCGCGCGGACTGATCTACTTCAGCGGTTTGTTGCAGACAATTCCCTCCATCGCGCTGTTGGCGCTGATGATTCCGTTTTTCGGAATTGGCATGTATCCGGCCATCGTTGCGTTGTTTCTCTACTCGCTATTACCCATCTTGAGAAACACCATTACGGCATTGACGACTCTGGATCCGACGCTGATTCGGGTGGCAATTGCGATGGGTTTGTCGAATCGGGAACAACTCCGCTACGTATACCTGCCACTCTCGTTGCCGAGCATGTTGGCGGGGATTCGAACCGCTGCGGTGATCAGTATCGGAACGGCGACGCTTGCCGCATTCATCGGAGCGGGTGGACTGGGTGATCCGATAGTTACCGGACTTGCGCTGAACGACGTCGGGTTGATACTGCAGGGAGCCATACCGGCCGCGCTGCTTGCAATCGTTACCGAACTCGTTTTTGAACTCATCGAGCGCCTGGTGTTACCGGGTCATCTGCGGGTCGAGGCGGCCGGCTGATCTAGGTACTACCTTAACCGTCCTTCCTATTCAGGTACGCGTCGTATGAGGCAACTTCCGGGTCGAAGTCGATGTCCATGGGTGGATCGGCATAGATACCCACATACCAGGTTCGATGTCCTGCGATCGGGGTTGCCGTAAGCAGGTTGTCCTCCCACGGAAAGGTTTCGTCACCAAAATAGTGAGCCGGCGAGTCGCCATCGAACACGCCAAGCCGTTCCTTCTTGCCGATTGCCTCAAGCACTTCTGCCGGAGCATCGAACTTGGCAGCGTAGTCTCGTTGTGCCGCCATCTGCGCGTCATCCAGGATGATCACGCGCAGCATGGAACCGTTCCCACGTAGCAGCAGAAACCCCGGCGGCTCCGTAACGAAGTAGTATTCCACGACCCGTTCGCTTTCCAGGAGCGCTTGAAACCAAACCGCGATGGCCTCGTCTACAAGAAATCCGGGAGGGTTGATCGCGAGCGAGCTTTGCAACGGCGCCCGGTACTGGCTGAAATATTCCTGCTCGAGTTCGTTGACGAAGTTGATGATGGTAGCCAGGGCATCGGGGTGGTTTTTCGGGATAAAGCGATGAATGAGCCCGGCGTTGAATGCTTCCACGGCAACCTTTTCATCTGCAACACCGGTCAACATGACCTTCTTGATGTTGGGATCGGTTACCTGGGCGCAGAAATCCAAACCGTTGACGTAGGGCATGGAGTAGTCGACGAAAACGACCGAAATCTGCCGGAACCGCTCGCGAAAGTTGATCTCCTGTTCTATCAGATTGAAATTTACGTGAATGAGGGACTGGTTCGCGTCATCCATGGAAAGGCAACGTTCGGCCAGGGGTGCCCGGGGTGGTTTTTCGTTGAGGTAGGCGAGTGCGTCGATCGGGTCGACGAAAGTTCGGTATGCCCAGTTGGCCGGGAGATCGAGATCAAGACTATGGAGAAACGATTCATTATCGTCGACGAAACAGATGGTAGTCGGGTGAAAGTAGGGTGCAAGTTTTATCTCGGTCATGATTCTTGAGTTGCTCAATTCAGCAGATTCAGTAGTGCAGCTCGCTTGACTGCACCTAAACGCCTGTAGGTTCGAATCAGCTGCTCTTCTTCGGTGGTCAGGTTTCGCTTGAACATTTGTTCCAGTTGATAATGCATGGGTGGCTCTATTTCTCTCTCGGACGCATCGTCCGGGATGCCGCGGAACGATTGTTGTAGTCGCGCGACGATTTCGGAATTCATGCTACGCCGGTAATGTCTCGCAGCTTCGGCGATGTGGTTTTTCATGTCTGTGGGAAGACGCACGACAAATCTGTAGGGTTTTTCTTTCATCGTTGGTAACCTTCGAGTTAGGCGATTTGCGTTACTTTTTTTGTTCTCTCTTTTTTTCGTTTTCTTGGACGATGACTTTATTGTCTTGTTGCGAATGTAGCGCTCTATTGGAACGGTAACAAGAGATGTCAAAGTGACATCAGAATTGGACTTGTGAGCAAATATGCAGCCTCGAGCACTCCTTCAACCTGATATTTGCGCGGACGCAGTGAGAGCGCCCTGCGGGTTGCCTTGTCAGCGTCCATGGTCTACGTTGCGCCTCTTCCTCTTTGTGACAGCAGGGACTATGGCCATTTCCAGCGAGGACGCGAGGCACAATCCTGGATTGCGCTCGGGCCAATCGAAGATTGGCCCCCTTGCCTCTCTTATCGAAAGAGGCGCTGACGAGGCACCTGTACCCACTGCGCCGCGTAATAAGAGTCGAGTGAGTGCTAACTGAGAACAACATCAGGTTGGCCGCAACGGTCCTGCTCATGAGAGACGGGGTGCGAGGCCCTGAAGTGTTCATGGTGCAGCGACCGCGGACGGGCGATTTTCCTGATCTTCATGTTTTCCCCGGCGGCAAGGTGGATGAGCAGGACTTCCTTCAGGAACATGCCGCAGGACTGGATGACGACGAAGCCAGTCGCATGATCGGGGTTGATGGTGGCGGTCTGCGTTACTGGGTCGCAGCAATACGTGAGTGTTTCGAGGAGTGTGGCGTATTGCTCGCTACGCGTGGCGGTGAACCTGTGGTACTCGAAGATACCAGCGATTCGGAACGGTTCGAGGCGTGTCGGCACGCGCTGATTAGTGGCGAACTCGGCATGGAAGCTTTTTGTAAGGCGGAGAACCTCGAGCTTGCGTGTGACCGACTCACCTATTTCAGCCACTGGATCACCCCTGAGACGGCACCGCGACGATTCGATACTCGGTTTTTCATCACCAGGATGCCAGACGGTCAGGCGACTCTGGCTCATGCGTGGGAAACCGCGGATGATGTCTGGGTTGTGCCGAACGATGCGTTGGCTGAATACCGTGCTGGACATTGGCAAATGATCTCGCCAACGCTCACGACGCTTGCAAGTATTGCGGAATATCAGAGTGTTGATGAGATGCTCGCGGATGTTGCTCGCGAAGGTCACCTCGACGAACTGACTGATGAGATGCGTACACAGGGAATGCACCCTCTTAGATAGTTCGGAGATCACCCGCAGGATGACTCGTATATTGTCTGTCGAAAATCTGAGTAAACGGTTTTTGGACGGAAACCAGGAAAGGGTCGTATTGGACGATATTTCCTTTGTCGTCGATTCCGGGAAGGCGCTGGCAGTATGCGGCCCAAGCGGTTGCGGAAAATCTACGTTGTTGAACCTGATCGCCGGGATATTGGAACCCGACATCGGTCGTGTCGTTCTCAATGTTGGTTCGGATGAGATTGATTATGCAAGTCTGTCCGTCTCTGAAAAAACTCAGATCCGTCGCAAACATATCGGCTATGTTTTTCAGTTTTTTAATCTTGTGCCGACGTTGACCGTTCGTGAAAACGTTCTATTGCCGCTGGAGCTGAACGGTTACGAGCATCTTGCTAAAGCGAGCCTCGATAGGCTTGCGGCCCTGGGGCTTGCTGACCGCGAGGATGATTTCCCGGAAAGCCTTTCCGCGGGTGAGCGCCAGCGTACCGCCATTGCAAGGGCACTTGCCCACGAGCCCGTGCTGGTACTTGCCGATGAACCGACCGGTAACCTTGACGCGGGCAACGCCGAAACGGTTGCGCAACTACTTTGGCGCGAAGTGCACGCGCTGGGCGGAGGATTGGTGATCGCCACCCACAATGAATCCATCGCCTCCATGGCGGATCAAGTTTTGCGGTTGAATCGTTGAGCCTGTTGGGTTTGAGTCAACTACGGTTCCTGACTCGGACACCGTGGAGTACCTTGACCGTACTTTTGGGGTTGACCCTCGGAGTTGCATCCGTCGTCGCGGTACATAAGATCAGCCAGGCCGTGAGCAATTCCCTCGAGGCGGCAACTCCGCCCCATCTTGCCGGCTTCACCCATCTGCTCGACAAAGACACGCTCGAAAGCCGCGACTACTTTGCGTTGAGAACGGCATGGCGCCATGGGGAGATGGAGAGCGTCCGGAACATGCTTCCGATCGTTGAAGGCCATGTAGTGATCGCGGGAAAACGCGTACGGGTATTCGCCACAGACTGGTTTACGGTCGTGCCACAGTTGCCGACCAGTGAATTTGATGGCGATCGTGGTGGCGAATATTTTGCTACTCGTACCTATTCAGATCCCGTGGTTGTTGCCGATCGGAGTCTAGGGTTTGCGGTTTCGAACTCGGTGATCATCAACGAGCAAACATATCGAGTCGCAGCGGTGGTAAATAGCGGGATGGGTGCCGCACTGTTTACCGACATCGGTACAGCCCAGACGCTTTTAGCGCTCGAAGCTGAGCACCTTGACTATATTGGCGTGGCCGTCGACCAGCCGTTTGCCAAACTGTTCGAAATTCTTGACGAAGTGCTCCCAGGTATTTCTGCCGGGTTCGAGTGGAGCCGGGAAGGTTGGGTCCCCGCAGGTTGGCAGGTACGCTCCGTAGACGCGGAGCTTCCAAGCATCAGCTTTGCTCGTTCGGTGTTGTTCAATCTCGGCGCGTTAGGTTCCCTTGCAATGCTGGTTGCCTGGTTTTTGATCTACCAGGTTGCGGTTATCTGGTTGCGTCGCCGTCGGATCATGATGGACCGTTTGCATATGATGGGTGTTCGGCTCGATGAACTGCGCCGCGGATTTCTGACCACCATGATGGCGCTCGGCATCCTGGCGACATTGCTGGGTTTGTTCCTCGGTACGTTATTGGCTCACCTTTTGAGCCAGATTTCCACGGCCGGTTTAGACGTGCAGGGAACCGATCTCGTGTTGGGACCCTGGGTATTGATCAAGGCTGCCGTGTCGGGCATAGGCGTTTGTCTGCTCGCGGGGCTGGTAGCGTTTGAACGGGAGTGGTCGGTGACCGATCACCGACGGATACCTGTTGGTTATGTGGGAGGGGGTTTGCTCCTGGTTGCCATTGTTGGCACCCTTGTCGAAGACACGGGCCTGGCAGGAGGCTTTGCTGCGATCCTGGCAGTTTGTCTGGTCACAGTTTCGCTGACTCGTCCTTTGCTGATCAAGTTTCGACAAATTGCGAGTCGACTACCGGGCTCGTTGTTGACCCGGCTTGGCTTGCGGGAAGTCAGTTGGCACCCCGGAGACCTGAGCATTGCGACGGGCGCGCTGGCATTGGCGATCGCAACCAGTATCGGGATTGGTCTGATGGTGGATAGCTTTCGTAGCGATTTCTCGTTGATGCTCAAGCAGCGATTGGCGCATGACCTGTTTGTAACGAGTGAGCGAAGAGATCTCACTGATGTAGCCGGTTGGCTGGAGGCGCGTACCGATGTATCGGAAGTGCAGCTGTATGGGCGCACACCGGTTCGCGTCGGAGGGCGGCCGGTAGAACTTGGTTACACCGATTTCACATCGCAGGAAGCCGGGCGCTATGGATTTTATCGTCGGCTGGAACCTGACGAGGCCATGGTAAGCGAAAGGTTTGCTGTCGAGTTCGGCACCCAGGAAGGGGATCGGATAGAGCTTGCAAACACCTCCGTCGAAGTTGTGCATGTCTTTTCGGGTTTTGGTGACATACGCGCTCGATTGTTGGTCGACTCGGGTTCGACTGCTGCGCGTGACGAGCCGCAGATATTCGACCGGCTCAGCATCAATGCCAAAAATATTGGTTCGCTGACTCTTGCGTTGACGGAACGTTTTCCGGAACTTGAATTGCAACCCCGGGTGGGGATGAGGGAATTTGCGCTCGCTATTTTTGATCGAACGTTTGCCATTACCGGCTCCCTGACCCTGGTTGCTCTTGTGGTTGCCGTTATCGGGCTTTACAACGCATTGCTGGCCATGCGTCTGAATAGCGAGAACACGGCGAAGCTGCTCACGGCGTTGGGTGTCGCACCCGCCGAATTACGTCGATTGGCGTTGCTGCGGGCGCTGTGTGTGGGCCTTCTCGCCATCCTCCTTGCGATCCCCCTGGGCGTTGCGATGGCATGGTTGTTGTGCAACGTAATCAACCCCCGCGCTTTCGGTTGGAGCCTCAACCTGCAGCTGGCCCCGACAGAAATGCTGGTTCCCCTGGTCTGGGGGCTTGTCGCTGCCTTGCTTGCCGGTTGGTTGCCGGTGCCGCGCGAAGCGCTGAACGATGAACCCTAGAGCACGGATTTCGTCCGCTGGTTTCCTGAGGATTTGCGGGATTTTCGCCATTCTTGTGGCGTTAGCCGGGTGTGAATCTGAATCTATCGCGAAACGCGATCTCCCGTTGTTGCGTCTTGGTTCTGTTTTGGGTGAAACGAGCGAACCGTTTTCTCGGGCAGAGAAAATCCGCGAGTTTCACTTCCCGGCGGATCATGGTTCCCACGACAGCTTCCGCAGCGAGTGGTGGTATCTGACCGTCATGCTCGATGACGAAACCGGCTCGGAATTCGGCGTTCAGTTCACCGTGTTTCGACAGGCATTGAAGGCGCAAGAGGTATCCTCAAACCCCTGGCAGTCGGTGCAGGTATTCCTTGGACATCTGGCGTTGACAGACGTTGATAGTGGGTCCCATCGAGAGTTTCAGCGGGTAGCGAGAGGCCACCCCGAGCTTGCCGGGGTCAGCACGAGGCCGTTTGCGGTTTGGCTGGATGGTTGGCGGCTGCATACGATGAATGAGTCGTTTACCTGGCTCGAACTTGACGCCCGTACCGACGAATTTCGCGTTCGCCTGGATCTGCGACCTGTCAAACCCGTGGTTCTGCAGGGAGATCGAGGGTTAAGCCATAAGGGACCTGATCAGGCTTCCTATTATTATTCGATGCCTCGATTCACCGCCAGCGGCGAACTCTGGATCGATGGGCGTTTGCACACCGTGACGGGTAGTGCCTGGTTCGATCACGAGTGGAGCACGAGCGTGCTGGGGCCTGAGCTTGCTGGCTGGGACTGGTTTGCTCTGCATTTTGACGATGGGTCAGACGTCATGGTGTTTCGCTTGCGGCACAAAGATGGGCAACGAGATCCGAATGACCAAGGTGTGCGGGTGGCGGCTGACGGTACCAGCAGGCTCCTGTCGGCGGAGGATTATCAACTGACACCGCTGACATTCTGGCGGGACAGTCACGGCGTGGAGTGGCCGATTCGTTGGCATCTCGAACTCGACGACGAGCGGCTGACAATCCAGGCGGCACTCGAGGATCAGCGTATGGATACCGCGCTCGTTTACTGGGAAGGATTGGTGCACGTTCACGATGATGCAGGCACCCAGGTAGGGCGGGGATACATGGAACTTACCGGATATCGGTAGCGAGCTTTCGCGTAGCTTTGTTGATGGTGGCGTAGTAACCGTAGGTAAGTGACGCGAGCGCGACTCAGTTTGAGCTGACCCTGCCGATGGGGACCTACTATGTGACCATGACGGCTTTGGATGCAGACGGAAACGAGAGTGTGTATTCCAACGAGGTCATCAAAATTCCTATCTAGTTCCTGTCCGGAAATTCATTTTCTATGAATTAACAAGGATTTGAACGCGATATTTGGATAAGTGCTCCGGTGTTTTTGTTAGAATTGAGTTACGAAACAAAGTTCTAAAAAAACACCAGGAGCCACCATGCGAGAAACCCGCACAGCGCAGCAGAGTATATTCCAATCAGAGACAGACCACGAGATCGCACGTGAACTAAAACGTATGTCGGATTGGCTCGACGCCCACCCGAGACTACTGGATTTAGTCGCTCAAGATGTTCGCTCCCGACGTGGATCCACCCGTGGCCGTAGTGGCCTGACGATCGAGTCGATCCTGCGCTGCGCAATACTCAAGCAGTATCGGCAAGTCGACTATCGCACGTTGGCTTTCTATCTGAGAGATTCGGTGTCGTTCGTAGAGTTTGCTCGACTCGAGCCGGGTCGTGGACCGTCGAAGTCTACCCTGCAAACCCTGATCAGTGCCATACGATCCCAGACTTGGGAGGCGTTGCAACGTTGTCTGCTCAGGGATGCTCAAGCGCAAGACGTGGAGAGCGGTGAGGTGATCCGCCTAGATGCGACGACTACCGATACGGCGATCTTGGAACCCAGCGACTCAGGCCTGC
>JACZXA010000290.1 GCA_022571865.1 Pseudomonadota bacterium
GGGGCTGATCGAAGATCCACCCCTCCCCAGGAAGCCCGTACCCCGACCGAGACTCGACGAGTGATTAAAGGTCCCATAAGCAAAAAGATGTCCAAAATTCGTGGTTCTGTAAGCTATCTCGACTAGATTTAATAGATGGAATTGAGAGTCTCACTCCCCATGCCATCGCCATTTGAAGTACCACTGACCGAATCGGTACAAATACTCAGACGTGTGCTGCCGCTCATGAGTAGGCAGCGGGTACCCACGATTCCCTATCGCTGGGTGTAGCCGAGTACGTTCCTGGTGAGCCGGCGACTGCGTTTATCCAACGTGCGGATGCCTGTCTATACCGGTCCAAGGAAAATGGACGCAATCGCGTCACCAGCGAAACAGACCTCGTATCTCACTGAACGTTCAACGGCACCACGTGGCTTGGCGACCTCCGTACCTGGATCGGGTATCGTGCAGGTCAACATCGACAACTTGAGCATACGTGCGATGTTGAAGCTGCCGACCGGGGACGTCGACTCTCTGTCGGGCTCCGAGGGCACCGATTTTACGTTGTGGATGGAGGTCATGGACGGTGAACTGCTCAGTACCTGGGGAACTACTTTGAGCGCGATGAACGGCGTCGTTGCCCTCGGAGAGGGGAATCCCTCGCCTCTTGCGCAGAAAGATTTTGCCGGTGTGGCCCGGATCGGATTGCAATATGCCCTCAAGCGGTAGATCTACGCAGCCAGAGCGCTCCAGACGCTGTGTGGCAATTGCTGCTCGGGCGCGCTGCTAGTTCAGTGACCGCCATAGTCAGACAGTTGGCCGACGTCGCTGAACACAGTTTCGACATCGCCATCATTGGTGGCGGGATTACCGGAGCGGGTATTGCCCGGCACGCATCCCAGGCTGGCTTGAAAACCGTGTTGCTCGAAGCAAACGACTTTGCCGCCGGAACCTCCAGCCGCTCGACCAAACTGATTCACGGTGGTCTGCGTTATCTCGCGATGGGCGACATCGCGCTCGTGCGGGAAACTGCTCTGGAACGCAAGAGCGTTTTGCAGATGGCGCCGTATCTCGCCGAGCCGCGCTGGATGCTCGTTCCGGCCGCCACACGCTCCGAACTCGTGAAGTTGCGTACCGGCATCGGTGTATACGAACGTCTCGGTGCCGTTGAACGAAGCGATCGCCATGCCAGTTGGAACGCCGAGCGACTAGCTCGCGAAGAGCCGATCTTCAACAGCGATACCTATCCCTGGGTTTGCGCGTATCGCGAATACCTGACCGACGATGCGCGGTTGGTTCTCGCAACGCTCAGGAGTGCGGCAGGGTACGGTGCGCACCTGTGCAACTACACGGCGGTTACCAGGATCGATCAGGATGCCCAGGGCTGCACGTTGAGTGTGGAAGATCGCGTGGCGGACGAATGTTTCGACCTGCGGGCAGCTGTCGTGGTCAACGCTACCGGTCCCTGGGTGGAGAGCGTGTTGGGTGGAACACAAAAACGGCTGCAACTTTCCAAAGGCGTGCACATCGTCGTGCCGCACGAGAAGCTGCCGCTCAATCATATGCTCGTGCTCAATACTTCGGATGGCCGCAGCATTTTCAGCATTCCGCGTCGCCACGTAACCTACGTAGGTACGACGGACACCCACTTTCCCGGTGGGGCGGGTGTATGGCCTGAAGTTGCATTGGAGGACGTGGAGTATTTGCTCGCCCCCCTGGCTCGATACTTCAGGATTCCTGAGCTGAAAAAAGCCGATGTCATGGGCGCATGGGCTGGTTTGAGGGCATTGGTTCATCAGCCAGGCAAAGCGCCGAAGGAAATGTCCCGCAAAGACGAGGTGTGGGTACAACGACGACTGATCAGCATCGCCGGAGGTAAGCTCACGAGTTTTCGCAAGATGGCGGAGACCGCTATGTCGGCCGTCGGCAAAATTCTCGATAAACGCCTCGACATGCCCGAACCGCTTGCCCGGCTGCCGGGAGGAGACATTGACGATGTTGGCAAGTTCCGTGATGAGATCGCACGGCGTTATCGACTCGAAGGTGCGGTAGCGGAGCGGTTGGTACGGCTGTATGGATCCGAAGTACCCAACTTGCTGGGGGAGCAACCCCAGCCGGTCGCGAATTCCGTTTTTGCCGAGGAAATTCGATGGTCGCTCGCCAACGAAAGCATCGTGCACCTCGAAGACCTGCTGTATCGCCGCTTGCGGGTGGCCTGGTTTGATCCAACCGAAGTCGAGCCGGTGTTGTTGGCAGGCGCTGAAATCATGGGTGAACACTTCCACTGGAGCGAAGCTGCCCGTCAGCAAGAGATTGATGCGACCAGAACGCGCCTGGCACAGGATCTCGGTTTCGTGAGTCGATAGGGCTAGAATTGCGCGCTGACAGAATTCTGGGGAGGAAACCGGTATGGCGATGATGCATACGCCGCTGTTGATGTCCAACATACTGGATCGAGGGGCAAAGGTTGCCCCGAACGAAGAAATCGTTACTGCCACCGAAACCGGCGTTCGCCGGCAGACTTACCTCGAAACCCGTAATCGAGCCCATCAGCTGGCCCATGCACTCGCCAAATCCGGTATCGAGGTCGGCGACCGCGTGGGCACGTTCATGTGGAATGGTTCCCGCCATCTGGAGACTTATCATGCCGTTGCAGGTATGGGTGCGGTGCTGCATACCCTGAATGTCCGGCTATCGGACAAGGACCTCGCCTATATCATCGGTCACGCCAAGGACAAGGTCATTATCGTGGAGGCCGATCTGTTACCCGTGCTCGAGAAACTCAATGGTCGAATGCCAAGCGTGAAGCAGGTGATCGTCGCGACCGAAGAGGGGTTCGAAGGATGGACCACGGAACTCCCAGAGCCAGTGGACTACGAGGCATTCATTCACGGGCAACCCACCGACTACCCGTGGCCACAGATCGATGAGAACTCTCCATTAGGTTTGTGTTACACGAGTGGCACGACAGGAAACCCGAAAGGTGTGGAGTACGAACACCGCTCGCAGTATCTCCACACGCTTGCTCAATGTATGACTGACTCCATCGGAATTTCCGCCACTGACAGCATCTGCGGTATCGTGCCGATGTTCCACGCCATGGGGTGGGGTGTGCCCTGGTCGGCGTTGATGCTCGGCTGCAAGCAGGTCATGTCTCACCGCTTCATGGATCCGGTACGGTTGCTCGAGCTGATAATTGCAGAAGAGGTGACGCTGTCCACCGGGGTGCCGACCATCTGGCAGGGAGTCAAAACCATCTACGAATCCGATCCCGATAAGTACGATTTGTCCAAGCTGCAACGGCTGACCTGCGGCGGTTCTGCCCCGCCCCCCTCGTTGATCCGTTGGTACTGGGATACCCTGGGCGTCGAAATGATTCAGGGTTGGGGTATGACCGAAACTTCACCGTTGGCAACTCTGTCACGAAGGTTGATGAAACGATCGCATCTATCGATTTCGCTCGACGAACAATTCGAAAACGTCGCTAAAGCCGGTCAACTCATGCCTGGAATCGAACTGGACATTTTTGACGAAGATTTCAATCGGCTGCCTCACGACGGCGAAACCGTCGGGGAAATTCTGATCCGGGGACCGTGGATCTGCTCCGAGTATTATCACGATCCTCAGCCCGATAAGTTTCATGATGGTTGGCTCATCACCGGGGACGTTGGCAAGATCGATGCCGAGGAATACCTGATCATCAGCGATCGCTCGAAGGATCTGGTGAAAAGCGGCGGTGAGTGGATTTCGTCGGTGGATCTGGAAAACCAGATTGTTGGCCTGGCGGGCATTGCCCAGGCTTGCGTGGTAGCCCAACCACACCCCAAGTGGGATGAAAGGCCGGTTGCGCTGGTGGTGCTCGAACCGGGTGCGGATGTGTCTGCTGCGGCTATCCTCGCCCATTGTGCCGTGGCGTTCGCCAAATGGCAGTTGCCGGACGAGGTACTCTACGTGGACAGCATTCCGCTTACCTCCACCGGCAAAATGGATAAAAAAGTGGTACGTGCCGATCTCAAAGCCCAGGGCTATCTGTTACCCGATCTCAGAGACGAGACGGGTTAGTGTTGCCAACTACTTCTTACTGGAGTGTGCAGCTGAGTAGGTCCGGCTCGTCTGGACGGTTGTCGTTTTTCAATCGCGCTCTATTGGTGCCGCGCTCTATAACCTTTTGGAGGCAAAAGGTTCACGAAAATGCACGGCACCAATAGAACATTCCCCACCCTCAACGCTACCAACTACAGTATTCGAGAAACTCCTGAACCAACGTTTTGTCAACACCGAATTTTCCGCAGACGAAGGTTAGTCCCAATCCTGTAACCAGCGCGGTTCGGCGAGCATCGATATCCGCTCGTTGATCGAAAACTCTTGCGGATAGGTACCTTGTCCGTCGATTTCGCCGTCTCTGA
>JACZXA010000101.1 GCA_022571865.1 Pseudomonadota bacterium
ACTCGTCGCACTCATGGGGGGAGAAATCGGCGTGCGGTCTGCACTGGGCAAAGGCAGCACGTTCTGGTTCACCATCGCAGCAGAAACCACCTCCGATGAGACAAGCACAACTCACGTTGCTAATTCTGTCGTCCGGATCACTCCAAAAATCATTGCGCACCGTGTGCTGGTGGCAGAAGACAACGAGGTTAACCAACGGGTGGCCAAAAGCATGCTCGAGAAGATCAGCTGTGAAGTCGAACTGGCCGACAACGGCCGCGAAGCCGTTGAAATCATTTCCCGGAAACGGTTTGATCTCATTTTCATGGATTGCCAAATGCCTGCCATGGACGGGTTGGATGCCACGCGAACAATTCGGCAACTCGAGCGGAAAAACAATCGGAAGCATCAGCCCATCGTTGCAATGACGGCTCATGCCATGAAAGAACATAGACAGGCTAGCTTAGACGCAGGGATGGACGATCACATCACAGAACCCATCAACATAGGCGACCTGCGGCGAATGCTAGACAACTGGTCGGCTCAGCATACGGAGTCTTAGGCTGTTGCCGGCCCGCGCTGGTCAAGACCTAGCCCTTGAAATACGCAAATCCGACCCTAGAATAGTGGCTTCGGTATCTCAATAACACTAAGGGGGAACTATGGCCGAATGGTTCGACAGCCTTTCAGGTATCGAACAATTTCTCTTTTCCACTGGTGTTTTCTCGACACTTATCTTCGCCATTCAGTTCGGTCTATCGTTGTTTGGCCTCTCCGATGACGACTCGGATACCGGCAGTGACGGAAGCGACAGTGGGTTCGAGTTTGGCGATGTCTTCACCATACGCAACGGCGTGTCGTTTCTAATGGGCTTCTCGTGGGGAGGCCTGATGGCATACGGCTGGGGGCTCACTCACACTTTTTTTGTTGCTTCCGTCGGATTTCTGATCGGCTCCAGTCTTGTTGGAGTCAACATGTTACTTCTGTTCGGCATGTCACAGCTGCAACATCAGGGTAACGTGAAGCTCGAAAACGCCATTGGTGAAGAGGCTAGAGTAACGTTAAGTATCCCCGGAAGCAGAACCGGGGTTGGGAAAGCAACGGTTTCATTTCAGGGCAGACTCAAGGAGTACCATGCTGTTACAGATGGGGAAGCGTTGAGCAGAAATACGACAGTGACTGTCCTTGATCTTTCGGGAAGTCAGCTTGTTGTTGGCACCTCTCCTCGTGTCTTATCCACGATTAGTTCCCATGTTTCAGGACACCCAATAGAAAAGGAATAATTATGGAAATTCCATATACGCTCGTAGTTGTGGTCATTTTTGCGCTCGTTGTCG
Organism: Pseudomonadota bacterium; assembly: GCA_022571865.1. Classification (GTDB taxonomy): domain Bacteria; phylum Pseudomonadota; class Gammaproteobacteria; order Pseudomonadales; family Azotimanducaceae; genus SMWK01. The sequence continues at coordinate 1,317 of JACZXA010000101.1, forward strand.
TAAGTGCGGTTCTTGCGGTAGCGAAACGCATCAGAACCTGCCCGTCCAACCGGATTCTCGTCAAGTACGGTCAAGTGGGTGGAAACAGTTCAGCAAAAACAATTCACGGCGGCACGACGTTCGTCTGGCCGGTTATTCAGGGGTATAGTTATTTGGACCTGACGCCCATGATGGTCGACATCGGGCTGGAAGGTGCGCTATCCAAACAGAACATCCGCGTCAACGTACCCTCCCGATTTACGTTCGGGATCGGCACGACCGAAGAACTCATGAACAACGCGGCAGAGCGTTTGTTGTCGCTCACGACACCGGAAATTGAAGAGACGGCCAAGGACATCATTTTTGGTCAGCTCCGCGCAACGATCGCAACGATGGACATTGAAGAGATCAACGGAGACCGCGAAAAGTTCGAATCCAGAGTGCTCGACAGCATCGAATCGGAACTGATGAAAATTGGTCTTCGTCTCATCAACGTCAATATCTCCGACATCACGGATGAGTCAGGCTATATCGAAGCCCTCGGTCAACGGGCGGCGGCCGAAGCAATCAACACAGCGAAAATCGATGTGGCGAAACAAGATCGCGACGGTGCGGTTGGCGCAGCGATAGCACAGCAGGATCAACGGGTCCGGGTGGCGGATGCTAATGCCAAGGCTATTACCGGCGAGAACCGGGCCAAAGCGATTGAAGCGGATTCCGAAGCGAGCCTTCGAGTGGCCAAAGCAGAAGCGAAACGGCTGGGTGATGCATCCGAAGCAGTCAAAGGTGCCGCCGCCGAGCAGGAAGGATACGAGGCCGAGCAGCGATCTGAAAAAGCACGCGCACAACGTGATAGAGCGACTCAGTTTGCCGACATTGTAGTGCCGGCAGAAATCGAGCGCGATCGCGTCACGACGGAAGCTGAAGGCGAAAAATCCAAGGCCGTTCTCGCCGGCCAAGCCGAAGGTGAGGCGCTACAAGCGAAACTCGGCGGCGAAGCCGAAGGCCGACGAGAGATTCTCGTCAAGATGGGTGAAGGCCTCAAGACGATTGTTGCGGCTGCTGGTGGACACCCCGATGCAGCGGCTCGTCTCATGATCGTCGACAAGATCGACGCCATCGTTCAGGCCCAGGCAACCGCGATCAGCAACATCGACTTCGAGAAAGTTGTCGTTTACGACGGCGGTAACGGGAACGCGGTTGGCGACTTCCTCGGCGGATTGACCCACGCACTGCCTTCTCTGCACGAACTGGCAAAGATGGCCGGTCTGGAACTACCTGACTATCTCGGGGAACTAACCAAGAGTGGTACTTCAGATTCAATCGCAAAGGCCAAGAGGACTGAAAAAACCACACCAGAAGTTGTGGCAACCGCGCCTGATGTTTCAACCAGCTTCGAAGAAGAAGGAACGGTGGCCTAAGTTAAGCCTGATGTGACAATAATGTGCGCGCGCAGACGCGTTATAACAGACAAAATGTGTACGGACGTAGTGCTCGCACAGATTTCGCGCGTACGCAGTGATGGGAGCATACGCTAGGTTATGTGACCTGAGTGAAAATCACCACGCGCGTAGCTTAAAGTGCGTAGTTTGCCTGTTAAAACGCGAGCCGTAGGCGGTCTGCGCCGTGGATTATTGTCACATCAGGGTTAAGCCCGTGTTCGAATAGTCCGGACTCTGGATCGCGCTAGACAAGGCTTATGCGAGTCAGGGTCCGAATTGTTCGACGATTCGATGATAGTCGGGATTACGTTTACGCAACATGAGAGCCACTGCGGTGATGTTGTCGGCATTGGGAATATCCCCCCGCGCCATACTTCACAAATAATCCGATATGCTTCTTGTCACTGTTCTTCTTGAGCATGTAATGCAATGCGGTCATTCCCCTGGCGTCCTGATAATCGGGATCACAACCAGCATCGAGCAGTAGCCGCGCTGCCCTGAACTTGCTGGTTTTGACCGCGCCGAGAAGTGGGGTTTCTCCCTCGGCAACGGCTTCCAGGGATGCCCCAGCCTCGATGAGTAACCTCAACATCTCGAGATCTTCGCTAAAAGAAGCTGCCCACAGACAATGTTCGGGAGTTGATCCTGATTTCAATAAAAACTTCGCCAGAGGTAAGTTATGCCCACGACCGACGGCGTACCACAACGGCGTTGCACACCAACTGCCTTCTGTAAACGCGGGTGCATTGATATCGAGACCGCGCTCGAGCAACACAGCCCCAAGCCGGACGCTGTTCTCTGTATTCAGGTTGGTCTTCCTGGAAACGTCTCTGCAAACATCTCTGCAAACATCTTTGCAAACATCTTTGCAAACATCGACACCAGCGCAAAGATGTAACCGGTTGCGCCCGCGCTCATCGCGATACCGCAGCAGCTCCGGCTTTTCATCAAGTCCCTTCGAAACCTCATCAGCGCTGAAATTTCTAACCAGGGTTATCATTCTAGTTCTGGAGATCATTACTCATCTCAGGCTGATACCTCGAGCAAGCCTAACGGACCACCAGCCCGCGAAGCCAGTATCGAATGTGGGCCATTGCGACAGCGCGTCGCTAACCAACACGTAGAAGTTGGTTATACTCACTTTCCAGCTGGGTATTCGCTTGGAAGCCGAACGCCGAGCGTTCGCGGAGGCCGCCAACATGACCAAACACGACGAAAGCCTCGGTCCCGAGGGATATCAGGTTGACGCCGTCGAAGCCTGGATCGGGGAACACATCGATAGCTTGACCCCGCCGTTCAAATGGACACGCCTGCTAGGGGGTCACTCAAACCTGACCTATCGACTCGAGGACGTTGCAGGAAGGCAGGCGGTGATCCGTCGTCCACCGCAAGGCGTGTTATTACCCAAAGCACACGACATGAGTCGGGAATGGTCGCTGATTTCCGCATTGGGGCCCACACCGGTTCCGGTGCCCGAGGCAATCGGATTTTGTGAAAGCCCCGACGTCACGGGTGCCTGGTTTTACGTGATGGGGATGATCGATGGCCACCCGTTGTACAGCGCCGACGATACGCAACGCTGGGTCCCAGTTGAGCAACGCCAGAAAATGGCGATGTCGTTCATCAACGTACTCGCGGACCTGCACGCGATTGATCCGGACGAAGTCGGGCTTGGCGCTCTAGGTAAAAAAGAAAACTACGTCGGCCGGCAGTTGAAAACCTGGTATCGATCGTGGACCTCTTCGGTTACGCCTGCGAACTACGACGATCCTCGCGCTCATGAGCTACAGGAGTTTTTTCTAGACAACATTCCTGACCAGGGACCTGCCCGTGTCGTACATGGGGATTACGGTGTACACAATTGCCTAGTTGGCTCCGATTGCACCATTGCTGCAGTGGTTGACTGGGAAATATCCACGCTCGGGGACCCGCTTGCGGACCTCGCTTATGCCTTGAACCAATGGCCGGATCCGACGGATGCAGAGCCTTTCAAACCGGAGTCTGCGACGGCGCCCCCAGGCTTTCCATCCCGTACACAACTTGCCGAGCGTTACGCCGAACGTACGGGACGAGACCTGTCACAACTCGATTATTACGTTGGCTTCAACCGCTGGAAGAGCGCGGCTATCGTACACGGTGTATACGCCCGCTACTGCGAAGGCAAAAAGAGTACAGAAGGCGTTGATATGGATGGGATGCGGGAGAGCATCGATCGCTCGTTGACGCTTTCAGAACTCGCGGTACGCCGGCTTCAATAGCCCACCTGGATTCCCGTCAGGGCTGAAACCGGGTAGCCCGCCGGACCAACCCACACGGTTGGCACAGCTCGATACGCCGTCCCCACTCGTTCGCAAATTAGTTTTACTCCGCCGAATCGTCGATCTCGAGCGAGTATTCGAGGATCGGGTGCGTATCGGGAGTTGTCAGCGCATTCAGCACTTCGAAGCTCAACTCGACATTTGCCAGTCGCGTAACGGTTCTCAGGTACAGCGTCTTTTCCTGATGAGCGGGCACTTCGATGATGTCGTGCTCGCCCAGCGTGAAACCACTCAAATTCCCGAGCATCAGATTCGCATCCGAATGGTTGGTCAAAGTGACTTGCAGTACTTCCGTGCCAGGTCGGTAACTCCCGGAGCCCACCGTGAGGGAAGCCTTCAATAGCGCCAGGAGTTCGCGCGGCCGCCCGATCAAAAGATTCTTGTACCAGACCACCGTCCGCCTTGCGAATAACGCATCCCGAATAGCATTCGCCGAACGTTCTCGTACAAACACCAGGTTCACCGGGCGATGTCCACCCTCGTGGGGTTTATAGTCCCAGTCGATCAGGTTGTGGACATCCGACACACCAATGAGCGTCAGGTTGTGATCCAGAGCAATCTGGAAAGATTCTGCCGAGTAAGTCCGGCCGTTTGCGACCTCAATGCCATGAAGCTTGCCGTTGGCCGCATTGGCCGAGTGAAAAGCGGTGATTTCCGTTTTGCCACTGGTGAAATCACTCCATGAGTGATTCCAGAAAGTAAACGCCCCTTGTTCATTCGCGGCATCCAGGGCTTGCTGGGCGGATGTGCTGGTTGAGTTCACATAATACTCTCTCGCGTCGAAAGGCTCAGGAACAGCCCCGGCCACAACCAACGCATTGGCATCACGGATAAAGACCGCATTGATGTGGCCATGGGGCGCGCGACGGGTGATCTCCGATCCTGCGATGACGATGAGATCCGAGTCGTCCGGTCTGCTCGCTACGGCTATGTTGTACGAGCGATTCCGGTCCGGGTGGGGGATGTCCTCCAGATGAGGCTGCCACTCGAGGTGTTCGGTGATCGCTATTGCATCCAGACCATCGCGTAGCGCTTCCCCGATGCGAATCCCCGGCCAGACGTGCCCATCCGAGAATACGGAATGCGTATGCAGATCGACGACGAGGGTGTGATATTGGCCCGTATCCGGGAATTCAATTGCGCGGCCTTCGGACTCACCCGAACTCGCACTGCCATGACCCAGCGATGTTACCGGCACCAACATCGCGGTTGCGACCATGAGAAACGATCGTAGTGTTCTGTCGCCTGCACTCCACATAGTCCCTTCCCCCTTCTTAGAAGCGCTATCATAGCGCCTACCGTATTTTTTGACTTGCGCTGTCATACGCCCGGGGAGGGGCAGGCAAATGAAATCACCGATCTGCGATCTTCTGGGGATCGACTTCCCGCTCCTGGCGTTTACTCACTGCCGGGACGTCGTTGTCGAGGTATCTAAATCCGGCGGAATGGGCGTGCTGGGCGCAGCCGGTCACAACGCCGAATCGCTGGAGATCGAACTCAACTGGATTGACGAGCACATTGACGGCATGCCTTACGGCGTCGACCTGATTGCCCCGACGAGCATGGCCATTACCGACGACGACACTTCTCCGGAAGAAATCCTGGCGATGGTGCCGGATGAACATCGCCAGTTCGCTACCAACATCCTTGCCCAGCACCAGATCGATACGGCAGGTGTGTATGATGCCCAGACCGGACGGGGTGGTGGCTTTCTAACGCCGGGACGGGCAACCAACATCATCGATGTTACTTTTGCGCATCCGATCAAACTCATCGCCAATGCGCTGGGTGTTCCGCCGCGATACATGCTCGATATGGGCAAGGCAAACGGCGTTGTCGTCGCCGCGCTGGTCGGCGCAAAGGAACACGCCGCCAAACAGGTAGACGCGGGTGTGGACGTGCTGGTGGTGGCGGGTACCGAGGCAGGCGGGCACTGCGGAGAGGTGTCCACTCTGGTGCTGGTGCCCGAAGTCTGTGACGCGGTGAAAAGCTCCAATGTCCCCGTGCTCGCGGCAGGTGGCATCGTGACCGGTCGCCAGATGGCCGCGTGTATGGCCATGGGTGCGGCGGGTGCCTGGACCGGTTCGATGTGGCTGACCACCACCGAAGCCGAAACTTCTCCGATTATCAAAGAAAAATACCTTCAGGCGAGTTCCCGGCAGACGGTTCGCTCCAAAGCACGGACGGGTAAATATTCGCGCCAACTCCGCTCTCCATGGACAGATGCCTGGGAATCCGGAGAGGCACCAGAGCCACTACCTATGCCGCTGCAGTCACTGGTGAGTGAAGCGCCACTGGCCAAAATCACCAAGCTTGCGGAAGGCGGGCACCCGGGCGCCAAACGACTCGCCACCTCTTTCGTGGGCCAGGGCGTCGGGCTGATGAACAGCATCCAGTCGACGCGCACCGTCATGCGCGAGTTCATGGAAGATTATCTGCTTGCGGTCGAACGGCTGAGCACAACGCTCGAGGAGTGAGGGTCACCCCTCACAAACCCTGACTAACGCGCGATCCTTGCCGAAGGAAGATGGTGTATGCCATTTCATTACCGCAGCCAACGCCCATGATGGAAGCCTTGGCTTCCTCCAAGGGCTACCAGAGACCGTACTTCTGCACTTCGGCGCGACCGACCACCATGTGATGTACCTCATCCGGACCATCGGCAAAACGCAGGTGGCGCAGGTCCGTATACATGGCAGCGAGGGGCGTCCACTGTGATATACCGACTGCGCCATGCATCTGGATAGCCTGATCGATGATCAAACACACCTTCTCAGGGACCATTGCCTTCACCGCACTGACATAGATCCTCGCTTCCTTGTTGCCGAGCACGTCCATGGCCTTGGCGGCTTGCAATACGGACAGCTTCATAGCGTTAATTTCTATTCTCGCCCGGGAAACGATCTCGAGATTTTTACCGAGCTTGACGATCGGCTTGCCGAAAGCGATTCGGGTGCTGGCTCGTTTCACCATGAGTTCCAGCGCTTTTTCCGCCTTGCCGATAGATCTCATGCAGTGATGAATCCTCCCGGGGCCAAGCCGGACTTGAGAAATTTCAAAGCCACGACCTTCGCCCAGCAGCAGGTTGTCTTTCGGTACTCGTACGTTGTTGAACCTGATGTGCATATGCCCACGCGGCGCATGGTCTTGTCCAAATACCTGCATACCTTCGAGCATTTCGACCCCGGGGGCATCGGTTGGGACAAGAATCTGCGATTGCTGCTTGCTCGGAGCCGCATCGGGGCTGGTTTTCACCATGGTGATCATGATCTTGCAGCGGGGGTCTCCGGCGCCTGAAATATAGAACTTCTCTCCGTTGATCACCCACTCATCGCCTTCGAGCACGGCACTCGTGCTGATATTTTTTGCATCGGATGAAGCCAGGTTGGGTTCTGTCATAGCGTAAGCCGAGCGAATCTCCCCAGCCAGCAAAGGCTTCAACCATTGTTCTTTCTGGGCTTCGGTACCGACGCGTTCCAACACTTCCATGTTGCCGGTGTCGGGTGCGCTGCAATTCAGAGTTTCCGATGCGAGCGCAAATTTACCCAACTCAACCGCAATGTATGCATAGTCCAGATTGGTCAGCCCCTCTCCAATCTCGGAGTCCGGGAGAAAGAAATTCCACAATCCGGATTCTTTGGCTTTCGCCTTCGCGCCATCGAGCAGTTCAAGCTGACGCGGGTGCCAGGACCACCGGTCTTCCTTGCCCTTCTCGAGGGCGAAGAATTCTTCGGTGATTGGTTCGACGTTTTCCGTGATGTGTTTCTTGACCGCGGCCAGGAGAGGCTGGGCCTCGTCTGACATCGCGAGGTTGAATAGATCACTATCTGCATCGGACATTCTCTTGCTCCAGTTGTTTTGTCACCCAATGACGAAAATTGAAATTTACCCGGTCGATGATAACGGCAATCGGGTCGCAGCACCGTTCACAACCTGCCCACTAGCCTGGATTATTCATCAACAAGCTACTGTGGTCGCCGATAGCAACAAAACGTCGGGCCTCGCAGGCGGGCGTGCTCCTTCCGGTCGTGCCAGTTCTCGTCAACGACGTCGATTCTTGCCATCCGCCGTACCCGCGTCGCTACCATGCATCGGTATTCAGGTCGAAACGCGCGGCGGGTCGTTCGAAATGAACAATCCGCTCCTGAGAATATTCGCTGATCATCTTCAGACTCGTCACCTCAGAACCGGAAGTTCAGCCTTCTTCAGCGATGGTATGGGAATGGACACATAAGCTATTCGCCGAGGTATTCAGCATAACTTTCCCAATCGAGCGCAGCCAGTTGTTTGGCGTTCTGGCTGTATTTCCAATCGAAATCCTGCTCGAATTCATCGGGCCGGGACATCGACAGCTCACCCACGTGAACCTTCGGCTTGTCGGGATCGATCGCGTTGCCGTCGACCATGCCGAGCCCGTAATACGGCTTGAAGCCAATGAGACCTTTCAGCTTCGCAGACATGTTGTCGAGAATTTGATCGGACACACAGGCGAGTTGGTTTTCCTGTTGGCGCATCATGCCTCGCGCGTACAACATGCGCGAGGCCAACCGGGTACCGGGCGCCGTGCGTGCACCGCCCGAATGCAGTAAGCGGCTGTCGGTGATGGCGCATGTTCCCGCAGGTGCGGTGAGCGCCATGAGTCGGTCTTGTGCCAACTGTTCATACTCCACACCTTCCCGGATGCAGTTACGCCCCGACGCTTCCCTATGGGAACCGGGAACGAGGTAGGTGCCACCCTCCTGGAGGCTGAAGTCGGTATATAGCCAGATAAGCAGGCCGTAAAGTGGATATGGCGGGTGGGGCAGCGGCACGAAGCCCTGATCCTGATGTAATTCCTGGCGACCGCCATTCTGGTGAACGATGGAGCCGTGTGCAGTACCCAGGTAATAACCCCGCCCCAGAATCTTTTCCATCAGCGACTCGACCAACGGCCCTTCGCTGGCGGCACACGCCTCAAAAGCGATGAGGTCGCGAAACACCTGACCTTTCGGCAGCAGGTTGAAAACCAGTTGGGCATTACCACGATGGCTCAAATGAGCCACCTTTGCGGCGCGTTCGGCAGCGGCCTGATCGAGCAGCCGATCAATCTGCGCCCGGATCTGTTCTTCGGACATGGCATCGGCCACGAGGCAGTACCCCCAGCGAATGAAATCCGCCTGAAGCTGCGCTTCATCGCGCGTTGGCTGTGGCAACTCCGGAAAATCGATGGTCGGGCGGATTTTTTCGCGCTGTTTGGTTATGCCCCCAAGGCGGGCGCCCGAATAAGGCAGTTCATCGTAGGTAATCTCGGTCGGCCACTCATCACCCGAGCCTTCCGAGGGCTCGGGTGACTGCTCCTGTTCGAGCAGCAGCGTTTTCAGCCGGACGTTCTCGGCTTTGAGCTCGGCAATCTCCTCCGCGGCCGAAAGCGTGGGTGCCGTTGTTACGCCGGCTTCCGCGCGTGCAGGGGATATGTGCTTGGACTGTTCATCCTGAGCCATCGAATTGCCTCCCGGTACCGTTGACACTCACCCGCCCACGGTATGCGTGCCTTCCAACAGACATTCTAGCTACCCCTGATGTCTGAGAACCTGACCCGCTCTAACACCCGTATGCACGCCATCCAGCACATTGATCTGGCCATTGACGATGGTGGCTTTGTATCCAGTCGAACGCTGGATGTAGCGCGGCGCACCGCCGGGAAAGTCGTGTACCAACTCGGGTTGACGTTCAGCCACACGCTCGAAGTCGAAGACGTTGATGTCGGCCCGCATGCCTTCCTTCAGCGTGCCACGATCGCTCAGGCCGAGAACGCGGGCGGGTCCGGAGGTCAAACGACGAATACCCTCGCCCATCGTATACAGGCCCCTTTCACGCATCCAGTACGACAGGACGAAACTGCACCAACCCGCGTCCATGATCTGCGAGACGTGTGCTCCGGCGTCGCCGAGGCTCGGGTAAATGTTTTTGCTCTGGATGAGATCACCGAGTTCCGTGAGGCTCTGATTGAACATTCGCAAATTGAATAAAACCTTGCCATTACTTTCGCGCGATACCCGCAGGAACATCTCGACAAAATGCTCGCCTTGAGCCTTACTCAGTGCATAAACGTTGTTTTCGGCCGGTAGTGTGTAATCGGGCTTTTTGCCGTTCCCCAGAGAGAAAACCAGCTTCAGATCGAAGCGCAATTCGGCCGATTTTCCTTCCTCGGCCAGCTTGGCTGCCGTTTGCTCGTCATTGATCGCACTGAGGCGACCGGCCAGGTCGAGCTTCCTGATTGCGTCCCAGGTTTCACCGGGAAACGGCAGCGCGGACTGCAATCCGAACATGAAACCGGAGCCCCGCACCTGGGTAATCGCGGTGACGTCGCGCCCCTCGCATAACTCGTCGAGCCGCTCGGCCGCGGCACGCCCCATCCCCTTGTCGGGGCCTGTGCCATAACTGAACAAGATACGGCCTCGAGTCGTGTCGGACATCGCCTTCAGCACTTCAAAGTCCGCCCCAACGGCTTGCATCAACGCGTTACGCGGTGCAACGGCCTTGGCGATCTCGACCAACTCCTGGGGATCGGCAAAGGTGCCTGGAATAGAGCGACCATCGGGCAACTTATGCGGCGCATACCGGTTGGTGGAAAATCCCACCGCACCTGCGTCGATCGCCTTACCCACAATCTCCGCCATCTGTCGTCTTTCGGCGTCTGTGGACTGTTCCTCCACCGCACGCTCGCCCATCACGTAATAACGCACGGCACAGTGACCCACCAGGCCGGTCAGGTTGATGCCGGGCTGTAACTCATCGAGCGCATCGAGGTAGCCGCCGTAGTGTTCCCAGGTCCAGGGCAGACCGGTCAGGATGGCGTGTTTCGGAATATCCTCAACCGTCTCCATCATGCCTGCGAGCAATTCCTGATCGGTTGGTTTGCACGGTGCAAACGTCACCCCGCAATTGCCCATCAGAGCGGTGGTCACACCATGCCAACTGACTGGGGTCAAGGCAGGATCCCAGCCGATCTGGGCATCCAGATGGGTATGCAGATCGATAAAACCGGGGCTCACCATATGGTCCTCGGCGTTGATCTCCTGTTTACCTTTGCCGGTAATTTTGCCAACGGCCGTAATCAGGCCGTCGTCGATGGCGATGTCGCCCGGAATCGGCTCGGCACCCGTACCGTCGACAATTTTTCCGCCTCGAATCACTATGTCATGAGCCATTTAATTACCCCGTTTGATATGGTGCTTTTTTGCCGTAAAGCGAATCAGGTTCCAGATTGGAACGATCCGTGCCAGTCGAACCGCTCCTCAACGCGTTACAACGTGACGTCATCCTGACATGATGTCAAATACGATTTCCCATCATCTTCATGAGAAATTCGAATGGCGCAATGACAGCGACAGCCCCTAGCAGGGGATGAGAGCGAACAGGCGAAGCAACACAGATCTGAAGCGAATGCGTTATGTTATTCTGTTGGCACGAGCAGCATTTCCTTCCATAGGGTCCAGAAAAATCCGGATGATCGACGCCGCTTCAACCATTATTGACGCTGAGCCATCCTGACCAGCAGAATTGGCAGTTGATGATTGCTCCGGAAAATACCATGTCGATACCCGCCCCTCTTGTACTGCCCCCCAATACGATCCGGGCCTGCCTTATTCCGGGTGCACAAATCAATGTGAAAGAGGCAATCAAACCTTGCTCGCCTCGACGAGCGTGGATGAGCGATACCCCAAAAAAATACATATACCGGTGCATCCCAATAGCCGCCGCTAATACCATGGGTTGGGAGTTATTCAATCCGATCGATGCAGACATCCTCTGGAATGGTGCGGATATGAACACCGACATAACGGTGTCAGTCCAGAAACCGGATCGGTTCGGTCCAACATCACATTTTGGCTGCGGTACGGTTACCTGGTATTTGCCTTTCCTCTTTCGGACCTCACCAGATTTGGGGCTTATCGCCACGGGGCCTGCCAACCAGGGGCGTGATGACGCCGTTGCGCTGGAAGCATTCATCCGAACTGACTGGCTGCCGTTTCCGTTTACGATGAGTTGGCGTTTGACGCGTAAGAACGAAACCATTCATTTTGCCAAGGGTGAACCTATCTGTCGGATCCTGCCTTTTCCCATTGCCTTGCTGGACGAGACCAAACTTGAAATCACCGAGTTGAAGGACGATCCCGGTTTCCTGGGAGAGGTAAATGCCTGGGGCCAGAACCGCCAGGCGAACGTAGCGAAACAACAAGCCGACGCCGCGCACTGGGTTGAGACGGGAGAGAAGCCGACAGGTGAAGGCGTTTGGAACGAACAATACGTTGCCGCAAAGGGCCAAGCGGCTGAGGGATTTCAACCCCATCAAACTGTCTTTTCCTGCAATCCGGCAATTGATAAAAGGCAATGAGAGCGTGACGAAGTCATGATGACCGATGATCCTAATTATGCCTTCGCCGTTTAGGTTGGACCTCACGCGACGTATGACATACAGACCTACAACCCGGTTTATCCTCGCGTGGGCACTTGGATTCCTGCTGTTCGCGGTCGCGCTGGGTGCAACGACCAGCACCCCCAACGTCATCTCCCTGGCCTCGGTGAGCGCGGTCACCGCCGATGTCGAAACGGGCGAACTCCTGGTTGCAAAACATGCCGACGCCGTCATGTCGATTGCATCGATTACCAAATTGATGACCGCTATGGTGGTGCTGGATTCTGGCGCTTCTCTCAATGAGTGGTTGCCTATTGGTGGCTGGGAATCAAAACTCGGCAAGAACGCCTATTCTCGAATCCGCATCACTTCGCAGGCCAGAAGAACCGATCTGCTGCGCATCGCACTGATGTCTTCTGAAAACCGGGCAGCGTACAACCTCGGACTCAATCATCCAGGAGGAATCGGTGCGTTCATAACCGCGATGAATGCCAAGGCGAAATCTCTCGGCATGACCCGGTCAAACTTTGTCGATCCAATGGGGTTATCACCAGACAACCGCTCTACGGCACGCGATCTCGCGCGCATGGTGACCGCCGCACATCGGTATCCGGAAATTCGTGATTACTCAACCACTCGCCAATACACGGTTCGTTTTCGTGCCCCCCGCTACCAGCTCGGCTATGGCAATACCAACCCCTTGACCCGAAGCAGCCGCTGGAACGTTCTGCTCAGTAAAACAGGCTATCTCAAGGAATCGGGTCGCTGCCTGGTGATGGTCACCGAAGCAGATGGACAGGTGGTCGCTATGGTCATGCTCAATTCTCTTGGCACTCGGTCCCCCCTCGGTGACGCAGGAAGAATGCGGCGATATCTCGAAACCGGCGCCCGGGGCAACGTGGCTAAAGCGGCAAGGGACTACGAACGGAAAATGATACGAAGCTACGGTCTGGAAACGTCTTTGGAGAAATCTCTGGAAACGTCTTCAAAGACGTCTTTGAAGAAGCCTGCAAAGGCGTTTACCAAAGGGCAAAACCTGCGTGGCTGAATTTGACTATATCGTCATCGGTGCGGGGTCAGCGGGTTGTGTGCTCGCAAACCGGCTGAGCGAAGATCCCGGCGACACCGTGCTGTTGCTCGAAGCGGGCGGGCGCGACTGGAACCCGCTCATCCAAATACCCGTTGGTTTCTGGAAGATGATCGATCGACCGAGCGTCAACTGGTGTTTCGAGAGTGAGCCGGAAGAAAATACCTGCAACCGAAAGTTACCGATTCCACGCGGTAAGGTGCTGGGTGGTTCCTCTTCCATAAACGGTATGTTGTACGTACGCGGCCAACCCCTGGACTACGACACCTGGGCCCAATTAGGCAATCGGGGTTGGTCTTACGACGAAGTGTTGCCGTTTTTCAAACGCTCCGAAAACTTCGAGCGTGGCGGAGACGAGTATCGAGGTAGCGGGGGTGAACTCAACGTCGCTGACATGATAGAAGGTCACCCGCTGCTCGATGCCTACATAGAAGCAGGTGTTGCGATCGGCTATCCCCGCAACCCCGACTACAACGGCTCCTCGCAGGAAGGTTTCGGGATCTATCAGGTCACCCAGCGAGGGGGGGTACGACACAGCACCGCACGAGCGTTTCTATCACCGGTTCGCAGACGAGTAAACCTTACGATTGTCACCCGCGCTCTGGCGCAAGCTGTAATCACCGAAGACGGTCGCGCAACCGGTGTTCGTTACGCGATCGGCGGCAGTCGAACAGGCAGGCAAATAGAAGTGGCGACGGCCAACAAGGAAGTTGTCGTGTGTGCTGGGGCCGTTCAGTCGCCGCAGTTGCTGGAGCTGTCGGGAATTGGTCAAGCGGAGCATCTGCAAAAAATCGGCATACCAGTGGTCCGCAATCTAGGGGGTGTTGGCGAAAACTACCGCGATCACTATGCGAGTTCAGTCGCATGGCGGGTCACAGGCACATCGACCCTGAACGAAGATACTCGCGGCGTGCGCCTGGCATGGGAAGCCTTGAAATTCGCCGTGACACGCAAAGGTGTCATGACCTATACCGCCGGTATCGCTCACGGCTTCGTCAGGACGCGCCCCGAGCTTGAAACACCCGATGTGCAGTTTCACTTCGCTCACGCAAGTTACAGCGGTGGCAAACGCGGAGAGCTCGAAAAAGAGCCTGGAATGACATGTTCCGTCTGCCAACTGCGCCCGGCTAGTACAGGGTCCATCCACGCTCGAAACAACGATGCCGCCGCCGAACCGGCAATCAAACCGAATTTTCTTGCTGAAACCCTGGATCAAAACGCGCTGATCGAAGGTATACGCATTGCGCGCCAGCTTGGCATCGCGCCATCGCTGGCCAAATTCATCGACCATGAAACTTATCCGGGCGACACGATACGCTCCGACGAGGAAATCCTCGACTACTGCCGCGGTCACGGAGGAACCGTTTTTCACCCGGTCGGAACCTGCAAAATGGGGAGTGACTCACTTGCAGTTGTCGATGAGCGACTCCGGGTACACGGTGTTAGAGGGCTTCGCGTCGTTGATGCGTCGATCATGCCTACCCTGGTTTCCGGTAATACCAACGCACCCACAATCATGATTGCGGAAAAAGGTGCACAGATGATATTGGCGGACAACACCTGAAATTGTCAGTCTCAGCCTGGCGGTAATCCTAATTTCCCCACCCATTCAGTGCCTGGTTTTCGGAAATCTGACTGAACTTGGTTTTCAAAGTATTGTCAATCGTCGCAACCGCGGGCGCGTTCGGTTTCAGCCATTTATACCAGGGCTCGAATGGCGTCATCAGCAGCGGGCTAATCGACGCAATATTTGGATTTACGTTTGTCCGAAATGACGGAGTGATCTGGTATCCCATATTAGGAGTCTGTCAACTTGACGGCTTTTACTCTGATGTTGTTTGGTTACGAACATCATCTCGAAAACCTGATCTAAAGAACGTCTTCCAGATGCCTGCACGAGTTAGCGAGCGATGCTGCGACGCTCAAGTCGCTGGTATCGAAACGACTTATCCTGTATGACAAGGAAACGGTTCGGGAAAAGTGCGGGAGGTTTGCGATGGGATTCAGCCAGCAGGAATGGAATACGGCATTCAGTCTGATCGACAGCGATGGAGCCCGTTTCGGTTTTCCCGAGCGGCGCAACCGCTCGGTGATAGTTGGGTCATTCAATACGCTCAAGCTCGGAAACGCCGGTGACGACAAAAAACGCTGGGATTTTTTCTCCCTGGTTTGTGATCGATTCGATCTGTTGGCGTTACAGGAAGTGATGGACGATCTGTCAGGCCTCAACCGCCTGGTGGCCGCCCTTGACGACGATTACCAGGTACTCGTCTCCGACGCCACGGGTGCTGCGCCAGGTGACAGAGGTCTGCGCGAACGCCTGGCGTTCGTCTATCGAGACTCGAGGCTAAGCCGTGACGAAGTCGCCTCCGATATTACCTACGACCGAAGCCGGGTAGTGAAAAGTCTCTACGAAAACCGAACGAAATGGATCGCATGGATCGAAAATTATACCAAACGAGTCGAGGAGGCTCATGCCCAGAATCGGCGGGCACCCAGCCTCTCGAAGGAGGCCTT
>JACZXA010000291.1 GCA_022571865.1 Pseudomonadota bacterium
CCTACGTTCGAGGAGAGCCTCGCTGAAATCGGTGTTCACACCGACGGCGTGGGCACCTCACCCATTGCAGGTTCGCTCGATCCGACCTCGGGGGTCAGCGAGCAGATGGCGCGCATTCTCCAGGCAAATGTAGAAAACGGCTACACCCAATTCGTCAATCTGGTTGCCCGCGGCCGAGACATGATGCCCGAAGAGGTTGACGCCATCGCCCAGGGTCGCGTCTGGATCGGCGCCAAAGCTCTGGAGCTGGGTCTGGTGGATGAGCTTGGCAACCTGCAGGATGCGATCGCTCATGCCGCTGAGTTAGCGGAACTGAGCGAGTACCGAACCCGCTATCTGAGCACCCCGTTGACGCCTAGACAGCTGTTGCTCAAACAGTTGAGTGAAGCCGTGGAACTGCCCCAGGCTTCGCAATACGGCACCGTGATGCGGACTTTTTCGCAACTAACGCGCGCGTGGGAACTCCTGGACACGTTGAACGACCCGCGCCACAGCTACGCCCTGTGTGAGGTATGCATGGCAGACTGGCTGCAGCGCTGAAACGAAACGATGACGGAGCGTTAGAACAGGCGGATACGTGTTCTGCGTCCCCCTCTCGGGCGGGCGCTTGCGGACGCTCGCCGTCGTCGCATTCGCGCGTGCAGGGCTCGTCGCTTAATGGCGATATACTCTTCGCGGGTGAGATTCGAATTCCGGTTCCGAATCCTTTCATCGGCACGGTATTTGCAGAAATCCTCGAAGGATTCCAGCTCGTGTTTGAGCTCGGTGAGAACGAGTTCAATCATGATGGCGTCGTCGATGTACCCGAGCACCGGGACGTTGTCGGGAATGATGTCCTGGGGTTCCGCAAAGTAGGCGAGCGCGGCAATAACATTGGCACGCTCTTTACTCTCGAGCTTCCATTCTTCGTCCCGAACCATATCGATGAGGCTTGCCAGCCTGCCCACTCGCTCCTGCACGAAGGCCGGTGCGTTGGCGGCTTGCACCTCGCCGATCATCGCTTCGGCCTGGCTCAACACCTCCGTTTCGGTGACACGCCCCGCTTTGGAGCGTGCTTCTTTCATGCACCGGCGAAAATACTCTAAATCTTTGTCTTCCAGTTCGAAGGTGACCTTGAGCGGCATGTGGATTCCTCTTATTGTGCATTTGTCACGCTAAACGGATCAATGCAGACGGTTTGTTATGTCAGCACTATACCGAAAATCATTTGTTTTTGAACTTTCGCCAATACTCGTTGGTCATGGATTTTATCTCTTTACGCATCAATAAGAGGCCGAGCAAGTTAGGCAGGGTCATCAACGCGAGGGTAACGGCTGAGATCAACCAGATGAGTGAGGTGTCGACAATGGTGGCGGCGAAAAAGCCGAGCACATAAACGATACGGTATGGCAGCACGGCTTTTAGCCCGAATAGATAGGTCATTCCCCGGTCGCCGTAATACGACCACGCAAGCGCCGTCGAGAACGCAAAAAGCACCAGGCCGATGGTCACCGCGTACTGGCCAAATTCACCCATGAAGCTCTTCTTGAATGCTTCCACAGTGAGCGGGACAGAGTGCAGGAGGGAGTCGCCTCTGATCACCACGCCGGGCGTATCCACCTGCCCGTCTACGATGGCCAGACTCCCCGTCATGGGCTGACCGTCGACAAAGTAGCGAACGTTCTCGGCAATGGAGCGGTTGTGAATAACCGTGAATGCAGCATCTGCAGCCACGCCGTTCACCACCTCCAGGGTGCCCGCATATCTCCTGACGGGATCGTCTGACGGAGGGATGATGTCCAGGTGGGCAAACAACGCGGTTACGTCTTGCGGATTGTTCTCCGAGTAAAGGCCGGCAACGAACTCCGTGTCGAAAGACGAAAATTCGTTTTCGAACTTCTCTGTCCATACACCGGAAGACAAGATCACCAACCCGGTGAGCGTGCAGATGATCAGCGTGTCGATGAAGGGTTCGAGAATCGAGACCATGCCTTCGGCAACCGGTTCCTTGGTTTTGGCGGCAGCGTGAGCGATCGGCGCTGACCCCTGCCCCGCCTCGTTCGAGAACAACCCCCGGTTTACGCCTCGATTGAACGCATAGGCAAACGTTGCCCCCAGAAAACCACCGGTTGCGGCAGAACCGCTGAAGGCATTGCCGAAAACGGCGGCGAATGAAGGCCCGATCTGATCGATGTTACTGAGTACCACGGCCAACGCGCAAACGGCGTAAAAAACACCCATTATTGGAACGATGGTGGCGGCAACCAGAGCGATACGGCGGATTCCGCCGATGATGACCAGACCCAGCAGGGCGGCCAGCACCGCACCACTTATCCAGGTCGGTATGCCAAACGATGCTTCGATGCCCGCGGCCATATTGTTGCTCTGGGGTAAATTCCCGGAACCAAACGAACTGATGACCAGCGCGACGGCAAAAAAGATGGCCAGCCAGCGCATGTTCAAACCGCGCTCCATGAAATACATCGGCCCACCGGCGATCTTGCCGTCCTCGTCTTTGACCCGGTAATGGTGGGAGATGGAAACTTCGACAAACTTGGTGGTCATGCCGACGAATGCCGTCATCCACATCCAGAAAAGGGCCGCCGGGCCACCGAGGTAAATGGCGAAAGCCACCCCGCCGATATTGCCGGTACCCACGGTACCGGACAAAGCCGTGGACAGCGCTTGAAAATGGCTGGTATCACCCTCGGCATCTTCAGGCGTGTGTCTACCCAGCAGTACGCCCCAGGCGTGGGCGAAAAAGCGCAGTTGCGGAAACCCCAGGTAGAGCGTGAAAAACAGACCCACCCCGAGTAGCAGGAAGGGGAAATAAACCGCACTCCCGAGATACCCATCCAGGAAATGCATCAACGATTCGAATAGCTCCATAGCCTAGGGCTCCTGTCCAAACAGGGCTGTGTACAAGATCGCATACAATTCGTTTTGCTCCATGACACCATGCAGTGCGTGCGCATTGATGCCGAAGGCGTAGGCCGCCACATCTTCTCCGGCGTGGGTTTCTATGAAGGTCGGAACCGCCGCAATCTGTCGATAGTCCTTCGCTTGCGTGTCTACGTCGGTCAAATCCGGCCGCTCCTTGCGATATCCTGGACCGTTCGCGTAACTGAGGGTTGTGTAGGGTTTGCCCGTTGAATCGGTGAGCCACTTACCATCGATTGCCGCCTTCCCTAAAATGGGGTTGCCGCGTTCCGGATACATGCCGCCAATCGTCAATGTGTGACTGTGATCGGCAGTGACGAGAATGAGCGTGTCGCCGGGGTTGGTAAGGCGTAGCGCCTCGGAAATCGCATCGGCAAACGCGACGGTGTCGGTGAGTGCCCGGTAAGCGTTTCCCGCATGGTGACCGTGATCGATACGGCCCGCTTCCACCATCAGAAAGAAACCGCTATCGCCGTGTTGCAGCCGCTCGATGGCAAACCGCGTCATCTCAAGGAGTGTGGGTTCGGTGCCGGGGTCTTGTGGCCGATCGGCCTCATACTGCATGTGGGATGGCTCGAACAGGCCAAGTAGCTGGCCGTCGTCGGCAGAAGTGAGCGCGGAAAACTGGGTGTTGTTCCAGACGTAGGTTCGATCGGCGCCCGCACCAAGCCACACGTCGATCAGATTAACCCCATCTGTGCGACTGCCCGATTTGTCAGGATACTCGGGGTCGCTCTGTTCCTTCGGTAAGAAGTGTTGTCTGCCGCCGCCGAGTATCACCTCGGGGCCGTTTCCGTATGGGAACTCGACAAGCTGGCGGGCAATATCTCTGCAACCGTCTATTCTGGCGGCTTGCGGCAATGTGCCATCGTCCTCCCAATCGCGATCGGGCCCGTGGGAATAAGTGGCGGCGGGTGTTGCGTGGGTGATTCTGGCGGTGGACACGATCCCTGTTGCCAAACCTCTCTGCTCGGCAAGTTCGAGCAGCGTCGGCAACTCGTGAGTCAGTGCCTGGGCACAATCACCCCGCGGCACCGAAGCCGCGATGCTCAACACCCCGGCGCGCGTTTTTTCACCCGTCACGATCGCCGACATGGTTCCCGCACTGTCGGGAACCTGGCGGTCGGTGTTGTACGTTTTGATCAATGCAACGTGGGGGAAGGTCTCAAAAGAAAGCAGGTTCTCTTCGCCGCTGATATCACCTTTAACGCGAATGGTTGCACCCAATACGGCTGACTTGCCACCGCTGGTCGGTGCTGCCGGGGCCTTGTAACCACCACTGAATCCACTGTCGGCAACCGGTGCTGACGGAGTAGGTGTCTCGATTTTTTCGGGTTGTTTGTCCTTGTTTCTGTCAAACATGTTATTCACCGCTTCTGTTGTGACGTTGTAGTGTCTTGTTAATTAATAATCGAAGTCTTTTTTCAGCCTTGGCCAATGTCCCCGAATGTAGC
>JACZXA010000292.1 GCA_022571865.1 Pseudomonadota bacterium
CCTAACGATGTGTAGGTTTCCATGACTATCGACTCCCCGGTGCGCCGGGGCCGCCGCCCTTCAGCCTTTGACGCATATTATTTGTCTCAGTTCATGACGAATCTTTACCAGGTCGCTTTGCGCAGCCATAACGTCTTCTATATTTTTGTACGCAGCCGGTGACTCATCCAACACACTGGAGTCTTTTCGGCACTCAACCCCCCGCGTAGCGTCTGCGTGATCTTCCAGTGAAATCGTTTTGTTAGCTTCCCGGCGCGACATGACCCGCCCGGCTCCGTGGCTACAAGAGTCGTAGGACAGCTTCGAACCAAGACCTTCAACGATATAGCTACGAGCGCCCATTGATCCAGGGATAATGCCCAGCACTCCCTTGCGAGCGCAGACAGCGCCCTTACGAGTGATCCACACGCTACGGTTAAAATGGTTCTCTTTGGCAACGTAGTTGTGATGGCAGTTGACCGCTTCTTCTTCCAAAGCGATGAACTTATGGAATCGTTTGCATAGAACATCTAGCACTCGGGACAACATGATTTGTCGATTGACGAAGGCAAAGTTCTGGGCAAATTCTACCGCCTCCATATAGTCGGCAAAGTATTCGGTTCCCTCGACGAGATACGCGAGGTCTCTATCTGGCAACTGTATGAAGAATCGTTCCATCTCTTTCTTGGCAAGGTTGATGAAGTAGGTGCCAAATCGGTTGCCCATACCCCGACTACCCGAGTGAAGCATTACCCAAACATCGTCGTTTTCATCCAGACAGATTTCGATAAAGTGGTTCCCTGTGCCAAGCGTGCCTAACTGCCTGACGGTGTTCTTGCTGAGGGCTCCGGGGTGCTTCTCGATAATGGCGTCGTATTGCTGGTACATCGCCTTCCACGCAAAAATGGTTTCATCGGGAAGATCCGACCACGCCCCCCTGTCATTCTTTCCGCCGTTGTCTGTTCTACCGTGTGGTACAGCGGCTTCGATCTGAGAGCGCAACTCTGCCAATCGGGTAAGCGAGTTTGGGTTGATATTGGTCTTGCAGGCAACCATGCCACAGCCGATATCTACACCAACCGCAGCAGGAATGATGGCCCCGGTTGTAGGAATGACTGAACCGATCGTAGCTCCCATTCCCCAATGCACATCCGGCATGATGGCGATGGGGTGTACGAACGGAAGGGAGGCAACGCGGTGTACTTGTTCCCGGGCTTTGGCATCGAAAGAAACTCCCTTTGTCCAGGCCCGAACCTTGCCGTCGAACATCTGTTCACAATTTGGTTTGGGGTTAACCATTCTCACTCCTGGTAGTGGCTCATAGCTTCTCGAGTTCGCTCCTGTGTCGCTCTTCGTCCTGCACCAGGCTCGCGTAAGTGGTGAAGAACATCTGCAAAGAGTGCCCCAGCTGCCTGGCCACGAATGCGGGCTCCATGCCAGCCTGGAGGCAATGTGATGCATACGCATGCCGCCAAGGATACGGCCTGAACCGCTCGTTCCCTGACCTCTGGGGAATATCGTTTTTGTGTACTCATGCTCCAATCCTCTCAAGAGTTGGAGCCTCGAGCAAACCCGGCGCGGTTCACAGCGTATTTTCGGATCGAGTTTCGTTTTAGCAGGTCTTGGCCTATCAAAATGCTCCTAACAATTAACATGTTCAACGGAGCATTTTTGGGGGCATATAGCCAGCAGCGACTCGATTAACTGATTGAAAATCAAATAGTTACGTTTGCTTTTCAATCGATGCGGGGCGCGCCATAATTCCCTCAGAACAAGCGCGTTCCTTATCTGGTTGTCGAGAAAGGCTCTGACTGGAAAGGGTTATCGAAATCTTTAGTTTGTGCACTGGAACAACGATGGCTTAACGGACGATCGTATCCGGAGGTCGGCGGTAGAGGACTACCGAAGCCCGTTGAACTTAGATCTAGGAGTCTGTGCGGTAGAAAAGATTCCTACTACGAAAGCACCACAGCGGGCCATATTTGTGCTCTTTTTCGTTGCGTAGCGCCACTCAAGCGCCTCAAAAGAACGAAAAACTGTCCTCGCCGTGGTACTTTCTCGTGACGGAATTTTCTACCGCACAGACTCCTAGCCGCCGGTTATAAACGATAGAGGTGATATTTGGTGCAGGTTTGGCGGTTTGGCACAATTTTCGCTGCAGGTGCTGTTTTCGCTGCAGGTGCTGTCGTGGGCGCGATTGTTATGTGGGCGACGGCAGACGACGATCGCGAGGATCCAGCCGAGGTCCCGATGACCCGCACCCACACAGCGACATCTGATCGATTGGAATCGATCGACGAAGTTAACGAGGTGCAGTCACTATCTGAACTGGAATCGATTGAGGTTCAGGCCAGCACCAGTCATTTTCAATTTACGGCGTCGATATTTGCACTTGCGAATGATGCGGATGAGGCTGAACTGATCAGATTGCTGGGCGAAGTGGCTGAATTGCGTCCGGCGTCGCTCATGAGGTCTGCCACGGGCGCGCTTTATCAGCGGTACGCTGAATTGAATCCAATCGCAGCTTTCAATCACGTATTGAGCCGCCGTCACCTATTTGAAGTTGAGTGGATAATGCGGATCTTTCAGAGCTGGGCTCGGTTTGATGTGGACGCGGCAATTGACTATGCCGAAAATCTTACTTCCACACTCAGAATGCAAGGCCTCTCGGCGATTTTGTACGAGCGCGGGGATCTGTCCCTGGAATTGCGTCAATCTATTGCCGAGGCAATAGGGGTGAGCTATCGCAACTTCGTGGTGAACGAAGATCTGGTTTATGGCGGCGTACCTCTGGAAACGGCGTGGGAAAACTCGCTATCCATAGATGATCCAAGCGCCCGCAGTGCTCGGCTGTACACGATCAGCGAGCACTGGGGTCGACGGAATCCGGTGGCGGCGTTGGCTGCCATCGACAGGCTTGAACAGCCCGGCTTTGCTAAAGTTCTACGACAGCTCATCGTCAAACAGTGGGCAGAACGCAACCCCAGGGAAGTGAGTGAATGGGTTACGGGGCTGCCCAGTTCTCTGCAGCGCCAGCAGATACTGAGCAGCAGTATGGAAGGCTGGGCGAAGTCTGATCCGGATGGTGCTTTCGACTTTGTGCGTTCGCTTGTTGGTCGGGAGCGTCAACGCGGATACACCGCGGTTCTAACAGGTTGGATCAGCGTAGATCCTGTAACTGCGGCCAACTGGATGGCCAATCAGAACGAGTTTGACGTGGCGACGAACTCATACCGAGCCGTTGCCCGGTCTTTTGCTAATCGAGCTCCGCAAGATGCTTACCAATGGGCTGTACGGTTACCACCAGAGTTCGCACGGGTGGCTATTGTCCCGGTATTGAATCAGCTGCTTCAGCGGGATCCGCCACAGTACGCGAGCCTCGTGGATTCGATAGCGGACCCGACGGTCAGAGCCGTCGCCAAGGAGAGGCTGGTTGCTCATTGGGGACGTTCCGATCCAGAGACTGCTTGGCGCTGGATCGAACGGCAGGACAGTGCCCAACAAGACAACCTGACGGTAAAGTTGATGACTAGTTGGGTAGGGAGTGATGCGGACGCCGCCGAAGAGCGTCTCTCTGAAATCGACGACCCTATGGTCAGGGACCAGGCCGCTTTGGGGATGATGCAGTCTCTATACGAAGACCTTGATCGGGCCGAGCGACTCTACGATGGTATTTCGGACGGGCCAAGTCGGATCAAAGCGGCCAACCTTTTGTATCGATGGTGGTCGAACATCGATCCGGTTCGCGCTCAGACATACAAAATCGCCTCGAGTGATCGCGGGAACTAAGGCACAGGAAAGCATTGATGGGTAAGACGATAGGTTTGAGTTGGCCCATGGGTGCTCGCTGTTGGTGGAAAAGGACGTTGTGCAATTGTTCGCAATGGCAACAAATACACGGGGATAATTGCCCAAAAGGGTGAGCGGGAACACAATGCAGGTGAATGGTTCAAAGCGCTATTAGCGCAGCGCATGAACCTCTAGTGGATGTTTGCTCCGGAAACTTTTTCCCGCTTTATTCCCCCGAGGTATCCTTTTGCTTTTCAAGCCACTCCTGTTCCAACAACCGCGCGCCGCGAAGCGTATTGCCCATTGCATAGTTACCTTCGTGGCAGGCGTATTCGAAGCTGAACGAATCGGTCCTGGGCCACAGTAACTCGCCGCTGTAAGAGGCCGTGTAATCAGGATCTTGTACCGTGAACTGGTAAAGCAGGCCTTCGGCACTCACCGGGCTGAAACGCTCGATCACCCGTAGGCCGTCTTTTGGGACGTTGGGCAAAGAGAGGAAATTGGTCGTTTCGACGACTAGCGTGTCGTCTTCCCACCAGCCGATCGAGTCACCGGAGAGCGAGCGGATATGCGCCGGGAGATGCTCAGAGTC
>JACZXA010000293.1 GCA_022571865.1 Pseudomonadota bacterium
CAAAAACGCAGGGCGTGCTCCTTCCGGGTGCTCGACGTGCTGTCGATGCACGCGCCCGTCCCAATGGGACGGGACCCGCGCTCTCCAGTCCGCGCACCCTGCGTTTGTACTACTCTGGCAGTTTGCTCCGCAAACTGCTTAGCAATTCGCATAGCGAATTGCCCTCGACCCCAACCTCGCTACGCTTCTTCATGAATAATCCTTACCTAGAAGTCTGCGCGGTAGAAAAGATTCCTGGTGTCAGGCAATACCAGGAACCTCATAACTCATCCGTTCGAGCGACGCTCCACCCGAACGCGTTCGAGTTCAAGCTGCTGATGTAACACCTGGAGCGACCTGTGCTGAAGCTCCCGTTCACGATCGAGTTCCACGACCTTTCGCCGTTCCTGCTCGAGGGATTTGCTCAGCCGCTCGAAGTCCTTGGCCTGCTGACGCGAGCGCGCCTCGAGTTCCTGCACCTGGTTGGAATCTCGGTCTGCATCGGTCGTGTTCGCCAACGCGCCGGCTTCGGCCTGAAGCCTCCCCTGAACGGCCTGTTCGAGTTCCTTCTCGAGGTCGGCAATCTGTATTTTCAACACCTCGGTCTGCGCGCCACGCGCTTGGGCCACTTCCCCTTCGTCAATTGACGGCATCTCGGCAGACGTCTCGGCAGACCGGGTCTCAAGGTCGGAATCTTCAAGGATGCTGTCGTCGTCTTGCAAACCTTGTTTTGTCAGGCGCTTAAGTTCCCGCGTTTTTTTCAGTAACACCTGCTCCTTTTCTCTCGCTGCATCCATCAGGTCGTGGATGTTCTGTTCTTTCTTTTTGAGATCTTCTTTCAGGGAGTTGACTTGCGCATCGCGCCCGTACAGCAGCGATTCAAACTGCGGTAATTTCGAGCGCGCATCATTGAGCGAACTCTGTTGCTCTTCGTCTTTCTTGACGGCCACAAGGTTCCGAAACAGCCATCCGCTGGCGAAACCTGCCAGTAGTGCGACCAGGAGATACCCGAATATTTTCAAGATCAGGTAGATCATGTCGCGCCTCCTATCACTCTCAGCTCAATGCGCCGATTCGCTCTGCGACCGGCTTCGGTCGAGTTGTCCGCGATGGGCTGAGTTTCTCCGTAGCCGATCGCCCGGATCCAATCCAGATTAACGCCACTGTTTACGAGGTATTTGCGTACCGCATCGGCACGACGTTGGCTCAACTTCAAGTTGACCGCTGCATCGCCTCGCGAATCGGTATGGCCGGCAATTTCAATGCGGGTGTTACAGCTGCGAGCAATGCTAGCAAGCATATCCAGCAACGGATAACTCGACTCACTCAACGAAGCCTTGCCTGTCTTAAAAGAAACCCGCTCATCAACCAGATAATCGTCAATCTGCTTCTGACAGGTGCCGGCTTCCCCAATGATGGCAATCTGGTTCGTTACGCCAGTCACGCCTTGCACGTCGATAGCAATTTCACCCGCCTGCTTCTTAGCCTGGTAATCGGGGGCCGCGCCGGTGAGCACGATATTCTGTCCTCGCGCTTCGACGCTTACCCAGAAGAGATCCTGCTGGCCAACCGCCTCGATCACCTCGGTTCCCAACGCATCCTCGATATCGGAGGCTTCACTGAACACGCACACGAACCCCAGACACAGAAACAGTGCGCCGGTGGCGGTGAAAATCTCAAATTGGGAAAATCGAAAATCCATTTCCTCGAGCACAGCCAGTTCGCCTGCCCCATTGTGGCGACAGCGGCGCAGAGATTGTGTTAACTGTTTCTCAAGTCGCGGCAGAATGCCGACGGTACAGCCCCGGGAGCGACGTAGGAGTCTGCGCGGTAGAAAAGATTCCTACTACGCAAGCACCACAGCGGCCCATTTATCCGTCCTCGCCGTGGTACTTTCTCGTGACGGAATTTTCTACCGCGCAGACTCCTAAAGGCCTCGTTCACGCAGGTAACGGCGGTTCTTAAACCAATATCGCAATGCGGTTTCCTGGCGTTTGAGCCAATTCGGTTCCGCTTCCTTGTAACTCTGCGTATACGCCGCAACACCTTCGAGGACCGAGGTCCAATCCGCATTGGATTCGTAGCCGAGCCGTATCAGCATCTCTGCAAGCTCCGGGTATACGGCAAGTTGACCCTTTACCCGCGGCAGATGTTCGCGCCAACTATTTACCCGGCTTGGATCGAACGGGCGAACGCCGTTCAAGGAACCACGAGTGAGTTCAGATACCTCGACGCCGTCGGGGTAATGGGCAAATCGACCTTTAGCCGTCAGGAAGTCGAACCGTTCCTCCAAGATCGTCTGGACACCATCGGGGTCGGTTAGAAGGTCTTCATAACGAATAACCAGAAATCGCGGATGTCCACTCAGAGCCTCGATGGCATCGGCATACTTCTGCCAGCGTCGAAAGCTCGAAAAGTAGACGCCGGGTTTGATCGGATGGCGGCTCGACACGGCCGCTCGCGGATCACGCATCATGGCGATCACAAACAACTCGTCGTCGGCAAGAAAAGCTTTTCGCATCCGGGTCGTATCCGGCGGCTTCTTGGTGAGGTATAGCGTCTGTCCAGCCGGAATGGGTTCGAACATCGATGCCTCATGGGAGCTACGTCCGCTGAACTCGTAACTTGCCCACAGCAGTTCCATCATGAGCGTAGTGCCGCTGCGGTGGCAGCCAACGATGTGTACTCTACGAGTCCGGGTTCTGGTTTGTCCGGCTGAAATATCCTGCTCCTGAATCGAGCGCGAAACATTAGTGTAACTGATCTGAGTTTGGCCAAAGGAAGCCAAACTCAATGAGGCAGCAACGGATTCAGCATTCCGACAAAAAAGCCGGTATCCAAAGGATACCGGCAAACCTGCCACGGAAAACTGCTCAGGTGAGTTCGAACGTCAGACGTTGTTGCACCCCGGTGACGATCATCGGCAACCCGTTGACCACTCGAGGTTGGTATTTGTAACGTCGCACCGCATCGAGCGCCGCCTTGTTGAAAACCCGGTTCGGCATCGCCTCCACGACGACCGGGTCAACAACCCGGCCCAGTTCATCGACCGTAAACTGGATGATGACGTACCCCTCGATTCCCTGGGCCTGGGCTCTGCTCGGGTACACGGGCATGACCTTCACAATGGGCAACAAATCACCATCCACGGGACCAGAAGCGTCCAGGACAGGCCGGGGTGCATCGTTTATCGGTGCGGGAACCGGTTCGAAGCCGATTGCACCTTTGTCATTGAACGGTTTCGGCGCTGGAGGTTGAATTTCCGGAGGTGGGACCTTCTCAACCTTACGTATCTTCACCTTCACCTGTTCATCTTCAAGCAGCCGGACATAGGCTATCGTTCCAACGTATGTCGCCTCCTCATAACCGCTCTCGTCGTTACGAATCAGATACTCCATCAGCAACACCAATCCGGCCGTGGTTACCAGGGCCAAACCGCTCGCGAGGGAATATCGGGACAAAAAGATCCTTAGACTGTGCATCACAATCCTCCTCAAATCGTTTGGTTACGTTCAGCTAATACAGGCGACAGCTACCCGGTGCTGATGCGGAATCTGAACTCCTTCTGCACGCGCAACGCGCTTTCCGGTGGGTCATTGCCGTAATGTCGAGTTGTTTGTCCACGCTCGAATTGATGGATCGACAAATATTCCGTTTGCCGAACCGCGCGCAAAGCAGCGGCATCGAACACCTCCAATGGTCTCGAGCGAATGATCCGGGCCCGGGATACGGCACCATCGGCGGAGACCGAATACTCGACCAATACATCGCCCTCGACACCATGTATGAGCGCCGTACCCGGATAAACGGGCAGGGGTTCATAGGTGGGTTTGCTGATACGCTTCAAGACCAAGCGGTCGATGTTTGTCGGCAACCACACCGAGGTTTGCACATCCGGATACCGGGCTTGCTGCGACGCCTTTTCAGGTACGGCAGGGATGGCCAGGACGTTCACCGCCTGGCCGATGAGCGGTGGCGGAGGCAACACCACTGGTTTCACGCTCACGAGCAGGGAAATTGCACCGAGCAAACCAAGCACCACCCAATATATACCGCCGGTATCGAGTTCCTGTTCGCGCAAACCCGCAAACCTCGCCACCCGGGCAACAAGGGGATGTTCACCGAGGTGGGGCAGACAATGCAAATGGTGTACAGAAACAGACCTGGCCTCCGCGCCAACAGTGCGACCATCTTCCGTGCCTATGGCACGACCATCTTCCGCACCTTTGCGACCATCTTCCGCGCTTGCGCGACCCTCTTCCGCGCCTATGGCGCGACCATCTTCCGCACCTTTGCGACCATCTTCCGCGCTTGCGCGACCCTCTTCCGTGCCTGTGGCACGACCATCTTCCTCGCTTACCCGAC
>JACZXA010000003.1 GCA_022571865.1 Pseudomonadota bacterium
GGGGAAAACGAATAAGTTAACTCCCGAACAACAATGACAAACGGGATGATTAAGCCGCCTTCGGGCGGCTTTTGTTTTGCTGTTCATCGTTCTTCCTCGTAAACTACCTTGTTACCTATTCCACTGCTACACGAATCGTTCAAGTGCGTGGATAACTGCCAAACCACTTCAGATTGTCGGCCATCCGCGGTAAGCGCCGATCTCCGCTAACCCTCCTCTTTGAGCAGCCAGCGAACACCCTGGCGCAAAAGGCGTGCATGTTCCGGGTGCTGCAACGACTCTTTATCGTGACCCAGCGCATCATAAAATACCCGGCCATCGCCGACCTCCCGGATCCATCCGATAGGCTGCCAGGTGCCATCGGGTATCCGGCCTTCCATCATCACCCGGGTATCAGGTGCGATATCCAGCTCGTGGTAGATCTCATCGATGAGGGTAAATGCGGACACGCCTTCGAGCATCTGGTGATCGTGGTCAACTGGCCGCACCTCCACTTTGCCTCGGGGTGTATGAAAGCTCTGATCCCGACGCCATACACCACCTAACAATTGTTTGTACTCGTACCACGTATCGAAGCAGATACAAGCGGTGTGTAATCCAAGCAGGCTGCCTCCATCCTCGATGAAGTTTTCGATCGTCTCGGCACTTTGTTCGGGAAGTTCATAAACCCATGCGCGATCTGCTGGTTCTTGCAGCGTTTCATTGAGCATCCGCCAGCGACAGGCGTATATCGTGAACAGATCTGCAGTAGCAAGCTCCTCTACGGCTTCATCCACATCCGTAGTAACAACGCTTTCTATCCCGATGTCATTCAACAGCTCAACGAGCGCTGCGCTCGCTTCCTCAAAAGGATGATTGATGCCGCCGGTGAGTAGCACGTTGCGCGTACTCAAACTGGCAACCGAACATTGACCATGGCTGGTGAATCCCGTTAAGACGGCATTAGCCTACAACAGTTGTGGCACTCTTTGCAGAATCCGCAATTGCCGAAACCAGCCCGCTAGCTAGTTCCTGACCAGAATGGAAGGGAATGGGTGTGATGGACATGGATGCCGACTACGTTCGCATAAGTAGGTATCGGATACCCACCGCGTACACATCCTTTTCTGCAGGAAAATGGTTGGTAGGAGACGCCGTCAGAATCCGACTTTTGCAAAACCGGGTCAACAAAGAAACCCCGCCGAAGCGGGGTTCCCTTTGATCAGTTTCCTGATTCAGGAGTGGTTTTTCAACGCCGGTCTTGCAACTGGTATTCAATCCCCACCCTGTTGGCAGATTCACGTTTTCGGAGATCTCAGGATCGCCTCGACGCTTATCAACCGTTGGCTCGAGAGCCGTTATTTTTCGACGTCTTGCCACGTCGCCCTTGGTGCCAAGTTGATCCCCTCGGCGGTTAAGGGTTCGAGTTTACTCTTTGAGTCTTCGTCTTGATGCGAATTTCTCAAGGAATTCCGCATCAAACCTCCGTCTCATCTCAACCTTCACAAGTCGCCACCTGCTCGGGTAGAGCCTAGAGTGCTCCCTTAAGCTACCTTCGCCTCGGCAGCCCCGGCCCCGGCGTGGGCCTTTCGGGTCTGGCGGTGTTGAGAATCTAAGTTTCCCAAGATTCCTTCCCCGTCATCCGTTGAGAACAGATGCTAGCAGAGAAGTGCGTTTGCGCCAGTGAAAAGGCTTCAAGGCTCGGTGGATAGCTTGTGCATCACCGGGGGACAAAACTGTGGACAACCCGGGGACAACCATGAAAATTCTTTTCTCATCTCTTTCCCGACTCGCTATCTCACTGAAAGACAACACTTTATCCAGACGTTAGTCCCTGTTGCAGGAAATTCATGATCGAATCGATTCTTTTCTCAACGGGTCGCATCCCCATTTGCATCGCTTTCAGCACTCAAGGTACCTTGTAGCAAACCACCAACGAGTGAGTACATCAATGCCGCACTTCATGTCTGGCTACACGGACCAAACTTACGCTTTGCTCAGAATGGTCACAGGCTTTCTATTTTATCTGGCATGGCGCTCAGAAGCTGTTTTCGTTTCCCTTACCGGCAATGGAGGGCATGCCCGCATTTATCGCCTATGGCGCGGGTTCTATCGAGCTGATCGGTGGGGGACTGATAATGATCGGCCTCATGGCCGGTTGGGCAGCGTTCATATGTAGCGGAACCATGGCTGTCGCCTATTGGATGGCCCACGGAACCGTGGCGCTGTTTCCGATCATGAATCGAGGGGAACTCGCCGTCCTCTATTGTTTCGCATTCCTGTACATTGCCAGTAAAGGAAGCGGGATCTGGAGTATCGACGATCTACGTCGGCACAGCGAGTAGCATTCCTCAACTTGGGACTCAAAGAGGTATACACTGATCCTTACCGTCGCGGTAACTGGGGATGCGTCACTTCGCCAGGTGAGTTCGAATCGGGTTACCCGCGCAAGGGAGCAGCACATTGAATGCCGAAGATCTCAAGCAAACGCTGATCGAGCGCAAGGCAGAGTTGAGTGAACGCCAGGAACGGGTTGCGCGTCATACACGGCACCGAGAGGAGCCGCTCCCACCAGATTTTGCCGAACAGGCGGTGGAACTCGAGAACGCCGAAACACTGGTCGCGTTGGATCGCGAGATGAGCCAGGAACTTCGTCAGATCGACCACGCGCTGCGCCGAATCGAAGCAGACAGATATCTCGACTGCGAGCAGTGCGGCGAGCCAATCGCCGAGGAACGGTTGATGGCGCTACCTTATGCTACCCGCTGCGTCCTATGTGCCGCCAAACCATGAGCGGTTGTTGAGGTCCTAGCCTGGTAATATTTGGGTCAGGCGACCGCCCTTGTACTCAGGTTAAAGCATGGGTTCTCTCCGCATAAACAGCTGAAGCATCACGGTGAAAGAACCGCGTATCAAATCCGTGATGACGCCGTTTCCCTACTCGGTGGAGTTACAAGCTCCCATCGGCGAAGCGCCTAGAATCATGCTCGAACATCACGTTCACCACCTTGCGGTCACCGAACATTTTGAGCTCCGCGGTAGGGTTTCTGATCGCGACGTGAAGCTACTGCTAAGCCAGGAACTCGGCGCGCCCAAGCCTGCCGAACTCACCGTTGCGGATGCCTATGTCGACGAATGCTACGCTGTGGAGCTCGAAACGCCCTTGAGAGCTGCGCTGGACAATATGGCTCAACATCATATCGATGCCACGATCGTCACCTCCCGCGGGCGCCTCGCAGGCATCTTCACCGCCATGGATGCCTGTAGAGCATTCCGGGATCATCTTGAAAACCAGTTTCAAACCAACGATCCACCCGAAGTCGCCTAAGGCACCCCACCGGCCACGCTAAGAATCCGACCCATCTCCCACCAGCTTCTGGAGGTTACTCAGGAGATTCATCGGCAACGGAAATACGATCGTGGAGCTTTTCTCTCCGGCAATCTCCGTCAGCGTCTGCAGATAACGCAGCTGCATCGCCTCGCTTTGCGTGCTGAGCACTCGCGCGGCTTCCACCAGCTTTTCCGCTGCCTGCTGCTCACCTTGAGCATGGATGATCTTCGCCCGCCTTTCCCGCTCTGCCTCCGCCTGCTTGGCAATCGCGCGAACCATGCTCTCGTCGATATCTACGTGTTTGATTTCCACATTGGCGACCTTGATGCCCCACTGATCCGTGTGCCGATCAAGGATGACCTGGATGTCTTCATTCAGTCTGTCGCGTTCCGCAAGCAATTCATCCAATTCGTGCTGACCTAAAACCGATCGCAAGGTGGTTTGCGCCAGCTGGCCGGTCGCTTCCATGTAGTCTTCCACGTTGATGATCGCCTTATCGGCTTCCACCACGCGAAAGTAGAGCACGGCATTCACCTTGACCGAAACGTTGTCGCGGGTAATGAGATCCTGGGTCGGGATATCCATGACAATGGTCCTTAGACCGACCCTTTCCATCTGTTGAATGATCGGAATGATGATGATCAACCCGGGGCCTTTCACCCCGTAAAATCGACCCAACATGAATACGACACCGCGTTCGTACTCGCGCAGCACCCGAAACGAGGCGAGCAGTAACCCGACGAAAACGACAACGACAATTCCCAAAAAAATCTCCATCACCCATCCTCCGGTTGAACTTTCAATATCAGACCTTCTACTGCAACGATCTTCAGAACAGCTTGCTCTTTCACGGGCTTGGTACTTTCTGCCTGCCAGATTTCCCCGAATGCCCGTACCCTGCCCTGGCTCTCGAAATCTTCCAGCGCCTCGGCTTGCTTTCCTACCATGGCGTCCTTCCCGGTCACAACTTCCTGATTGCGTGCCCGCACAGCCGCACCAACGGTAAACAAAGTCAAGGCAGCGGAGGTCACCGCAAACGCAGCGATGATCAATATCGGTACTTCGTATCCCGGCTGCTGCGTATCCATCAACATAATGGATCCCATGACAAACGCGACAACACCGGCCACGCCCAGAGCCCCCAGCGTTGGGGTAAACGCCTCCCCAACCATCATTCCGATACCGACCACCATGAGCGCAAGCCCCGCATAGTTGACCGGCAGCATCTGCATCCCGTAGGCACCCAGCAACAGGCAGATCACACCAACGACCGCGGGGAAAACCATGCCAGGGTTGTAAAACTCCAGGATCAAGGCGTACACGCCGAATATGAGCAACCCGTACGCAATAGATGGGTCCGTGATCACCTCGAGCAACTCATGGCGCCAATCGGTTTCCACCAACACGACACGTGCGCCGGCCACATCAAGGGTCACGGTTCGGTTCGGCAACTCGATCTCACGGCCATCAACCGCTGCCAACAACGTTGGAATGTCTTTTGCGATGAGATCAATGACGTTTTTCGCAAGTGCTGCCGAGGCTCTCAAGTTCGCGCCTTCTCGAACTGTCTCTTCCGCCCACTCGATATTGCGCCCGCGCAGCTCCGCCAACCCCTGCAGGTAGGCAACCGCATCATTGACGATCTTTTTCATCATGGCATCTTGAGGTGCTGGTCTGACTTCTCCCTTCTCATCGGGTTCACCCGGTATGCTCGGCGTCGGCGCAATGTTGACGGGGGTCGAGGAGCCGATGTTGGTTGCGGGGGACATTGCGGAAATGTGGCTGGCATAGGCAATGTAGGTTCCCGCACTGGCCGCCCGGGCACCATCGGGATGCACAAAGCTGATCACAACAATGTCCGCACTCAGAATGGCTTTGACAACGTCGCGCATCGCTTTGTCCAGGCCGCCAGGTGTGTCCATCTGGATGATGAGGGCGACCGCTCCCGCTGCCTGTGCGTTTGCAATGCTGCGCACGATGAGATCTCCGGCGGCAGGCCCCAATGCACCATCGAAGCTGACCATCCATACCTCTGCGCCCGCACCTTCCTCGGCAAGCGGCTCGGGTATTGCAATCACCAAACCCAACAGCATCAAAAGCCAGGCAAGTGGACGTTCCAATCTCATGTCGCTCGCCTCCTCGCTATGTCAGCTAACACGATGCGGCTGCCAATGCCGAGGATAACATGCGCTCAGCACCATCTCGCCTGCCCTCGAGTATCGCGCCGACCGTAACGTTACTGCCGGTCAGCCGGCGGACAGACTCACCCAGGCCGCAATTGCGCAAAGCCTTTCCTCTTTGCGCCATGGGCTGGTTATTTCAGGCCTGATCGATGTTAACTTCGCCGTCAACTCGTTTTCCTCGAGCGCCAATACTTTGTTGGCCCTCTCGAACAGGTTTTTGCGATCCAGCCAGGCCACCCGTATGCCAAGCTGTTCAAGTGCTGCGTTAACCGCCTGGCGCACGGTGTTACCTTCTGCGATGTGAATCTGCGCGTGGGATGCCAGCACCTTGTCGAGCGTCGCAGCCGATTTCCCTCGCCCGGCAAGTATGGCGGCATCTGCGATCAGAAAGCCGAGTTCGCACATGTCTTGGAGCAGGCCGCGAAAATTGCCAAGCGTATGTCGTCGTTGCTTGTCGACGCCGCGGTCAATCAGTGCCTGAGGATCCGGGGGTGCGGGGACGCGATCCAGACCGCGGAATCCCCCTGCTAGGTGATAAGGTTCTATGGCTTCGCGGTCGAGAGGATCGCCTGGCTCGATTCGTTCCGTGCGCACTACGTGGATGAACTCTTCATGCTTCACAACGGTTACGGCTGTCAGCCAACCCATATGGGTAAAGATCCCAACGGCCGCACGCATCTATTCACCTTCGTCGGTAGTCGCTTACCTGCAATGGTATGCCAACGGGATCTTATGAAATACCGAAACCACCCTTCAGTTATCATATCCGCACATGTCCTGGGGCAGGCTCGTGAAAGCACAGACCACAAAACAGACCAAGAGGACCTTCTGCCGGGTTTGCGAACCAGCCTGCGGGCTTATCGCGACAGTTGAAGGCGATCGGCTTATCGCCCTCGAGGCAGACAAAGCACACCCCATCTCCAGGGTTTTGTCTGCAACAAAGGCATCTACGGGCTGGACATCCACAACGATCCGGACCGTCTCAACTATCCAATGAAGCAGGTAGCACCGGGAAAGTTCACAACCATCGATTGGGATACCGCGTTGACGGAAATCGCCTCGCGCCTCAAAACCATCGTTGCCGACCATGGCCATGGCGCGCTCGGCAGCTATACGGGCAATCCAACCGCATATAACTCGTTGTTCGGCCCAGCCTTCGGTGGATTCTCGAGCCAGTTGGGCATCCGCAAGAACTTCAGCTCCGCAACGCAGGATTGCGCCAACAAATTTGCCGGCAGCGAAGCGGTATTCGGTACCCGAACCATGCATCCGGTGCCGGACATCGATCACTCTGATTTTATCCTCATCATCGGTGAAAACCCCGCTGTCAGCCATATGTCGTTCGTATCGATTCCCCATCCCATGCAACATCTGAAAGAGGCAGAAGCCCGGGGGGCCGTGGTCGTTTACATCAATCCACGGGCGATCGAATCAGCCAACATCGCCGGGAGCGTACTGAAGATCAAGCCGGACACTGACGTATATCTACTCGCGTCTCTCATTCACGAAATCGACCGCAACCACGGATTTTCGGCTCACGCAAACGCACAACGGGGCAAACACATCGAAGAACTGCGCAGTTTCGTCAGCGCCTATCCCGCCGAACGAGTGAGCACGATCACGGGCATACCCGAAACATCAATCAAACAGCTGGCGGAAGATTTCGCCACGGCACCGAGTGCGTGCGCGCATATGTCGACCGGCGTAAACATGGGCCGTCAGGGCACCCTCGCCTACTGGTTACTGCACATGTTGGTTTTCGTGACAGGTAACCTCGGGCGTACTGGTGGCAACTTCTATTCGCTCGGTTTCTACCAGCGCAGCCCCGCTGCGGGATCGGCCATGCCCGAGGGTTTCATTGACACACCCTACGGAAAAGTACGCAACCCCGGCGGGGTAGGCATTAATCTCCCCGGCAATCTGCTGGCAAGTTACCTCACCGACCCCAACGAACCCATTCGGGCGTTATTCGTCAACTCCGGTAACCCGGTGCTCTCGATTGGTGGGGAGCAGCACATGCGCAAGGCACTCGAGTTGCTGGAACTGTTGGTGTGCGTGGACATTTACCGCAACGCCACGGCGGAGTATGCCGACTATCTTTTGCCCGCGGCCGGTGCTTACGAGCGAGAGGACGTGAACCTCGCAGGAATGGGGTTGCAATTTCAACCGAGCGTGCAATATACCGAAGCGGTGGTGCCACCGGCATACGAGCGAAAACCCGAGTGGTGGATATTCGAGAGACTCAACCAGATCATGGGGTTCCACTCCCTGCTCGACGGACTTCAAGGCGAAGACGGCGAGCCAAACGTATGGGCACGCATAAACGCCATGTTGCGCTCCCAAGGTCGGAACATGAAGGAACTCAAAGCCGAGCAGATCATCGCCCTGGAACGCTCCGACCCCGCGGAATTCGAAAGTTTTCTACAACACGAAGACGAGCTCGTAGATTGTTTCCCCGCTATTTTCTCGGAATCCACCCTGCGCATGGAAAAGATCTGCATCGAGCTTGAAACCAGCCCGGCCAATCAACTGAAGCTCATCGGCAAACGCGACGCCTATATGATCAACAGCTGGTATGCCAATGTCGCCAAACTCAAATTCGGCAAACGCGATCGTAACTATCTCTTCATGCACCCGGCGGACGCGGAGTTACGGCAGATCGACGACGGCGATCTGGTGGCCGTCAACAACAAAAACGGGCAGATCGTGACCGAAGTCAAACTAACCGAAGATCTCATCGAAGGAGTGGTGGCGATGACGCACGGTTGGGGGCATGGAAGGTCTGCAGGCATGCGCGTAGCGCTTGGCAAACCCGGCGTCAACTGCAACGTATTGCTGCCATCGGGACCCGGAAGTTACGACCCCCTGTCAAATCAGGCACACATGACCGGCATACCGGTGGAGGTTCAAAAAACCGAACGCGCTGCCTGAACGCATCCAGCTACGACAACATCAAGGCAACAACAGGAACGTCCACACAGTCCAAGGGAGAGCAACCATGAATCGCATACTGCAGGTACTGGGTTTACTCATGCTGTCGACGGCGCCGCTGGCCGCGGAGCAGTCGATGAGCTTCTTCATCACCAGCCACGGGCCGGGAAACGGAGCCAATCTGGGTGGGTTGGCCGGCGCAGATGCCCACTGCCAGTCATTGGCCGCCGCCGTCGGGGCTGGCGAGCGATCCTGGCACGCCTATTTGAGTACCAATGGAGCCGAGACCGTCAACGCGAGAGACCGAATCGGCAGCGGTCCCTGGACCAACGTGCAGGGCATCATCGTTGCCGAAAACATCGAGCAACTCCATGGAGACAACAACCTCACCAAGGAGACGGTGCTGACAGAAACTGCAGCCATGACCAACGGCCGTGGAGACAGTCCGAACCGCCACGACATCCTGACGGGTTCCGGGTTGGATGGCACCGCTTCGGATTCAACCTGCGAGAACTGGACAAGCGGCGGAGACGGTAGCGCCATGGTTGGACACCACGACCGCACCGGCGGTGGCGCCAACCCAACTTCCTGGAATTCAGCGCACGGCACGAGAGGTTGCAGCCAGGCAAACCTGCAAAGCACCGGTGGCGATGGATTGTTCTATTGTTTCGCCAGCGATTGATTTGAGTGCTGTTTCGTCTCCGCGTGCATAGATGAACAGGCAGCTGAAAAACGCCCTCGTCGGAGTTGGCTGCGTATCACTCAGTTACGCTATCTGGGTGTTTTCGCCGGGACAAGACGACGGCGGCTACGGATGGTGGTCACTACTCCCACCGGGTCTCACATTGCTGGTTTGTTTCCTCACCCGAAACGTGATTCTGGCATTGTTCATCGGAATATTCTCCGGAGGGCTCGTGACGGGCCAACTCAATATCGTTCAAGCCTACCTCATCCCGAGCCTCGGCACGGAAAACTACGCACAGATTCTACTCGTTTACCTCTGGGCGTTAGGCGGGCTGCTGGGTTTGTGGAATCGAAATGGTGGTGCCCGCTACTTTGCACAATACATATCGGATCGTTTCGTTCGTTCCCGTGTCAGCGCGAAGTTGTTCGCGTGGATCATGGGTGTGATCTTTCATCAAGGAGGTACGATCAGCACGGTTCTGACAGGCACCACGGTTCGTCCAGTTTCAGATCGTGAGAAAGTGGCACACGAAGAACTCGCCTACGTTGTCGACTCTACAGCCTCACCCATCGCAACGATTATCCCGTTTAACGTGTGGCCAACCTACGTAGCAGGATTGATCACGATAGACGCTTTGTCGGCAATGGTTCCCGACCAGGCATCCGCCGTCGAATGGTTTCTGAAATCCATCCCTTACAACTTTTACGCCTGGTTCGCGGTTCTGCTGACCCTGCTTTTTGCCCTCGACAAGCTGCCGTTTCTGGGTAAGCCAATGCGCGCAGTAATCCACCGGATCGACACTACCGGCGCACTGGATCGACCCGGAGCAAATCCCATGGCGTCAAAAGAACTCACTGAGGCAAATATCGCCCCCGGCTATGAACCCGCGCTGATCGACTTCATTGCCCCCATCGGGACGCTTCTGGGTTTCTGCATCGTGCCCTGGCTGATGGGTGGATCTCCCATGGTTTTTGAGGCTTTCTCGCTGGCGGTGGTGATCAGCATCGTGGTATCGGTCTGGCGCGGAATGACGATCACGGATGCTTTCGAGGCACTGGTCACGGGGATCAAAGGGGTGACCGTTGGTGCCATTATTCTCGGGCTCGCCGTTACGCTTGGCACCGTGTCGGAATCACTGAATACTTCTACGTTCATCATCGATGCAACCGCAGCGAGCTTACGCGTCGTGCCTTACATTCTGCCGTCGCTACTCATGTTGATCTGCATGGTGATCTCTTTTTCCATTGGCTCGTCATGGGGCACTTACGCCGTGATCTTTCCCATCGCTCTGCCGTTGGCTTACGCATTGTCACCGGACCCCGCTTTCTTCACGCTCACGTTCGGCGCTATTCTCGGGGGAGCCGTGTTCGGGGATCAATGTTCGCCAATATCCGATACCACTATTCTTTCTTCTCTGGCCTGCGGCTCGGATCTCATGGATCACGTCAACACCCAGCTACCTTTGGCACTGTCTGCAGCGGGTATGGCGGCGATGCTGTATCTGCTGTTCGCCTTTTTTCAGGTGGGGTGAGCAACCGTGTCACTTCGGTCTAACTCGAATGTCACGCCATCGATCTCGCTCATGGGACGCTGCCGGTTTTGAGTCGGCCAGATCACACCGACTGGCACGTCCTGTGGGGTGATGGGGATCTAACACTGCGCATCCGTTCAGGCTCACAACTCGGTGAGGATGGGTCGGGAGAATTGAGTTTCCGTCCCACGGGCCAAGGATGTTGGATCGAATTCAGGATCGACGACGAAGGCAACCTATGGGTTCAAACAGTGGGTGAATCGCACCGTTTAACCGAGAGAGCCGGAGCAAGCGCCGATCGAATCAGGCTGGAACCCGGCACACAAATTGAGCTCCCCAACAATCGTCTGCATATAAGCGACAACATACAACCCTGCACGCCTTCGGGTATTTCGGTCACGCTCGCACCTGTCGCACAACCAGATATCGATACGGTCACGGCTGCGAACGACCCACCATCTCCCGCGTTGCGCCTGGAGCCTGCGGAAGAATCCAGGTTCGGCCGGGCTTCGCTGGAAGACCTGCGTCCAGCACCGTTTGATCGCTACAAGTGGTTTCTGCTCGGACCGTTACTGGGAATCATCATCTTGATCGGAATGACCATCTGGGTCGCCATGGAGCCTTTGTCCAGGTAACCCACGCTTTGGGTCTACGACAAACGGGCGCATCGGCCGCTCTTGCGGCGATCGTCCTCGGTTCGCATCCGCAGACGGTCCATGGGACTCAGTCGACGGCGTTCGCGATACGAACGTCGTTCCGGTCGCGGGAAATTGGGGTTCGGCTTCTTCAAATCTGTTCGAATTACAGCTGGAGCTCAGAACAAGCCTAGTAAAGATCCGCTTGTCGTCAAATACCGCTACACCACGCGTGCGCGCACCGACGCCCAGCCCCGGCTGGTTCATGCGTTGATTTATCGCCCGCGCAAACGCCCGCGTACGATTTCTCTACGTCAATCCTGGCAGCGAAGCCCGGTGTTCGCTAATTTTTCATGCGGTCGTTAGTGGCCGGCCGCGATCTCCTGCAACTTCTCGATATCCGCGGCGCTCGGCATATGATTCGTACCACCAACAATCGCTGCCAGTTTACGAAGCGCACCCGATGCGTGTTCATCGGCTGCAATGGAGCTCAACTTCTCCTTATCCGTAGCCGTCACTTTATGTTGAATGTTGCTGATTGCCATCGCGATGCCTTTCTCAGCGTCGCTGCTATCGCTGCTTTCAACTATGGCCGTGAGCGCCGTTTTGTCCGCATCGCCAGGAAAGTGTTTCAGACCGATCATGATATTGGCCATTGTGCTGACGGCGGAACCGTCGGCATAGGCAGGTTGCAAACTTGAGAACAACAAACCCAGGGTAAGAATCGATAATGAGATAACGTTTCGCATGGTGTGAACTCCCTCCATTGAACTATACATCCAACAACCCGTTGACCTTCGATGGACACCTCCGTTGGACACTCGTGCTGATACTACATCACCCACCGACAGGGGAAACGTCAGTTAGGAATTATCGGAGAATTCGCTGTTTCACGGTACTGATGGTTGCCACACATTCCATTCTACCCGAGCCCGAATAGAATAACGGCCTACCCACCAAGGACACCCGTGACCATCGTGCATCATCGTCTAATCGTACTCGGCTCGGGACCCGCGGGTTATACCGCCGCCCTGTACGCGGCCCGCGCCAACCTCAAACCCGTGCTCATCACCGGCGTCGAGGTCGGCGGGCAACTCACCACCACCACCGAGGTGGAAAACTGGCCGGGGGGGCACGCAGCCTTACAGGGTCCTGAACTGATGATGCAAATGTCGGAACACATCGAGCGCTTCGAGGCTCAGATTCTGAACGATCATGTACATTCGGCGGATCTGTCTGCGAAGCCTTGCAGGCTCGAAGGAGATTCGGCTACCTACACTTGTGACGCGTTAGTGATCGCCACGGGTGCATCGGCCAGATACTTAGGCCTGCCCTCCGAAGAGGCCTTCAAGGGGCGCGGGGTCAGCGCGTGTGCCACTTGCGATGGCTTCTTCTTCAAAAATCAGGAAGTCGTGGTCGTCGGCGGTGGAAATACCGCCGTAGAGGAAGCGCTGTACCTTTCCAACATCTGCACCAAGGTGTACCTGGTCCACAGGCGCGATGCGCTCAGAGCAGAGAAAATTCTCCAGAACAGACTGTTTGCTCGGGACAACATCGAACCAATCTGGAATCACACCCTGGCGGAAGTACTTGGAGACGAAACCGGCGCAACCGGAGTACGCCTAGCCGGTAACGACGGCTCCACGAAAGAACTCACCGTACCGGGTGTTTTCATCGCAATCGGCCACAACCCCAACACCGAAATATTCGCTCGACAACTGGATATGGTCGACGGCTATATCAAGACAACCAGCGGCACCAACGGCGACGCCACAGCCACGAACGTTCCGGGCGTTTTTGCCGCCGGTGACGTAAGCGATCACATTTATCGGCAGGCAATCACGTCCGCAGGTTTCGGTTGCATGGCGGCCCTGGATGCCGAAAAATACCTCGACGAACTGTCTTGAGGAACTTCCAAAAAGTCCAGTTTCTAGACTAGACTTCCCTTGAGCACGTCTCGACAGCGTGCACTTCAAACCTGAACCTTTGGGCAACACATCGAGGATCGATGTGACCGAATACCTGAGCCATGCGTTCGATTCCGACTGTACTACCGCTCTACAGGCTGTACTGGTTGTGGATGACAACGAGGACAACCTGGCGTTAATGAGAGAGATCTTGAGCGAGATCGATGCTGAAGTCCTCACCGCTTCGTCCGGCAAACAGGCAATCGAAATAGCCATGGACCGCGATGATTCTCCTCGATGTACAAATGCCGGAAATGGATGGGTATCAAACCGCTCAGATTCTTCGACGCACCACCAGCAAAAATACCATCCCATTATCTTTGTCTCTGGTATAGGCAACGAGGAAAGAAACATATCTTTAGGTTACGAATCCGGCGCGGTAGATTTCCTGCTAAAACCAGTCTCTGAGTTTGTTCTGCTGAGTAAAGTGAACGTCTTCCTCGAGATGGACCGACAGAAGAATGCACTGCGCAAAGAGAAGGAGAACAAAGACCGGCTGGTAAAAGAACTCAAACGTTCCAACCGGGAGCTCGATGATTTTTCCCACGTGGTTTCCCACGACTTTAAATCACCTCTCAAGGCAAATTCGTGCATTCGCGGCGTTGCTCGTATCAGACGAGGCCAACAAAATCAGTGAAGATTCGGAGAAATATCTCGACTACATCGTTCGGGCGAGCACGGATATGCAGAATCTGCTCGATGGCCTCCTAACCTATGCGAGGTTGGATGGGGGATGCCTGACGCCAGCTCCGGTGAATCTCACTGAAGTCATATCCGATGTACGTACTCAACTGCAGTTCTTGCTCGAGGAAGTTGGAGGCACGGTGAATATCGACGAGATAGGGTCCGTACTCGGAGACAAGGTACTGCTGAAACAACTCTTCCAGAATCTGCTGGAAAACTCGCTCAAATATCGGCGCGAAGACGTCAAGCCCGTTATCAATATCTCCATGAGTCGCTCTCAACCCATCGAGTTCCAGGAGACCGACAAAGAAGGTGTGAACGGTGAGAATTTGCCATCGGAACAAGTTCAGATCGTTGTTGAGGACAATGGGATCGGTTTCGATCAGATGTATGCCAAACGCGTATTCGATCCATTTAGAAGGCTTGTTACCAGAACCGAGCATGAAGGTTCCGGCACAAAAAGACAGTTGAACGCCATAACGGAGCGATTGAAGCGCATGGCATCGAAGGCCGGGGGGCTACTTTCACCATCACGCTTGTGACGTCTGGCAATCAAATCGGAGATATTCGATGACCGATCCGCAATCCAGGGTGATACTTTGTATTGAAGACAACGCCGGAGACGAAGAACTCATCAGACTCGCTTTCAAGAAGCTACCTATCCCCAGCGAGAGGATTCTGGCACGAAACGGTGAACAGGCATTGGACATACTGCACAAGCGCAACGG
Organism: Pseudomonadota bacterium; assembly: GCA_022571865.1. Taxonomy (GTDB): domain Bacteria; phylum Pseudomonadota; class Gammaproteobacteria; order Pseudomonadales; family Azotimanducaceae; genus SMWK01. The sequence continues at coordinate 14,655 of JACZXA010000003.1, forward strand.
CTTCGAGAACGCCGCCGATCCCGACTTGATTCTGTTGGATCTCAACCTGCCAAAGTTGGAGGGTCGCGAAGTTCTGGCGGAAATTTAAAACAACGATGCACTGAAATCGATTCCGGTGGTGGTGTTATCCAGTTCGGAAGCTGACGAAGACATCAAAGATGCCTACTCGCTGCATGCCAACTGCTACGTCTCGAAACCGGATAGCGCGCTCGAATTCATCGAAACCGTGAGCGCGCTGACGCAGTTCTGGACTACGGTGGTAAAAAGAACCCCATGACTCGTCTGCTCCAGGTTGCCCGGTCTATCGACGTAACCGTTCGATAAGGCTGGAGGTGTCCCAACGCCCGCCACCGTAACTCTGCACGTCGGCATAGAATTGATCCACCAGGGCTGTCATCGGCAGCCGGGCATCGAGGGTTCGAGCCGCCCGCAAGGTAATGTCCAGATCTTTACGCATCCAATTCACCGCGAATCCAAACTCGAACTCACCTTTGGCCATGGTCTGGGAGCGATTCTCCATTTGCCAGGATTGGGCGGCACCTTTTGATATGACCTCGACGACGGCATTCACATCCAACCCGGCAAGCTCCGCGAAGTGCAACGCCTCAGCCAGTCCCTGCAGAATGCCAGCGATACATATCTGATTGACCATCTTCGTCAGCTGCCCGGAACCTGCCGGACCCATGAGGCGGACCGACTTGGCGTAACACTGCATTACCGGTTCAATGGAATCGAATACGTCCACATCGCCGCCAACCATTACCGTAAGTTGTCCATTCTCCGCACCGGCCTGGCCGCCGGATACCGGCGCATCCAGAAAAGCACAGCCAGACCCGAGGGTAGCTGCGGCCAACTCCTCGGCCAGCGCTGCGCTGACCGTGGTATGGTCGACTAGCACCGCATCGTCTTCCATACCGGCGAGGATGCCATCGTCACCGTATACGACCGATCGCACGTCCGCGTCATTGCCGACACACATGAATACAACCTCCGAACCTTCCGCGGCCTCTCGAGGCGATGCGGCGGACTCACCCGCATGTTTGTCGAGCCAGGAAGTTGATTTGCTCGACGTACGATTGAATACCCGCACCGGGTGGCCAGCGTTCGCCAGATGACCGGCCATCGGATAACCCATTACTCCTAATCCTACGAAGCTGACGGATTTAGCTGCAGACATGTTTTCTCCTCAGTCTTTTTTTTCCCGGCTTAAGTGTTGGATGTCAGGCCATGTATCGTCAAACATCGTCGTAGTCGAGTACCAGCTTGTCTGTAACCGGACGTGACTGACAAGCCAGTACGTAGCCCTCTGCTATTTCATAAGGTTCAAGCGCGTAGTTTTCTTTCATGACAACCTCACCGGTAATTACCTTGGTACGGCAGGTTGAACAAACGCCGGCACAACAGGAGTACGGCAGGTCGATGCCTGCCACAGATGCAGCTTCCAGCAGCGTTTCGTCGCCTTGCGCCATCGTGAAAGTTCTGCGTCGGCCATCCATTACCACAGTAATCTCTGCATCCCCCGCGGCCACGGGCACTGCCGCCACGGCGCGCTCGCCATGGGTAACCGAATCGATAGTGAAGTGCTCCACGTGGATTCGATCAGCTTCCACGCCCGAAGCAGCCAGTCCGGAAGTCACCTCTTCCGTCATCGTACCGGGACCACAGAGGAAGAACGCATGGGTCACAGTCGGTGCAAACAGCGTATCCGCATAAACCGTCACTTTGGCAGCATCGATTCGGCCATTGAACAGCTCACTATCTTGCGGCTCACGGCTCATTACGAAGTGCACCGCCAACCTTTCCAGGTATCTATTCTTGAGGCCCAGAAGTTCCTCGAGAAACATTGCGCGCGATGCCGTCTGATTTCCAAAAAAAACGACAAAACGCGAGCGGGGTTCTTCTATGAGCACACTCCTGACAAGCGATAAAACGGGAGTAATTCCGCAACCAGACGCAAACGCAACATACTGGCGTTCTGCAGACTTCTCCAAGGGTGTACGGAAACTGCCGTTTGGCGGTAATACATCTACGCTGTCACCGACTTGAAGCGACGCGGCAATGTAGCGAGACATCGTGCCATGCTGGTGCACGCGCACGCCAATCTCGAGCGTTCGCGAACCGCCCGGACTTACCAATGAGTAGGTGCGGCGGTGTTCCACGCCGTCAATTTCTGCACGCAGGACGATGTGTTGACCGGGGAGCGAAACAAACTCGTCGCACAGCTCACTCGGTATTACAAAGCTCAACGCCACCGCACTTTCACCCGCAGGCCTCGAGGCGCTGATTTCCAACGAGTGGAACTTGAGCATGTCAGATGGGTTTGAAGTAGTCGAAAGGTTCGAGGCAGGTGCGGCACCGATAAAGCGCTTTGCAGGGAGTGGATCCAAATTCGCTGATGAGTTCTACATCACCGTTCTCTCCATCCTCCGCTCCGCATAGAGGGCAAACGGGAATACCGGTGGTTGCGACGGTACAATTCGGTGGTGCGATGCCGTATTCCTTGAGCTTCGCCCTACCGGCTTCGCTTATCCACGCACTGCTCCAGGGTGGCGACAACACCTCGATCAGGCGAGCTTTCGGATAACCCGACCTATTCAGAGCGTGGCGTACGGATTCACGGATGACTTCCGTGGCAGGACAACCCGAATAAGTCGGCGTAAGGCCGATTTCGGGCTCATCGTCAGCCAGCCAGCGCACATGGCGCACGATCCCGAGATCCACAATGCTCAATACCGGAATTTCGGGATCTTCCACGGCAGAAAGAATCCGCCAGACCCGCTGGGCGCGCGTCTCTTCGCCAAGCAGATGGATGCGATCAACCACCATTACCATGTGACATCCGGGTAAGCGCGCTGCAGGAACTGCATCTCACTCAGTATGTGCCCGAGGTGCTCGGTATGTTCGCCACGTTTACCAAACCAACCATACGACACATCGACCGGCCGGGTCAGCGTTGCCTGGCTGAGTATTTCATCGATGCGAACCGACCAACGACTATGCAGTTCGCTCAAACGTGGCGCAACTCCGGCATTTTCAGCGAGTACGTCGATCTCATCCGCGCTAAACAGCTCGTTGGTGAATTTCCATAAATCGTTGAGCGACGCTTGCACCCGTGCATGGCTCTCGTCAGTACCATCCCCCAGACGAATCAGCCAGCCACTGCTGTAGCGCAGATGGTAGCGGGTCTCCTTGACCGCCTTGGCGGCGATTTCCCGTAGTCGCTGATCCGTTGACGCCTCGAGCCACGTATGAAGCTCAAGTTGCCAGGCGTCAATCAAAACCTGGCGAACGATGGTGCAACCAAAATCTCCGTTAGGTTGCTCCACAAGCGCCAGGTTCAAGAAGTCGTTTTGATCTCGGAGGTAGGCCAGCCGGTCTTCGTCGCGTCCTGCCGCTTCGATCTCCCCGGCGTAACTCAACAACATGCGCGCCTGACCAATGAGATCCAACGAGATATTCGCCACCCCGAGATCTTCCTCAAGCGCCGGAGCATGGCCAACCCACTCGCCGAGCCGTTGACCTAAAATCAAACTGGTGTCGGCCAACCGCAGGACGTAGCGAAAGCGTTCGGACTGCCCGAGATCCGGATACGATCGCTTTGCCTCGGCACGGCTCACAGGTTCTTCACCTCGTCCGGTATTTCGTAAAACGTCGGGTGCCGATAGATCTTGTCTTTGGCTGGTTCGAACAAGGCATCGGCATCATCAGGATCGGATGCAGTGATGTCCTTTGAGCGAACCACCCAGAGGCTTACGCCTTCCATTCGCCGGGTATAAAGGTCTCGTGCGTGTTCCAGTGCCATCTGGCCGTCTGCCGCGTGCAGGCTGCCTACGTGCTTGTGCTCGAGACCCGCACGCCCCCGAATAAAAACTTCGAACAGCGGCCAGTTCTGTTGATCGTCACTCACGGGCCGCCCTCTGCGCCTGCTTAGCGGCATGCACCATTGCCGCCTCGCGTACCCAGGCGCCGTTTTCATGCGCTGATATCCTTGCAGCGATCCGTTCCTGGTTACACGGACCCTGGCCTGCGAGCACACGCTGAAATTCATCCCAATCTATCGATCCGAAGTCGTAGTGTTCGGTTTGTTCATTCCATGAGAGCGCGTCATCAGGGAGGGTGAGTCCGAGAAACTCTGCTTGCGGCACCGTTGCATCGACGAATTTCTGGCGCAACTCATCGTTGGTAAAACGTTTGATCTTCCAGCGCATGGATTGTTCGGTGTGTCTGGAGTTTGCGTCGCTCGGGCCGAACATCATGAGCGATGGCCACCACCACCGATTCAACGCTTCCTGGGCCATACGCTTCTGATCCGAGCTTCCCTTGCACAACTGCATCATGAGCTCAAATCCCTGGCGCTGATGAAAACTTTCTTCCTTGCAGATACGCACCATCGCTCTCGCATAGGGTCCATATGAACAACGACAAAGCGGTATCTGATTCATGATTGCCGCACCATCAACCAACCAGCCGATCGTGCCGATATCCGCCCAGGAAGGTGTCGGGTAATTGAAGATGCTGGAATATTTCGCCTGACCCGAGAGTAGTTGCTCGACCATCTGCTCGCGAGAGATGCCCAGTGTCTCGGCTGCACTGTATAGATAGGCGCCATGCCCGCCTTCGTCCTGCACCTTGGCGATAAGGATACATTTCCGTTTCAGCGTCGGTGCGCGGCTGATCCAGTTACCTTCCGGCAGCATGCCGACGATTTCGGAATGGGCATGCTGTGAGATCTGGCGTATGAGCGTGAGCCGATAGGCCGCCGGCATCCAGTCCTTTGGTTCGATTTTCTCATCTGCATCGATCTTGGCCTGGAAGCGGGCTTCGAGTTCGGCGAGTTCCTCTTCTGGTAGAAGCAGACTTTCATCGCCCAGCGCATCCAGGCCCTGTGTGTACACGAGTATACCTAAGTTAAGTTATTGAAACTAAATGGATAAAAATATTCGTTCTTTGACAAGGACCCGCGTTAGGACCCGCTTTACACGCATAACAACCAGAGATTCGCTACTAATTTATCTGCATTTAGGCTGAGTCTTGGAACCTGGTAATGCAAAACCTAACGTCGCCGGATCCACCGTTTCTGCATTGGAGACTTCCCATCTCTTCGCTACAGAACGCAAGACTACAATATTTCCGTTCGAAGTTGTCTCGAAATAATAGCCTCGACGAGTTAGTTCCAGCTTTTGCTTCCCCTTTTGGGTGTAGCCGATCTGGAAACCTGGCTAGAGACGGGTAAGCGGAGTTTCACACTTGTGAACTGGATAACACGATGATCGGAATGGTGACATCGGCGAAGCCTACGCGTTACCCGCAAACGGCGACTGAGTTTTCGAACGAGAACCCGGGTCATCTGAGACCAGCCGGCAGGAGCTCCGTACAGATTCCTGGTTGTGTGAGCCAGTTGTCTCTCTGCAGGGTTGGGTATGACTAGAATGGGGTGAACGCAGATCCGGAGCATGCTATGAACAGAACATCGAACGTGATGTCGCTTATCGTTGTCGTTGCGACTTGCTCCTTGCTTGGCGCCTGTGTCGAACTCAAACAGGCAGGCAGAACCGTTGGCCACGCATCGCGAGAGGTAACCAAAGAGATCGGTCATGCATCTCGGGATATCGCCAAGGAAATCAGCCGAGGCACGAAGAGGGTCCTAAACGAAGCCACCGACCCTGAAGACGAGTCAACGGAAGATGAGTCTTAACCCGGGGTATTTGCCGCAAGGAACGACAAGACGTGCGCTTTCGCGCTCACCTGGTCCTCACCATCTTTCCAATGCTCTATGAACTCGGCATTGGGCGCCAATTCAGCTATCGCCCGCGAGGTTGCTTCGGGGTGATAAAGGTCTTTCCCGCACAACACCAGCAACGGAGTCTCACACTTAGCGACAAACTCCCGTGAGACATTGAGCAGAAAGTCACCGCCATACATGGATTGCCTGAAGGAATCCCAATCGCTCGGGGCCACTTCGGGGCGTTTCGGCATGAGATCTTTTGCCCAGTCGTCGAACATGGCGAAAAAGGCCTCACGATTTTCGTGTAGGCCGATGGTTTGAAACAGTACAACCGACGCAACGCGATCTGGCGCGGACTGAACGAGGCCCATGCAGAAAGGCCCTCCGATGCACATGCCAGCCACATGAAACTTCTCGACTCCCAGATGGTCCAGCAATGCTAACTGGTCTTCCGTATAAACATGCCAGCTGTCGGTTGCCTTGATCGGCGCGGTGGACTTTCCCGCGTTGCGTTGATCCATCGCAATGACCCGATAGTCACCTCTGAGTTGCTCGATGGGATTCCAGGGAGCACCGTCCCAAAACGGAATTGCCGAACGCATGCCACCGGGAGCAATCAGCAGAACGGGGAATCCGCTTCCCTGTTCTTCGTAGTAGATCGACGTGTCGTCACGCTCAAAAATCGGCATGGTCAGCTCCTTGTTTGCCCCATGATACTACGGCGAATGTGCACCAATGGCGCATCGTCAAGCAATTCCACCTTATCCCCCACAGGTTTGATACCCAGCTTTCGACAGAGCTCCGTGAGATCCGGCATACCTCGGGAGTCAGCATGTTCTTCGTACAGGCGACTGAATACCTCGAACCCGCTCAACTCATCCAGCTTGGCAAAGAATTCGTTACCGCGCCATTGCCGGTGTGAAGGTAGACAACAGCTCTGCAGGCGGCCAAGTACGGTATCCAACGACTCTTTTCCATCGCTCATCTCACGAAGTTCGACGTCGGCCAACAGTGCAACGGCAGCGCCGCTCCAGTACACGAGCATCCGCACTTCCCAGAACGGATGCTTTCCGGTGTTGTTTGGAGAAGGGGGGTCATCGATCTCGTTCGCACGGTTAAAGGAACGATTCAGGCGACCCCACGCATCTTCTTCGCTGTATACACCACGGCGTGCGAGAAGCACATTCTGATAGTAGCTGGCAAATCCTTCCGATATCCACTTCTGCCTCGAGTCGATGTACGGTAGTAGCAGGTGCGCGAACTCGTGGGTTGCCGTCCAATCACCGAGGTAGTCATCCAACGACTTGTCATTGTTCACAAAAAAACGCACGGCCTCTCCGCCATCGCGGATAACGTGACCAAAGGGCACCGCAGAACCACTCCCTCCCCGACGACCTGGACCGCTCGCTATCACGATGACCTGCGGGCTCGGGTTGGGAAATCTGCCATAGACACCGGCCACATCATTCGCCGCTGCCTCGAGCCATGAGAGAATCTTGTCTTCATCCAATGTTTGTTCCGGACCATCAAGCAGCGCAACGCGCAGCTCCGCTCCGGGAAGCGGCACCGTGCGATTCCGAAAGTCACCCAGGACGAGGTTACTGCGACTGCTTTGCGGGGACGGACCCAGCGCAAACGCTCCGGAACCGATCGACTGCCAGGGCACGGATACGCGCAACGTCTCCGGCACATCAAGCTCGATTAAAACCCGGTCTCCTTCACCTAGTGTCGGGATCCACAACCACTCACTCGGTGAGGTGACAAGGATGTCGTCGGCAAGTCTTACCCTCTGCGAAGATCTTCGTAGCGGGTAATCATATCTGACACAACTTTGATCGGCTCCAAGGCGAATGTGACCAAGGCTTGCACGCAATCGTTTGCCGTTGCAATCGGTCAATGACGCGAGCATTTCCGTATCGCCGTTTCTCGCCGTCAGGGCTGAGATACCCGGGGCAAGGCGAGCCTCGATCGAAATATGATCCAACGACTCATCCGGGCTCAGCCGATAATGATGATCCACCGCGTGAGAGAGCAAACTCACGAACAATAAGCTGAAACAAACCCCTTTATCACCTGCATGGGCGTGTGTGGGGAGCAAACGAGATTTGATTTGAGCTCTCCTATAACACCGATTCAAAGGTCTCTAGATTAGGATGCCCGAGGTAGGTTCCCTTGGGCGCACTCGCTTGCGCGTGCGCTTTCTTGAAACTTTCAGACTCCGTCCAGGCAACGAACGCCGCCTTTGACTCCCACACGCTATGGGAAGCGTAAAGAACATGATCATCGCTCACGGGACCTTTCAATAAATTGAATGTCTTGAAGCCTGGAACTTCGGATAAATACGAATCGCGTTGCCGCCATACGTTCTCGAATCCCTCTTCGAAACCCAGTGCGATCTGGAATCTATTCATGGCTAAAAACATCGCTTATCTCCCGCTAATTGATTGAATCGAAATTTCGGGTCCCGCAAGTGTCGTTGGACACATACCGATCACCACTACGTCATTCAAATAGATCCTTGTATCGTTCGCGCAGGGCTTTTTTCTGGACCTTCCCCATCGTATTGCGCGGTAACGATTCGACGTTGACCACAATCTTCGGCTGCTTGAACCGAGCCAGGCGCCCCTCCAGGCTCAATCTCACCTCGGGTTCGGAAACGTCGTCGCCAACCGGGACGACTATTGCCACCACCCCTTCGCCGAAGTCCATGTGCGGTACACCGATAACGGCCGATTCCACCACACCCGGCATCTCGTCGATGAGTTTTTCCACCTCCTTGGGATAGACGTTGTAACCCCCCGAGATGATCAGGTCTTTTGCCCTGCCCACGATCGAAATTCGACCTTCACCGTCCATGACGCCTAAGTCGCCGGTAATGAAAAAACCGTCCTCACGGATTTCTTCCGCCGACTTCTCACGCATACGCCAATAACCTTTGAACACGTTCGGGCCGCGTACCTCAATACCACCCACCTCTTCGCTGGCAAGAACCTCACCAGCGTCGTTGGTAATACGAACCTCGATTCCGGGCAGCGCAAAGCCAACAGTGCCAGCAACGCGCTCGCCATCGAGAGGATTGGAGGTATTCATGGAGGTCTCGCTCATGCCGTAGCGTTCCAGTATCGGGTGGCCGGTTCGCTGCCGCCACGCCTCGAAGGTCTGTTCCGTCAAAGGAGCTGACCCCGAAATGAACAACCGCATGTTTCGACAGGTTTCGGCGTTAAATTCTCCCTTCTCGAGCAATCGCGTATAGAAGGTCGGAACGCCCATCATGACGGTGGCCGAAGGCAGCCATTCGATGATTTGCCGGGCGTCGAATCCCGGCAGAAAAATCATCGCCGTTCCTCGCAACATCGCGCAGTGCAGCGCAACAAACAACCCATGGACGTGAAATATCGGTAGCGCGTGCAGCAGTACATCGTCATCCTGCCATCCCCAGTAGTCGATCAGCGTCAGTGCGTTGCTGGCAAGGTTCACGTTGGTGAGCATGGCACCTTTCGACCGACCCGTGGTGCCCGAGGTATACAGGATCGCGGCCGTATCGCTCCCCTCACGCGGAACGACACCGTCCATCGGTTGAGTTGCCAGGGCTAAGGTCATGAGCGAGCCTGTGCCATCGGCTGCGAGGGTCAACATCGACAAGTTCGGCGCAATGACGTTCAACGCAGCTTCATCTGCCCGACGACATACCAGCAAGCTGGGTTCGGCGTCCTCGACAAAGTAGGCCACCTCCTCGTGCGTATAGGCTGAGTTGATCGGGACGTACACCGCCGCGGCTTGCAGGCAACCAAGGTAGAGGGCCACGGCTTCAGGCGATTTTTCGACCTGCACCAACACCCGATCACCTGCTACGACCCCGCGAACCCGAAGCGTTTGTGCGATTTTGCCAGCCAACGTCGCGATCTGGCCGTAACTCCAGGATCCTCCGTCCGGAAGAATCAAACAGGGCCGGTCCGCATGTTCCACGAAAGCCCGATTCAGAAGTTCGTAAAAATTATCGCTCATAGTCTTGTTCACAGGAACATCCACCCGCCATGTTGGCGGGGTTAATGATTGAGTGCCGACATAGATTACTCCGGATTTGACCTGCCATAGCGTATACCATTGAAGCCTCTTCGAATTCCCCCTGATTGTGGCGTCGGGGGCAGGATCGGCAAGTCGTAACGTCCTCGGCATCGTGATCTTCTCTGGCGTAAGCATGGCGACGTTGCTGACGCTTTTTATCGTTCCCGCGTTCTACAAACTGCTGGCACGTCGCTCCGGGTCGCCGGAACGAACAGCGAAGGTGTTGGATGAACTTGCGGGTGAACACCACAGCGCGGTATTCAGTCCCAAAAACAGATAACGTCACTGTGGCGCAGGCAGCCGAGCAGACGCCAGAATTCTAACGAGCGATGAATCCGACGTTCTGCCCCTTGAAATTGAGACAGAAGTACTCGACACCAAGGCCGGCTTCTTCTGCCATATGCACCAACCATTTGAACCAACTTTCTCCTGGCGTTGGTGTCGCCGATTCTCCAATCACACAGCAAGGCATCAGGACGCAGGGCTTCTCAAAACGCGCGGCCGCTTCAAGCATCTTCAAATTTGATCCGTGCGCATGCAGACCAATAATCAAATCGAAGTTTTCAGCGAGTTCGACCTCGAAGTTGTCGGAAATTCGCGGAACCGACTCAGTCTGTGGGATTTTCACTCGTTTGTTTGTGTTCAAGTCTTTGTACTTGCCTGGTAGAACCTGAAATTCAGGTTCCACCACACAGGCAGCATACCCTCGCAGGCGAAGAAGATACGTGAGGAGCCCCTTCCCGCCTCCCACATCGAGCACTCGCATTGACGCATCGAAGTTTGTTTCGATGAAATCCGCCAACAACTGGAAGCGAAATTTCTTCGGCTTGAGAAGACGTGCACCTGACAGTCTTTCATCTGGCCGACCGAAGGATTCGAGCCCGAGTTCCTCGAGACTCGGTGGCGGGAGGTGTTTGTGTGTTCCCAAAACGACACAGCCAGTGAATGCGATGCAGGTTAGTGTAGCGTTCCTGACCGGTTGCACCAAAACAAGTTAAACTCTTCGACCAATATCCACACCTGGCAGGAGTCGATGAGGTCAATCATGAACCGTCCGCAATATTTCCCACTCAATTTTCGCTGGACGCTCGCCGTGCTCGGGTTGGCAATCGTATTACCGTTCACCGCCGCCCAAGCAGGCGAACGTAACCTCGACAAGATCGCCCCGGCCGCAGTGGGGATGGACAAAGACGGACTCGCCAAGCTTGGCAGCGCCATGCGAGCCATGGTCGACGAAGGTCAACTTTCCGGAGTCATCACGGCAGTGACTCGAAAAGGCAAGCTCGTCCACTGGCAGACCTACGGCTACCAGGATACCGAACAAGGTATCCCACTCACCGACGATTCGATCTTTAGAATCTACTCAATGACCAAGCCCATCGTCGGTGTTGCCCTCATGACACTTTTCGAGGAAGGCAAGTTCACACTCGACGATCCGGTTGAGAAATACATACCTCAATTCAAAGGCATCAAGGTTGCCAAGGAAGATGGCCCCGATGGCATGCCGATTACCGAAGATGCCCTCCACCCAATGACAATCCGCGAGCTTGTCAGTCATACGGGCGGCCTTTCATACGGCATCTTTTCCCGCTCTCAGGTCGACGCAATGTACCTTAAGGCCAACGTTTTCGACCGCAATCAGACCCTCGAGGAGTTTGTGGTCAAGATGTCCAAGATACCGCTTCGTTATCAACCAGGCACTGACTGGCAATACAGTCTTTCGGTCGATGTCCAGGGTTACCTCGTACAAGTGCTCGCTGGGAAGCCGTTCGAAGACGTGCTCGCAGAACGTATATTCGAACCTCTGGGTATGACCGATTCGGCATTCTGGGTTCCACCAGAACAAGCGGACCGCCTCGCCATCCTTTACTCCCAGGGGCGCGACGGAAAAATATCCGGTCCGCCAAACAAGGAATATCTGACCGAACCCAACTTTCCCTCGGGCGGTGGGGGCATGGTATCGACGGCGATGGATTACCTGAGATTCTGTCAGATGCTCGCCAACGGTGGCGAACTGGACGGCGTACGTATTCTGAAACCCGAGACCGTCAAGATGATGCACACCAATCAGCTTCCAGATACCATCGAACAGATCAGCCCGATGATGGGTAATCCAGGAAATCAATTCGGGATCGATTTTGCTCTCGTCTCAAATCCCGACGGCACGACGGATCACGTTCTTGCGAAGGGCGAGTTCTGGTGGTACGGAATCGGCGGCACATGGTTTGGAATCAATCCGGTGCAGGATCTTGTCATGGTCGGCATGATCCAGAATCGCGGTAGAGCGGCAAGGACCGCCCGGTTGCAAAGTAAAAAACTGGTGTACGAAGCGATCCTGGATCCGGTAACACCTTGACACTTCAGCCGTCGGCACAGCGATCGTTGCACAGGAAATTCGCAACCTGCATTTCCTTCATATTGTTGTCGAGTCTTACCTCGATCAACGTTGCCGACACAGTTAAGAACCAAACCACCAAGAATCAGTTCGTCGGCACCTGGGAGCTCTTGTCGGTCGAACGAAAGGATGCTCAGGGAATCTGGAGTCCAAGCGTCGGGCAGCTCACGAATTCCGTTGGCGTCCTCATGTACGACGAGTTCGGGCGCATGTCGGTGCATATCATGAATCTGGATCGCAACGTTTCAGCGAACCGCACCTTGGAGCTTACCGAAGATGAACTCCGAGACCTGTTGAGAGGGTACGTCGCCTACTTTGGCGACTATGAAATCAACGCATCCGAAGGTTATGTCGTTCACCGTCGACTTGGACATCTTTATCCCAACCAGGTAGGCGTTGACGCCAAACGATTTTTCGAATTTTCGGACGGCTTGTTGACCTTGACGGTAGCCCCGTCCAGAAATTTTCGACTTACCTGGCAACGGGTGAGTCGATAAGGCTAATGGCCGTGGTGTTGGCTATGGCCGGCATCATGATGCGCCGCATCGTACGCAGCGGCAGGCCTCATTTTGCTTCTTTTATACCGGACCGGCGCAGGGGTGGTATCGGTGGCGGCGTAGGAGTTGCGCCCTGGTACGGTGTCCCCGTGGCGGAAGCTACGCGCCATCTTCAGATTTTCCAGACAGCTATTCCAATCACCAACCAGCTCACTGCTCTCGGGCGCACTTAGGAACCGGTAGAAGCCCGTTGAACGGCGATGCCGCATTTATTGATCAATGGCGTATAACACCTCGGATTTTTTTCAATACCAGCACGGCAAGCCCCGTCCATAGGAAGGTTTACACACCCTGCCAGCAGCAACACCAAGAGTATTTCCAACGCCGCCAACTGGGTGGTTTTCACTCCAGCCTCCACGGGAGCCTCCGTCGCGCGAATAACAACGCTAAACGGCCGTTCTGGAGAGCCTAATCACTCGCTTGGCCAATGAACCTCGGAGTCAGCTCGGCTATCGCGGTGCCGACGATATCCACAATTCCAGAGTCGACAGCGGGCGAGTTCAGTACGCTTACCGCCACCACCACAGAATGGTTGACTCTTTCATTGTTCCCTACCTATAGTCCGCCGCTTTATGCTGATCCAGGAATTAAGAGGACACCTTCAAGGAGAGCGGTATCCACTGGCCATTGAAGAGTTCCTGGCTGCTGCGAACGCTCAGCGATATGACGAAGGTGCGGACACAACGCCATGAACGACGCGACTGATCTCGAGCAAAAGTTTAAAAGCGCGCTTGAGCTTCACCGTGCGGGTAAACTGCCACAGGCGGAACGGCTCTATCGCCAGATACTGAAAGTCGCGCCGTCTCATCCGGAAGCTTTACATTATTTTGGCGTGATAGGACTACAGGTCGGGCGCAATGAAGATGCGGTTTCGTTGATCACGAAGGTTGTCGACCTGCAACCGGCCAACTACAACGCGATGGTGAACCTCGGCAGTGGACTACAAGCTCTGGGGCGAATTGACGAGGCAATCAAAAGCTATCGACAGGCGCTCGCACTGCAACCCGAGTCCGCCGCCATCCATGCGAATCTAGGCAACGCTCTGACGTCAAACGGCGAGATCGAGCGCGCAATCGAGCGGTATGAGGCCGCGCTGAATTTTGATCCTGAACTGACCGAAGCGCGGCGCAACCTGGCCAATTCACTGCTAACCCAAGGTCAGCCCGACGAAGCCTTGCGCCACATCCTCATTGCCGTCAATGCCAATCCGAACGCCATCGAGGTCCAGGTTTCCATGGGAAACATCTTGCAGGAGCTTGGCAGGCACGATGATGCGATTGCGTGTTTCACAGCGGTCAGCGAAGCACAGCCGGATGTAGCACCCATCCATTGTAACCTCGGCAACGTGCTGAAAGACGTCGGTCGGCTGCACGACGCGACAAAACATTACCAAAAAGCCCTCGAGCTGGATCCGAATTATGCGGAGGCGCATTACTGCCTGGGTCGCATGCGGCAGTACCTTGGCGACACCGGGGAAGCGTCTTCTGAATTCCGCAAGGCCATCAGCTTGGACAGGAATTGCACGAAAGCCTGGCGCGCGATCACCGAACTCTCTCGCCAGAGCCTGACCGATGCAGAGGTCAAGAGCATTGCCGCAGCGCTCGAGTCGGAAGACTATTCCCCCGAACAGCGATTACACCTGGAATTCGCACTAGCCAAGTCCTATGAGGATGTTGGAAAACATGTTAACGCAAGCGAACACTATCAGCGGGGTAATCGGCTTTGTCGAAACCGTATCGCATACTCTTTCGAGCATGATCAAAAAGTATTCGAGCGTGTCAAAGCCACGTTCGATGCAGGATTCTTCGATCAATGGACCAATGCAGGTTCCGCAGACGCAACTCCCTTATTCGTAGTGGGAATGCCAAGGTCCGGAAGCACGCTCGTGGAACAAATTCTTGCGAGCCACCCATCGGTACATGGCGGGGGAGAGTTGCCGCTGCTTCCCCAGGCAATAGCTCGACGTTTCCCATTGGCCGACGGTGTTGATTACACCGCGGCGCTATCCACCGCGTCACAGGCGGATTTCGACTCTGTGGCTGAATCCTACCTGACGACTCAACGTCAGCTTGCGCCCGATGCCCAGCGAATCTCCGACAAACTGCTGATCAACTTTCTCAACATCGGATTGATCCATGTGTTGTTTCCAAACTCCCGCATCATCCATTGCCTGCGAGATCCTCGCGACACCTGTTTCTCGATCTATAAACACATCTTCGGTGCTCGTGGGCACCACTACGCATACGACCTGGAAGAACTAGGCCGATATTACAACGAGTACGCGAAATTGATGGTTCATTGGGAAGATGTGCTGCCGGGACGTGTTTATCAAATTAGTTATGAGTCCCTGGTTCAAGAACAAGAATCGACAACGCGGGCACTACTGGAATATTGCGAGCTGTCCTGGGATCCAGCCTGCCTCGAATTCCACCGAAGTGAGCGGCCGGTGGTAACCCACAGCGCCTCACAAGTTCGTGAGCCTATCTTTAGCGACTCGATCGGTGCATGGCGCCCCTACGAGGCATCCCTTGCGCCATTATTGCGATTGCTGCCTGCCAACTAACCGCTTCCGGCTGCTTACTTGCGGCACCAGCGCTGGTTCGGGAAAGGATGAGTTTGTCACCAATCCAGAACACGGCCACTAATGCGTCATTGCATACACGATGTAGTTAATGGCGTACTGATACGCTCGATTTGTATAGAGCAGTGCGTATTCCGGAACGTCGGCATGTTCCCACGCATCACCGAGATCCATATTGAAATTTATCATGACCATCAGACGGTCGCGGTCGTCGTAAATACCGCGCCAATGTGGCGTCGTACCGTCGCGCTCGTACGTGACGCCGCGCAGGGCGGCGCCGATGCCGGGAATCTGAACAGGTTCCTCCAGATCGTAGACGGTGTGAAACACCGAGTCACTGCGGGGAATGTCGACAACCTGCCTATCGGGAAGAATTTGGTACAGACCGGCGGCAAATCCATACCATTGCGAGGTGCCGTGAAAGTCGTCCACCAAAAGAAAACCGCCTCGCAGTAGATACTCGCGAAGCCGTTCGGCTTCTGCATCGCTGAACTGCCACGTGCCGGGTTCCACCGCGTACAACAACGGATAGTCGAACAGATCCTCGTCCATAATAGCGACGAGACGGCTTTCACTGGCAGCATGAATCCTGGTCAACCGATTGATCCCGCGCAACAGATGTTGCTCGGCTGCCGGCCAGTCCGTAAGCCAGCGCTGGCGGTAAGGGTTATCGCGAGCGGAATGGTGTTGCAACCGTGCGAATTGAAACTCCGTGTGAAAGGCGACCGGACCCCTGGCGTCCCAGCCGGTTTCGTAGGTCGTTATCCGAGTCGCTCTGGCCGCCGCTTCACCCCAGGTATCGGCCGCGAGTACACAGGCGACCCCTACCCATACACACAACCCTGCCCATGTGCGGATAATCCCGGGTGGCGAAGGCAGACAGGTCGCTTGGTTGCGCACGGGAAACACTCCCTTGCGGCACGGCACCGCGCGCCAGGTAAAGTGAGCGAGAGACCCGCCGAGCATAGCAGTCTGCGGGTAACGGCGCTATGCAGCTCCGGGGTTTGGGGAGGCTATCTGCCAACATCCAGCTTTCGAGCTGTTCATACCAGTTCCTGCAGGACCCACGTTTTCCCACCCTCTTGAGATTCTTCATCCGCAACCAGATAACTGTCTGTTTGAATTTCGAAAATCCGTCGTCTTTCAAAACGTCCGGACTCGACTGCCAACCGACAAAAGTCTCCAGAGGCAGGTTCGGCGCGAACACGGTCCAGGCCTGAAATCCGTTCATCTCCTGGCTCTTTCCGCCATAGCCGAGCGACGGCCACACCATCCAGAGTGGGTGTGGCCCCTGCCCGGTCGGCAACCGCCTGATACATCGTGTGAGCTGCTGGGCTGCGCGGTTAAGCCGTCAATCAAATCTGCAAATTCTTCCCAGTTAGTTCGTGTGAGCAGGTAATACAAGCCCTGGAAACCAGCAACCCCGTGTGCCACGATGGGGTGTGTTTAACCCGGAGGCACGCTATGAGCCGGCTCAAAGTCATCGCGAACCACGTTGCGGCAGATACGGCGACAGTTTCGTCGGTCTATGTACCGACCCTGCAACTCACACAAGGCCAGCCACCCCCCTTCGCCGCGAACGGAGGTTTATCCTACATGTCGTTCGATCGGAACGGGGATGCGGGAACCGGAGCAGCGACGGAAGCGGCGCTCAACCAGATTGCCGAAGGGAAGGGACAGGCGGTTATCGACATGCTCGACAACGCACCCCCCGGCCCCATCGAGACCAAGTGGGGTATCGGTTTTCGTCGCTACTCGGAGTGCCTGGAATATATTCGGGAGAATAACATCCAAGCCCCTGAAGGCGGCTTGGCGCTTCCGCTGCGCTATACCATCCACGAGCAGCCGTCCTACTCCATCGTTTCGTCCAACGCACTCTGGCGAGACCCGACGCGAGCGGCCGACGCAACAGCGTTGCGCAAGGACGAGCAGGACAACGCCCGGCGATGCCTCTATTTTCCGCAGGTGATGCGCGACGCGCGACGAATGGACGAGTACTACCCAGGGCTCTCGCCAAACAGCTCCGAGTGCATGGATAAGCTTGGCGTCGCGTTGGCACATTGCGAGTCTAAGTGTCAGAACTTCTATGACGCGGCGGAGGTGGAGCGCGTGTTCTACCCGGAGATGGAGAAACTCCTGTTGGAGTTTTTTCCGGACGCGACGGATGCCCTCGTGTACAACCACGACGTATTTGACAAGGACTACGAGGGCGATCGCACTGAGGATCAAGACAACAAGAACCCGGGTGTGAACGCCAACTACGCCAACATCGTCCACAATGACCTGAACGACAACAGTGGCCGCGTACGGTGCCGCGAACTACTCACGAAGAACCTGCGGAACTTCGGGCGCGAGCAGCACTACACCCAGGCGCAGGCGGACGCGAAGATGTCGCGGCGGTTCATGTCGATCAATCTCGCCAAGCCGATGGAGACCGTCTGTCAGAACCCCTTCGTGCTTTGCGCCTGGCCCTCTTTCGCCGATCAGCCGTATATCACCAACTATCGCGTCTACGACGACCGCGTCGGCGAGACCACCCGCTTCAGCTACCGTCCCGACCACGAGTGGTACTGGTTGCCCAGGCAGACGCCCACCGAGGTCTCGATGCTCAAGTGCTACGACTCTGTCACCGACGGGTCCGTCTCACGCTGGTCTTTCCACACCGCCTGCATCGACTCAACCGCGCCCGAAGACGCCCCCTGCCGTAAGAACGTCGTGGTCCGCTCCTATGTCTTCTTCTAAATCGCGAATCTGATCAGGCCGCGAGGCCATGACAGTGTTTGTATCGTTTGCCGGAACTACAGGGGCAAATCACATTGCGACCCACCTTTTCAGGGCTCGATTGAGCGAGGTTTGATGAGCGCGAACCTCCCAGTGCTGTCGCCGTCATTCTGTCTTCTTCTGGTAACGTACCATTCGGGACCCAATCTATGATGAGGTGGATGCGATCTTCATCCCCATCGTTTGTCACAGCATGAAAAGTGGAGTTGTCGATCTCCCAAAGTTCACCCTCGCGCAGCTTCTTTTCTTCTCCTCCCACCGTGAACGTGATGAGCTCGTTCGTCACAATGGGAATGTGCACACGATGACAGTTGATCAGTGAATAGTGTTTATCCCGGTGGAGCAAAATTTCTTGGTGGCCTAACAGGCTGGCAAAAATCAAACGCACGACAAAGCCGTCGCCTCCATAGTAGTTCGATATGCGATCAACCAGCGATCGTAATTCATCTTCAAACTGGCCGTAACGAGGATGATACGTCGGGTTGTTATGCCGAAAATCCTCGTCATAGATCAGACGCAACGCTTGCGTGTTTCGATGGGCTGCATATCGCTCTTCGCGTCCGGAATTCAGCTACGCTTCTTGCGGGAGCCGACCGAGCTTGTTCTGAATACGCGAAACATCGATGTTGGAATGAATCAGCAAAAAGTTTTTGCCGTTCCCACGCAGTTTTTGAAATCCTGGATGAAAAGTCGGCGATTGCGTTTGGAAGAAATCAATCACGCTTTCCGTGTGTTCTACTTGTTCAAACTGGTAGTCAAAACGTTCGATCAATTTCCGATCTTTTCGAGCAACCAACTCCCTCAGTTCATCATCATAGTATCGCGAGTAATAATCGTGCCGGGACGAATTTTTTCTGTCCGTTCTCGTAAACTCGTTCTTGATGGCATCATGTTCCGCAACCGAAAGCTGTTCCATGATATCCAGAAAATCATGTTCCAGGTTTTCGAATCGTCCAACGTAAAGATTGGTTTGCTCGACATCTCCGTGCATGCGTTCGACAACCAGGAACAATAGCCCGTTTCGTTATCGGAAAAGCCGCGTATACAGTCTTTAGTGAGACCAACTCCACGATTGCCCTCGAGGGTTTCAGGAAACACCGAAATCAGTACATTGCGATAATGTCGACTCTCGATGTCGTCTGAGCCCAGATTTACCAGACTGGTTACCGTTGTTTTGAAATCCGAGTGACCGCCGTCAGACAGAACCTCGAACAACATGTCGAAGACATACGGCTGCCTGTTAAAGGCATACCAGGAAACGTACCAATCCCAGGGATTTCGAACCATGCCCACGAGAGGCAACCCGTCATGTTCGGCTGGCAGCGCAAAACGGGGATAGTGGATAACCAATGGTTTCGTGGTCGGGAAAGCAGTGTTGAATGATGTCACTAAGGCTCTGACCGCCCGTCTTGTGCAGGTGAATGAACACAAAACGCTTAGTGACGATCATTGATGACAGCCCACACTGGCATCTGGTTTATCGCCAGCCTCCCATGCCGCTTTCACGGCTGTGACGATTTCGGCAATCGAAGGGACGAAGCCGGTTCCGTCGTCATCGAAGTTGAGAAAAACCTGGTGAACTCTGATGGCAAGAATAGCCAACTGCGTTGCATTGCTCGGCACCTCTCCGGCAAAACTCCCAGCATGCTCACGCAAAAACTTCGCGGCCGCCTGTACCGCTGAATGTTGCATACTGCCGTGCTCGTCCGAGTAATCGAACTTCCAGCGCGATAGGTGTTGAGTAATGAGGTCTTTGTCTTCGTCACCCGCTGAAATTCCAGCTGCGGGGAATATCCGACAGTCGTAGTTGCGACACGTGAGTGGGCGATGTTCATAGATAGAACACTTGTCGTCGATCAGCATGGGGCAGCAACCCTCCTCATCGAAACCCATTATTACGTTTCCTTCGGGCCGGCCCGGGGCTGCAAACAGGAGATCTTTGGGAATATGGGCAAGAGCCTCGGTCTCTTCAGGCGTGATATGGATGAAATAGGAAGACCGGCAGCAGGCGTTGCACTCGCCGCAAGGCACATCGGCGCCATGTTGTGTTGCCAGGGCACGGCGAGTATCACGAAGCCACGAAACAAAACTCCCTGCAGGCAGATCTTGCTGGCCGGTAACTTCCACGACGTCGAATAGTCTGACATCGTCACTCACCATTTCGTTTACCTTGCAGCTGATTCACTCGAGTCCAAACACCCATAACACACCGCCCTGAGGAACAACCGGATCCACCTTGCCAATCTCGGCAAGCGACGACGTCTCACGTTGTGCATCAACACCCCAGCCAGACAAGACGGCCACATACTGTTTGCCGTTGACCTCATAGGTGGTCGGCACGCCGGTAATGCCGGAGTTGGTGCGCTGTTTCCACAACAGCCGTCCAGTCTTCGCATGGAACGCGCGGAAATACCGATCGTTGGTGCCACCCATGAAAACCAGATTACCAGCAGTCGCTAACACAGGTCCCCAGTTGTGACTTGCAAACGTTACGCTCCAGACCTTCTGGCCTGTATCGACGTTCCACGCCTGCAGTTCACCAATGTAATCGCTGGCTTTCTCGGTTAGAACCAGCGTCGACTCCTGCCAATCCGTTCCCATGAATTCTCGTCCTTGCCGGTACGTCACCTTTTCTCCGATCATATAGGCGCATACGTTGTCGTTGGCCGGAATATAGAGCAATCGAGTTCGTGGGCTGAACGCAGCCGGCGGCCAGTTTTTACCGCCCCAGTGTGACGGGCAAAATAGCGCGCCTTTGCCGGTGCCGGGCTTTTTCGTTTCGTCGTACGTTGGCCGTCCAGTATCCGGGTCGAGCGAAGTGAAAACGTCCTGGTTTACGTAAGGCTGTGCATCGACAAAACCGATACCGTTGTCGCGGCGCTCGAGAAACCACAGGTACCCGTTCCGTCCAGGATGAACGAGACCACGCACGGTTTGCCCTTCGCGTTCGAAATCGATCAACAACGGGGCAGAAACTTCATCCCAATCCCACGAATCGTTCCAATGATACTGGTGATGTCCGCGTATCTCGCCCGTTGCCACATCCAGTGCGATAACGGATGTTGCATAGAGATTGTCGCCGTCACGGGTATCACCCATCCACGGTCCACCGTTGCCCGTGCCCCAGTACGTCAAGCCGGTCTGGGTATCGAACGATCCGGTAATCCAAACGGGTACACCCCCGGTTTTCCAGGAATCGCCGGGCCAGGTCTCACTTCCCGGCTCGCCGGGCGCAGGGATCGTGTAGGTTTTCCATACCTCACTGCCGGTCATGGCATCCAATGCCATGACAAATCCACGGATACCAAACTCTCCACCCGACACACCCACCATGACCTTACCGTCAGCAACGAGCGGTGCGAGTGTCATGTAGTAACCAGTCGCGTAATCTTCAACTTCCGTTTCCCACACGACCTCACCGGTCCTGGCATCGAGCGCGACCACATAGCAGTCGGCCGTTGCCATGAACACGAGGTCAGCGTACAACCCGACACCTCGATTGGTGGGATGCATCTGTACCTGATCCTCAGGCAGTTCGCGGATGTATCGCCAGATGAGATCTCCATTTTCAGCGTCAAGCGCCAGCAAATGGTTGTGCGGGGTGGTGATGAACATGTTTCCGCCGTTGACGATCGGAGGTGCCTGATGGCCTTCCCGCAACCCGGTTGAATAGGTCCACAATGGCTTCAACCGTTTGACATTGCGCGTGTTTATTCGCTTGAGCCGACTATACCCATGAGAATCATAGGTGCCTCGATACATCAGCCAGTTTTCGGGTTCCGGGTTGGCGAGCCTTGCATCCGTCACCGGCTGGTATTGCGCGGCAATTACCCATAGGGGCGTCAACACCGCAATGGTAAAAACTCCCCATAAGCTGACCAGTAGTTTCATCCAAGTCTCCTAGTATGTCGGTGCAGGCCCTATGCGCCGTGAGAACTTTCCAGTAACACGAATAACACCGCCATCTTGTTCGATCGGCAGCAGCGCGAGTGGTTTCGTTGCGGGACCGAGCACGACGGCCGCGGCATCCAGCACGGCAAACCGCGAACCATGACAAGGACAGATCAATTCGTGCGTTTCGTGTTGCCAGCCGCTTACCTCACATCCGGTGTGCGTACATGCTGCCGATACCGCGAGAATTGATCCCGCAGCATAACGTCGAGTCTTTTTCGACATCGCTATTTCGTCGACGCGAAGCAGCGAAAGTTGGTTGTGGAGTGAGCCATCGCGTACCAGGCCATCCGACGCCATCGCAAAAGCAAAGATCCGATCGTCATGAACGTCAGCAGGTTTGATGACAGACCCGATCCTATCTCCAAACGCATATACGAGCACGTCGCCGATCTGTGGTTTCATCCGCTCGGGACGTGCGCCATGCGCCGAAGTCATGCCTAACGCGACCCCACCCACCGCGACGATGATCTTTCGTCGATTCACAAAACCACCCTTCTCCAACTCATGCCAGTGGTGACGAATCTAGGTGTAACAGGTTGCTCAAAGTGCCTGGTGTGGACCACGACGAACCAACTGACCTCTTCCGGGCTTGGCAACAACGTCATTCCTTTCGGCAACTACCTCACCGCGGCTAACGGTATATTTTGGCCAGCCTGTCACCTCGAATCCATCGTAGGGAGAATAGTCCGATCGACTGTGCATCGAAGCACCATCAATCGTTCTGGTAACCTGTTCGTCCCATACGACCATGTCCGCATCACTACCTACGCTGATGGAACCCTTCTTAGGATAAAGACCGAATAACTTTGCCGGATTTGTTGACGTAACTGCAACAAATTGTTCCAGACTAATTCGCCCACCGAGCACGCCGGTTGAATAGAGCATCGGCAGACTGGTTTCCAGATCGGCCACACCTTGCTTCAGGTTCGTGGCGTCAAGGGTCGGATCCAGCATCTCGGCCAACTGCCAAGGCGCGTGATCTGTAGCCAGACAATCGATATTCCCAAACGCCAACGCGGCCCACATCGCATCCACATCCGACTGTTCACGCAACGGGGGTGCGCCGGCGTACTTCGCTCCATCATCCTGCGCAAATCGGCTGCGGGTGAGATGAAGGTACAAAGGTCTCGTTTCTACATAGACGGGGACCCCGCGACTTCTGCCGTCGTGGCACGCCGCCAGTGCTCTGGCACTCGCCAGGTGAACAACATAGCTTGGACACCCGGTGGTTTCACAGAATCCGACTACACGATAAGTCGATACCGACTCGGCTTGCACCGGCCTCGACTCGGGATAATAACGCGGCTCTGTCTTACCGGCCTCACGCAGCAGGTTACAGCAACAATCGATAATCGCTGCATCTTCACAGTGAATAAGGGCTATTCCTCCAGCCTCTTTTACGATGCGCATGGCTTCGAGAAATTCCGATACATGCCGATCGAAACTGCGAAACGACAGAAAAAACTTGATGGACGTATGCCCCTCCGCATGAAGCGGTGCGATGGCCGCAAGATTGTCTTTGTTTGGATACATGAGAACCGGATGGAAAAAATAGTCAGTTAACGCCAGTCGTTCAGCCTCGGCGTCATCGCGAGCGATCGCGTTCGCCATCGTTTCGTCTCGTTCCGGAAAACTCATGTTTCCGACGGTGGTGATGCCTCCCGCCAGGGCCGCACGGGTTCCCGACTCAAAGTCGTCCGACCATTTCCATCCATCGGCCCGCCGAGTTGGGGGGGTTAGATGAACATGAGGATCCACACCTCCCGGCAACACGAAATGCCCGGTTGCATCGATTTCTCTCTCAGCAGACATGTCGCCACCCAGCTGGACGACCTCACCGCCATGGATACCAACATCCACCTGCGCTCTGCTACCGACCGTGACGACGGTTCCACCCCGAATCAACAGATCCATAGTAGCCATCCCATCCGTTGCGTCTTCGTTCCCTACCTTACCAGGGTAATGTCAACGCCCGCGAACCGGGACTCTCAGTTTTACTGGCTCTGAATGTAAGACGGCTCCCGCAGGAGCCGTCTTACAAGGACATTTACCAACGGTCATCCGTCATCGGTCACCGCGGTTGAGAACTGAACACTCGCGACCGATCGCTGCACAACCCAACTCGGCTGAATGACCACATCGATACGACGATTGCGTTTGCGACCTTCTTCCGTCTCGTTATTGGCCACGGGGCGTGACTCGCCATATCCGACGGACTGCAGGTTCAGGGGCGAAACAGCCATCGAGGCGAGCAGATGCTGCACGACAGATTCTGCCCGAGACTGGGACAAGCTGAGGTTCTGAGCGTCTGAGCCAAAAGCATCGGTATGGCCTTCCACGATCACCCGGCTTTCGGGGAACACGCCGATTGCCTGCTTCAGAATATCCAGCATCGAGGCATGTTCGGCTTTGAGTTCTGCCGCACCGCTGTCGAAGTTGAGGCCAATCATCCGAATGATGACCGTATCGCCCTGACGAAATACTGCCGCTTGCTGCGGTTGAAAAAGAGATTCCACCCGGGCAAATCGTTCCCGGTGCCGCGCCTGCTGCTCAAGCAATGTCTCGAGTTCCTCGATCGTCTGGTCACCCCCACCGAGCAGCTCCTGCATTCTTGCAAGGCGCACATTCAGCAGAGTCACCTGAACCTCACGGTCATCGAGGTCCTGATCCATCAGATCTTTCTCCTCCTGTAACGCCGCAACCTCATCCATCATCGTCTTCATCTTAAAAATCTGGGTATTGAGCGCTACAACCTGGGCTTCACGATCATTGAGATCCTGATCGAGCCTGTTCTTGTCGCTCTGCAATTCACCGATTCCCGCCAACAGATTTTCGATTGCCACTTCCTCGCCGTCATCGAAAAACGTCGATCGGTTCAAGGCGGCACCCAATTTACCGATGGATGCTTCCCACTCCAGCAGCACCGCTTCCAGATTGGTCGTTTTGTCACGAATACTCCGTTGCAGTTTCGACACGTAAATCGCGTGCAGCGCATTGTGTTTTGCTTCCATCGCCAGGAGTCGCGGCCGGTCGGTGTCGTAGCGGTTGGTGGTAAGTTCCGTTTCTGCTGTTGCAAGCAGAATGCGGGCGTTGTTGAGTGACATCGGCGCGTACTTTACTGCACGTAACTTTTCAGCCTGGCCGATCAAGTTCTTGGTCTCACTCAAATAGTTGGCTTTGATCGCGGCAAGTTCGGCTTCGCGGTAGGCGTTTTCCGCCTTGGTTGCATAACGTTGTGCATACTTGATGCTGCCCCGTTCGAGGCGACGGGTCGCTTCCGCAAAATTCTTTTCGCCCAGATACCAACTGTCGGCTGAGTATTGTGGCGCTTCACTGTCAAAAGCGTCTTGACGGGCCTGAATGGTCGAATCCAACGCAGTCGCCGCAATTTCCGCCGCTTGCGCAGATTTGTTGAATCGCTCCTCGGCTCTGGCGAGGTAGCGCCTGATGGAATCGATACTGCCGGCTCTATTGAAGGTACTTTCAGCCCGCTCGTAGGATCCTACCGCTTCGCGATAACTGACCGACGCCAGCAGCGGTGCATTAAGCTCATCGGCTGCGGCACGAGCCTTGTCGGTAGATTCGAAAAGCGGGCCGCGCATGCTGGTCAATCCGGCTTCGGCAATGGTGGGTGCCAGCAGCAGCATGGCAACAAAAAATGCGGTGATTCGTTGGGGCATATGCGTCTCGTCCGTGAAAACGGTTTTTTCCTTGAGTTATCAACAGATTACGAACCTATACTAAAAAAGGTGTGAACTGTACCTCGTTCGAGCAGGATCCTCGAAGCGATTCACCAAAATCGGAGAACTATGTCTTGAATGTTCGAGCATGTTTAACTGATTGTTTACTCTCAAGGGAGTCAACTTCGTGACACATACGTTGGTGAGACGAGATACGACCACCTTCAAAAGACGACAATCCATCACGTGGCGGTTGCTTGGGGTCGCCTGGTCTGTAGTCGTGATGACATCAGGTACGTTGACGTATGCCGCCGAGGTCGGACCTGACAACGGCACTCTCGTCATCGTGGGTGGGGGTGCGGGGCCTGACATACTCAAACAATTTGTTGAACTCGCTGGTGGTCCCGAAGCCCCACTGGTGGTGATCCCAACCGCCCAGGGTGCACGTTCCTATGACCGCTTCCATCGCGTAGCGGTATTGCTCCGCGAGGCAGCGGGCGCGAAAGATGTGGTTGTGATCCATACGGACGATCGCGCGGAGGCCGATTCGGAGCCGTTCGTTGCACCGATCAGACGTGCCCGGGGGGTTTGGTTTTCAGGTGGGCGACAATGGCGTCTCGCCGATTCCTATCTCGCCACCCGCACCCATTACGAACTCGATGCGCTGCTCGCCCGGGGCGGAGTCATAGGCGGCAGTTCCGCAGGAGCCACCATTCAAGGTTCGTACCTGGCGCGAGGTGACACCTCAACCAACACCATCATGATGGGCGATCATGAACGGGGCTTCGGCTTCCTGCGCAACACCGCTATCGATCAGCACCTGTTGCGACGAAATCGCCATTTCGATCTGATCGAGATCGTCAAAGCTCGACCCGAGCTGCTCGGCATCGGTCTCGACGAGAACACCGGTATCCTGGTACGGGGCGACAGCTTCCGGGTGATCGGGGAAAGTTACGTTGCCATCTACGACCACGGTCGACTGCTGGCCAACGGAGGCCGCTTCTACTTCCTCGAGCCCGGTGACACGTTCGACCTCAAGGAGCGCATTCCCCACAGTGGCACGCCGCGCTCCGAACCATTCTCCAACATCCGTGAACAAAACTGGCCATAAAACGTTTCGAGGTGTCCGCTCAACAGACAGACTTGGCCGCATGCCGCTGAACAAGCCGCATCGTTCCCTACGATCTGGCCTGGCTGGAAAGATTCGACGCGGAGCTGGTTGCGATACATCACATCCGCAGTACCGCCATCCCGGGACCATGGGGCAAAACCTGGGATCGACAACCGGGTGCCGATCAGAGCATCGACTCGATAGCGCATTGTGATCAAGTGCTGGAGTTGCTCGGTAAAAAAACACCACGAAGCGCCCGGTTACCCACCCAGCCTCGCTAACGTCAACGCACCGCTGTAGTTTCGAGACTATTTGCCCAAACACGACGATGCGAGGGATTGCTATCAGGCGTCATGATTGAACTCAAACGGCAGAACAAGACCGGCATGGGACAGTATTTACGCGAAAAGGCAGCTGTATCGTTTAGAGCAAATTTTCATAGGTAAGCAGTGAATTAACTATATTAATTTATTTTCTATAAAAGATTGATATTTTTAATTACTGACCCAATAATCCTCTGTAAAGTCAATATCACCAACATTATCTGGAGGCCGACATGGACGCCAGCGTAGAGCCTGTCAAACGAGTCGAAGCCTTACAGGCTGAGGGCAAAATCTCAGCCGAAGAGGCTGGCCGGTTGATCGATGCCATTACCAAACTGGCTTTGGATTCGAAACCCCAGGATGAGAAATCCGATCGTTCAACGGCGTCCAGAACACAGGCACCAAGATCGGCCGCCGCAAAAACAACTTCGAACGACCGGGATTACGATGACGCACGCGATCGCCAACATCGACGCGACGAGAGACATCGACGTCATCGCAGACGGCACGAGGAAAAGGGTCGGCATCGATCCGAAGGTTTTCAGTGGAAATGGGACTTGGGAGACCTGAATATCAATGAACATCTGGGTGGTTTCATCTCGGACGCCGTGTCGAGCGCTTTTAGCGAACTGTTACGGGGTGATGGCCTCAGCAAATTTCGCGGCATCGATGGCAGGTGGGTGAACGACACCAACCACGCACAGGTTTCACACCTCGAAACGCCAACGGGTGAGGGTTTCACGGTCGAAAACAACAGGATAAGCGCGGCACATATCGCGAAGCTGGTGCTCGAAGACTCCAAATTCATAGACAACTCGCTGCAGGGCGGCCGTATTTACGATCTTACCCTCCGCAATAGTGAGATCAGCCACAACCAACTCCATGGGGCGTCCATCACCGAAAGCGAACTCATCGATTCCACACTCAAGAACGCCAAGTTGAATGGCGCTTCTTTTGATAAGCTCGAACTCCGTCAAGCCGAGATCGACGGCGGTGAATGGAACGGCGCCAACATGAAAAATGTCGTTCTCGACAACAGCCGTTTGATTGAGATCGTGATCAAAGGCGGACGATTCAAAGACGTCACGTTGGAGGCTGACACGGTTGTTGAACGGTTGCGTTTGGTCGGCTCGTCGTGGCGACGGTGTAAGCTTTCCAACACGACATTTCAGGACGTGAAAATGTCCAGGCAAGACATCAGCGATCTGGTGTGTGAGTCAACCGTATTGATCGATGTTAGATTCAAATCCGATTGGCAGAAACCAGTCAAAGACCTGACAATGCGAAACTTCCAGGCGAAAAACGTGCGCTTTCGCGATTGCGAATTCGACAAAACCGAGTTTCTCGACTGCGCAATCGATGGGTTGACCTTCGAAGGCGTGGATTTCTCAGGGCTGACGCTCACCAAGTCGAGCGAGTTCGAGGAACTCGCAAAACGAACACGCCGGAGCACAAGTCATGGGTAACACACTCGCGCTCGGAAGCCCTTGCCCGGCCTGTGCACAGCCCATGCATCCAATAGTCCTGGAATGCGTATGCGGGGTTCGTGTCGAGGCGCCCATCTCCGTTAACGAGTTCGCGGCGCTCTCTCCTGAGCAACTGCATCTGCTACGGATTTTTGTGAAATGCGAAGGGCGAATTCGAGATATGGAAGCCGCGCTTGGGATCAGTTACCCCACGGTCAAGACCCGCATCAAAGAACTCAAAGACGCACTGCAGATCGTTGACGACGGATCGATGGATGAGCCACCGCGGCTCGATCTAGACGAGGTATTGTCCGGACTGGAAACTGGCGACCTGACCGCGGATGAAGCGATCGATCGCTTGAAGGATTAACCCCCGTCATTTCTTGGTAGGTGCTCCAACCAAGCCTTGGCCCTATCCCAGGACCAAGTTTTCGTGTTGGTTATACTCACCCCAAGTTCTCAATTCGTTCTCAATCCAAACTGATTCGAACAGCGACCGCCGACCACGACAGGGATGACCCACGTGCAAATTCTGCTGGAAACCAGACGACTGATTCTGCGCCCGTTCACGGCAGATGACGCCGAACACCTTTTTGCCCTCGATAACGACCCTGTGGTCATGCGCTACATCAACGGCGGCATACCGATTTCGATCGAAATCATCGAAAAAGAAATCCTTCCCGTTTTCCTGCGACACGACGATCGATTTCCACTGTACGGTTTCTGGGCAGCCATAGACAAAACCAGTCAAAGGTTCTTAGGCTGGTTCGTTTTCAGAACACTGGGTGACGACCCTCATAAAGTGGCAATCGGCTACCGGTTTCACCAATACGCCTGGGGATTGGGATATGCAACCGAAGGCGCCCGCGCACTGATCGACAAAGGTTTTCGTGAAAACGGTGTCACCTGTGTTACCGCCACTGCATATGAAGAGAATCAGGCTTCCCGACGGGTAATGGAAAAACTTGGTATGACGTTACAACGTTCCTTCCGAATCACCTCCAAGGACATCGCAAACACCGACACCGCCTATACAACACCCGCAGAGGTTTGGGATGGCTATGACGTGGAGTATTCCCTGGGGATCGTCGAGTGGAGGGAATTCAGCAACTCCCTGAAAAGCGATTGATCCTGCACTTCATCCATGCATCTTGAAAACGTCGACTTAGGCCAAGTATGCGATGGGTAACTTCCTCCCGGATATTGCTCGAGTACGCAGAGTTCGGATTGTTAAAGGGCGTGTAATATTTCCTCCGACGCCTTCGTTACATACTGGGTTGTATACGCAAGACTTACAGAACGTCGGCTTTCGGGCACAGGTCGAAATAGACCAACGACTAGGTGAGAGTTACGCCGGTTTAAGGTGTTTATGCTCGTTTGGCGAGAATACACGGCGGCCGCGATATTTTCGCTTCAGGTAACAAGTAATTCTCCGGTTCATGACGCCGTGGTGCGCAATGTCTCCCGCATCCATTTCAGAAGACCAGCCGCCGAGGTCGCCCATCAGCTTTCTGCCTTCTAGCATTGGAGGGTTGGGCTGGGGCGCTCGTATTATCATAAACTCTGGTTCGACTCCTGAGGTTTCCGTCTAACCTTAAACTAGTGGCTGCTCCTGGGTGCCGAATCGCGACCGTTCAAGTGCCTCTCCAACTGAGGACACTATACGTGTAATGTCCTCAGTTCCTGCTATTCTGATCAGTAACCATGGGTACTAAAACGAAGAAAAAGAAATCGACCAACGGGCGTAATGTCCGCAGTACCCGAAAGAAGCCTACTGATCTTCACGAAAAAGACCGAAACTACTTCTTTGGAGATGAGATCGAGCAACTCCTCGAAGAAGCTAAGAAGAACCGATACGGCATCCGCGATAACCTGATCATCCTCATGATGTACCGGCATGGCTTTCGGGTGAGTGAACTGGTTAATGTGACCCTAAAGGACATCGACCTGAAGCGAGCACGGATTTGGGTGCAGCGTGTGAAAGGGAGTCTCTCCACTGAGCAGCCTATCCCTGGCGACGAGCTCCGAGCCATTCGACGATACCTCAAGGAGCGGGATAGTGAACTGCCCTGGCTGTTCGTCAGCGAGCGACGCCAGCAATTGTCCCGCAAAGCGCTCAATACCATGCTCGAACGGATGGGGGAGCGCCTGGGGCTTCACGCACACCCTCACAAGCTCAGACATTCATGCGGATATTACCTGGCGGACAAGGGGATTGATTTCAGAGTGATCCAGGATTACCTGGGGCACAGGGATCCGAAGCACACGATGATCTACACGCGAATAGCGGGGAGTCGATTCGAAGGTCTGTGGCGATAGGGGAGGGGAGATGTGCCAGTTGCTTTACAGCATTCTTCCCGATAGCGGACATAAAAAATGGCTCCAAAATATTCCGCTTAGTGCCCTGAACGGACCTCATCGGATTCACTAGCTTTATCACTTACGGGTGTTTTCTAAAGCAGTTTCGAGTTGAGATCGCCATTAATCCACGGCAAGGCCAGCCCATCACTCACGTCGATTAACGATCTATTCGCTAGGAATTCGGTATTCAGCTCAACACTCTCTAGCGTTACTCAGTAGATGCGATCATCGTGCTTTCAGACCGGCGGTGGAGTCCAGTGTAGTCTTCGGCTCGCCGTTTCCACCCGCCATCGCGGGCGCCGAGTGTCGCTCAGGGTATCAGCAGTGCCGCGACAAAATCGGCGTGCGCTTCGATGGCCTCCGGGTCGCGGGGATCGACGCCGGTTAGTCGGTAACAGTTCGCGGGGACCGAGAAGATGAGAGTGCTCGCTCCGAGAAGTGCGAAAAGCGCGTGTGGCAACTTACGCTCATCGCCGCCAGCGACCCGGAGCATCCCGAGTTGGTTCATCATCTCGAAGGCCGGTCGGATATGCGTATCGACGAGCCAGTCCGTTCGCTCATCGAAACGGTGGCCCTGATCGACGATGAAGCGGAAGAACTCGGGGTGTGCCGCCATCGTGCGCACGTAAGTTCGAATGAGCTCCCGCGCTCGTTCGTCCGGGCTGACCTCCATGGCGGCGGTCAGGCGCTCGACGACACCTTCCCGCAGCGTGCCGAAGACTTGATCCGCCGCCGCACGCCAGAGCGAGTCCTTATTTCGGAAGTGGTAGGTGAGGAGACCCTGCTCGACTCCAGCTTGGCGCGCGATCTCGCGAGTGCTGGCTGCCTCGAACCCGCGGTTGGCAAATGCCGTCACGGCAGCCGTCACGATCCTGCTGCGTGTCGCGTCGGCGTGTGCGGCTGGTCGCCGCTTGGTAGGGATTTTCGCCATCAAGCTAATTTAGTCACTTGACATAATCTCTGCAAGATGTATTTTGTCAATCGACCTAATTGATGAGGGCACGAAAAGATGCAGCTCCATCGACCCGATCTACGCTCGGTTCCACATCAACTCCGTGCTTTGGTGACGATCGCTCGCGCTGCTAGGGACGGTTTTGGCCCACCCCAGCGTGCGCTCGTCTGCGCGATGCAAAACGTGATTTTTCGCACGAACGAGGATCTCGATGATTTGCAGCCGATCTCACCAGCCGAGTTGGCGGGTCACGTCGAACAGGGGAATCAAGCCCTCCAGCTGATTCGCTTGATGATCGTCGTGTGTGTCGCAGACGGGCCACCGTGCCTCGACCAGGTGTCGCTGGTTGCGGCATTCGCCGCCGCCCTTGCAACGGACGAGCCTGCTGTAAGGGTCATGGCCCACCTCGCGAAAGGACGGCTGCTCCGCTTCCGGCTCGCCTTCCTGCGCCGCTCCCACATCCGTCATTACTTTCGCAACACTTATCGGATGTCGGGTGGCTTCCTGCCTGTGATTGCCGCGGTGCTTCGGTTCCGCGGTGTACTCGGCGAGGACACGGCGACAGTCTCACGCTTTAAGGCACTCGAGACGCTTCCCCACGAGACGCTCGGTTACCAGTTCTTCCGCCACTGTGTCGATGCCGGAATCGCGTTCCCGGGTGAGAAAGAAGGCTTTCCCGAAGGCGCGATCTTCCACGACGTTACCCACGTGTTGAGCGGCTACGACACCTCGGCACAAGGCGAGCTCAAGAACGCGGCCTTCCAGGCCGGATATACCAAGGCGGGCCACGACTTTTTCACCTGGCTGATTGCCATGGTTTTGCACGGGGCGCGGGTCAATCTGACGCCGTTTCCGATGCCGAACATCGAAGGTCTTTTAGGGGAGGAAGGGTTGGCCGAGTGCATGCTCCGCGAGCTCGAACGAGGTAATTCTGTGAAGGTGGATCTCGGCGACGCGTGGGACTTCTGGGACTATGCTGAGGTCCCGATCGACGAGGTGCGCAAGCGGCTCGGTATTCCACCGCGCCAACTCACCAGGGCGGCTTGATCGATGATTTCAGCGTTTGAAAGATTGGAAAACTCTTCTACGTGTCGGTAGTTCAGGAACGGCACAAAAACATGACTGACGGCTGACCCGAACGGCCGGGATAGGCAAGTTCCTGAGAATAAAAATGCTAGCCTTGTATGGAGTTCATGGCCGGTTGTGGCCGTTTGTTGCGTTGAGTTAGTCTGCTTTACGGGTCCGCTTTTTTGTGCGCTGCGGAATATAGCCTGTTTCGATATCCACTAGGAAACGGATAAGCTAGTCCTGACCTATTCGCGTGAGGAATCAGCGTGCCTCAGAACAAAATTTGGAGCTGGATTGGACAGTCTTTTGCGATAGTTGCCAGCATTCTGTTGGCGTTTGCGATTCAAGCTTGGTGGGAGGAGATACAGGAACGCGAAAACGCGGAACGTATGCTCGCATCGGTACTTGAAGAATACCGAAACAACATTGGGGCTGTTCAAAGAGCCAGTAGTCATCGTTATGCGGTCCGCGATGCGATCAACAAACTCTTTGAATTTTCAGCGACCCAAGAAACGCCCGAGCCGGAAGTAGTAGATGATTTGTTGGGTGCGCTTATGTGGGCCCATTCGCCTGATGCAAATTGGAGTGCGCTAGATACCATGATTGGCGGTGGTCAGCTGGTACTGATCGAAAACGCGGAATTGCGAAATCGGTTGGCTGCTATTCACAAGTCGAAAGGGACATTTGAAGTCACGCGGACCATCGACTTTGAACATTTAATCGATGTGGTGTTTCCCTACTTTCGGGAACACGCGCTCCTGCCACAAATAGCCGTGTCTCGTTCTGCGCTCTATCTTCCAGGCGGGAACGGTGAACCGGTTTACGAACACAGCTTTGAGTTAGGCCTGACCCGGAATCATGTAGAGCTACTGAGAGATGGCGTGTTCCTTGGCATCTTGATGGAAAAACTCTGGATTCAGCTCGACGCAATTAACCGAAATGAACTGTTTCTCGCACAAACGGAAAGTACTATCGATCTTTTGGAGGCGGAGCTTGGCGACAGCTAGCAGTCTGTTTCCGACCACGCCCCGAAAAACTGGGTGGAGTGTTTTAAAAAAACAGTCCGGTTGTGGCCGTTCAGGCATGAAAAACAGCTGATTTCTGATGGCTGCTTTTTGTTGCGGTGCAACGAGAAACCTATATCCGGTACCTTCAGGTCGGCCCTGAGAATCGCTTGTTCTACGTCTGAAAGGCATTCGAAGTCGACATGGCAACTGCAGCCCCCGGGTATGATGTAGTGCCGCTTTCAGTCTGACTTAGAGGTTCCAATGCTGAAGTTCCCAACGCAGTATCACGAGGAGGTTGCAACAAGCGTTGCCAAATACGCCGACCGCCTCGACGGTGTAGACACAGTTCTCGTGGTCAACTCTTGCGCACGCGGGCAAGCCGTACCAGAGAGCGACTTGGATATGGCAATACTAATGATCCCGCCCGTCGACGAGAAGGCACTGGAAGCTGAGTGGTTGGTACACAAGTCGTCGGATGTGAATCTGAAGAAGTTCTGCAACCGATCACCGTTTTCGGCAATACATCTCGACTTTTTCGACGGCTCGTTTACCGCAGCTGTTTGGGATGATGGTGGAGGTCCGGACGACTTTGAGATTGAGATCGGAAACCGAATCGCTTATGCGTCTCCGCTAGTCCAGAGCGGGCATCGTCTCGTCGAACTGCGCGAGAGGTGGCTACCGTACTACGAAACGCAACTTCGCGATTCCAGACTACAGGTCGCCCGAGACGCATGCTCTTACGACCTCGAATTCGTTCCTTTCTATGTGGACAGAGGACTTTACCTGCAAGCGTTCGACCGATTGTACAAGGCGTTTCGGGAGTACCTCCAAGCTTTGTTCATCGCGCACAGGACCTATCCGCTTGCGTACAACAAATGGTTAGAGGAACAATTGGGCTGGATCGGACGGCCCGAACTCCTCGATCCACTCCTAGGTACGCTCAGTGTGCCGAACTTGAGATCCGGTGATCTTAACAACAATGCTGCGGCTCTCCGAGAATTGGTCGACGATCTGATTGACTGATTTATTTGACTTGGTATTCGCCGTTACTTCCGATGCTGGCCGATTTTGTCTGCCGAAAAGCCGGACATAGGTGGCCGCTTTTTGTTGCGGTGCGGGATAAATCTTTTCCACCTCTACATTGGAACCTTCTCCATAGCGGACGAGCATAATGCGTGTCTGGCTAGCAGGTAAAATTCTACGGAGGAAGATAGAAGGATGAACAGAGATGAAATGATTTCCGTTGTCGAAAGTTACATCAACGGACTTGGTATGGGAGACTTTTCGGCGGTGCCGTTCGCGACAGACGTAGCCTTACAAGGGCCACTTGCAGAAAGAATCCAAGGCCAGGAAGCGATAGACTTTTTGTCTGGATTGTTTCCAATCATGCGTGGTGCCGAGATCGTCCAGCACATAGTCGAGGGGGAATTTGTAGCGACGGTGTTTATTCTGGAGACTTCCAATGGAAAAACACAGATATTCGACAAATTCCGTATCGTCGATGGCCAGCTAAAGGAGATCAATCCCTACTACGATCCTTCCGTGTTGAACGAAGCACTTGCCTCTTTGTCTACGAGCTAAGAACTAGGGTAAGACCCCTCATGGCCGTTCCTGCTCGAAAACGAGCTGGTTTATCCGTTCGCTTTCCATTGCTGGAACCATTCCGATAGGGATTCCCATTTTAGCCTGGGATTGCGCAGTGTCGTTGCTGAGATCTGAAGCCTCTTGGATAATATAGTGATAGGTAGATAACACCGGAGACGAGAACGTGATTCAGCTATTCGATCTACCACTCTCTCCTTATGCGCAGAAAGTAAAACTTGCCCTGCTTGAGAAAAACATTCCTTTCGATGTACATGGGGTAAACCTGCTTCAGCCTGACGCAACCTTTCTTTCGGTCAGTCCCCGCCGTCAAGCTCCAGTTCTGCTATGCGATGATATTGCTGTATTCGATTCGACCATTATTCTTGAATTTATCGAAGACAGTTGGCCAGAAAGACCACTGCTTCCACAAGATGCGGCTTTGCGAGCAAACGCCAGAATGGTCGAAGATGTCTGCGACACGACCTACGACGCGATTAATTGGTCAGTGATGGTGGCCGCAGAACGTGCGGACTCGGGTTCGGCTCAAACGATCAATCGCAAAGCAACTTCTCAGGTAAACGAAATCAACGCCTGGTTAGAGTCCCGGTTAGATTCTGACGGCTGGTTTGGTGGTCTGGATGCGCTTTGGACGGACATATGCGTATACCCTTTCGTCAATGCTGCGGCGTCGCAAGGCAACAAACCAAAGTCGGGTAGTAAACTTGAGGTGTGGCTCCACCGCATGCGGGGTAGGGCAAGCGCCGCGCGCGTTCGTAATGACATACGTGTCTATCTTGAAGAGCTACGGGAAAGGTCTTCCACCACATCCTCAAAGATTGGGGTACGACGCCGAACTTTTCGAGATCACCGTCTGGAATGGATGATGGTAAATGGTGGAAAAGAAATCGTCCTCAGCGGTATAGAAGAAGGCACTGCAACCTACACGGAAATCATTTTTTTGTAAGTTGGGTACTGCTAAAAACTTCCGGTTCTGGCCGATTATGTCTGCTTGAGAGCGTGATTTAGGGGTCCGCTTTTTTGTGCGGTGCGAGATAGAACTGAATGGCTGTGCCTAGACGGAGCCTTCCTCCAGTGCGGTGACTAAAAATCGTACTAAAACGAAGCGCTTGGTGCCCGTAGCGGACAAAGTCGCTCGCGTCCTTATGATCCCACGCGATCCGACTCCATCCGGGAGATGAGGTAGTTTTCAACGCGAGGAGCGAAGACCCTGCCTTTGTGCTTTTCCCACCAGTCCTGTACGCCGGGCATGAGGAAAATTCTGTAAATCTCGTCCATGTAGCGTCTATATGTCTCTTCGTTTTTCCAAACGCCCAGGTCTCGATGAACCAGGACGGTGTCTAGAATCCCGAAATACATTCCGATCAGGAAATTGAACCGAGTCTGCTCTATGTGGGGCATCGAGCCGTACTCACGCATCCCTTCATAGAAAATTTTCCATGTATCCTCGTTTGAAGCCGTCGCATTTGTGTAATTCGTCCAGAGTTGTGTGATTTGTGTATAGCTGTCCACGCTCGATTGCCGTACCGAGGCTCGGAGCTGAATTCCAACAAACGTTAGCGACCCAACGACAGCAGCTGCCGCGATGAGCCCACCGATCCCACCAAGAAACTCTCCCCAAGCTGCCAATTCCTGAATATCCATCACTTACCTCACAAATAACCGGAACCCCAGATTCTGAAGGAAATCAGTTTCGGCTGCTCGTGGCCGATTGTGTCTGCTTTAGAGCGTGATTTAGGTATCTGCTTTTTGTTGCGGTGCGGAATATATCCATCCCTTCCCCTGGTACGCAGTCATCCAGCCAGAAGAATAGCCACCAATACGACGGCAAAGGAGCCGCAGAGCAAAGCTATTATTCTGGTATAAAGTTGTTGAAGCTCGCGTTCGCGCAGAGTCACAGTTTCCAGCACCGTGGTCAATTGCGTGTAGATTTCGGCTTTTATCTTGGCACGATCGTGGCGGTTCTTTACCGATTTAGCGGCAGCCCGTGCCATATGGGATGCCAAGTTTTTCGCCGCAAGTTTCACACGACCGTCGCGCTTGCTGCGGGTAGCTTCACCGACAGGCCACATCGTATCACTCAAGGCTTTTGAGAATTCGCCCAATTGCGCCTCACAGGGTTGCGCTTCCTGTAATTCAGCCATCTTTCTCTCCTTTTCAATTCATCATCTACAAGAAAGAAAACGCGAACCGAGACCCAGGTCTCGAAAAGCACGAGGCAGCGTGATACCAATATCATCGGAAACCGTCAGTAGTCCTGGGGATGAGACAAGCTTACTGGAATCGAGACATCAGTGTCCTATATTGACCGCAAAGCTGTTAGGAAAGAATCCGATGCAATTTGCCAAATCCATCGGTTCGAAATTCAGTAAGGAAGCATTTCGCTCGCGCAAAGCCGTGTATGGCCGTCAGTACGGTTTCGACTGGTATATTCGCCAGATGCTCAAGAGCGAGGCGGATGCCATATCCCCTGATACCGTGGCTGAGCTATACGCTCACTGGGGTGATCCGTTAACTCAGAACGCTGAGAGCTACTTGCGAAGTTGCATGGCAGAGGCGGCTCGCTGCGAGGGGCCGATTCTGCAATGTGGTACTAGTTTGCTTACGTTGATGCTTGGCGTTACCTGCAAAATCTCGGGAGAGGAAAAGGCCAATCATCTATGGTGCTTGGAAAACGATAATCATTGGGCAAATGTGATCCGCTCGTGGTTGACTCAATACTCGATCGGCAACGCCCACGTGATAGCGACCAGGGCAAAGATGTTCGAGGAGTATATCTGGTACGCCATCGACCCAACTCGTTTGGCCGACAAATTCTCTCTGGTCATCTGTGACGGGGCGCGCGCCACGCCAAAAGGTGTGATCGGTGTGCTGGAACGCCTGGAAGATAGACTTGCATCCAATTGCATCATTCTGACCCGGAACGTGACCAAGCGGGCCGACCTCAAACACATCAATGGCTGGGCCAAAGTACGGGGTGCTACTTTTGTGGTGGTGGACAAGAAGGAAGCTTTCATAAAGCTTTCTCTGCACACACAAGAACCCATGGAGGCACAACAGCAGCTTTAATCTGGTGAGCGCAGTCCTTCATAGACCGCTTTGAGGTCTCTCAAAGCTGTTGCACCACTGTGGCAGCGTGAGGATGGAGGTATTCGAATTACGACCCTCCTCGTCGAGGGAGTAATTGGTCGGGAACGAGAGGTTTGGAGGTATGGCTGTCGGAGCACCGGTTGGTTGATTCAGAGGTCCATCGAGGAACGACTTGGGTCAGCTACAAATATGGAAGACTAACCACTGCAAAAACTTCCGCTGTTGGCCGTTCAGGCATGAAAAATATCTCGATTTGATGTCCGCTTTTTATTGCGGTGCCGAATAATTTGCTATAGCGATATGGCTTCAGGTGGACTACTTTCTTTGGCTTGGACTGATGAGTCGAGGAGGCATCGTGATCACACTTGTTCGGTTCGTTTCTTTTGGTTCAGCTTTATCTGTTCGCGATGGATCGGGCAGCCCTCGACCCGGAGATGCGCCAGCCTTTCTATTCGTTTGTCGATTAGTTACAGCGAGGCTGAAGCTCTCATGGTTAGCCGTAGTTTTCGCGAGTCTAATTGTGTCATCTTCCGAGGCTCAAGAGCCTGACAAAGCAGCCTCGACGAGCTACAAGGTGGCTGACGTCGATGGGGGAGCGATTTCCCCCGATGGCCGATTCCTCTCCTATACGGACTGGAGTACCGGGGATCTCGCCCTCCAAGACCTCGAGACTGGGGAAAAGCGCCACCTCACCAATAAGGGTTCTTGGGAGACGTCCTCTGAGTTCGCGGAATGGGAACAGGCGATATCGCCTGACGGCAAGCAGGTCGCTTACGCCTGGCACATTGAGAGAGACCAATGTGACTTGCGCATCATAAGCCTCGATGGCTCCGAGCCCCGCGTCATCTATCGCAACGAGGAAATCGCGTTGATTGCGGTCCAGGATTGGTCCCCGGACGGCCAGCACATTCTGGCGACTTTCGTCAAGAAGGACGGGGCAGGTCAGACCGTGCTGGTCTCCGTGGCGGATAGTTCTGTGCGGGTGCTGAGGACGCACTCGGTTGCTTCGAGAATGACGTTTTCGCCGGATGGTCAGTGGATTGTTTATGACTTCGCGCCCGAGGAAGAATCTCCCGAGCGCGACATTTACCTATTTCCGACCGATGGGAGTGAAGGATTTCCTCTGGTGGAGCACCCGGCCAATGACATCGTGCTGGGGTGGGCACACGATGGGAAGTCAGTCCTGTTCGCCAGCGATCGGGCGGACAGGTCAGGTGCCTGGGTTATACAGGTGGTTGATGGGCAGGCCCGGGGAGTTCCTGAGTTGGTCAAGCCCGACATAGCGCCTATCGGGGCTCACTGGCTCGGGCTTACTGCGGACGGCTCCCTCTACTACGGCCAATCCGCCTGGGTGAGCGACGTGTATACCGCAACACTCGACCCAGCGACCGGGACATTCCAGCCTCCCCAAAAGCTAGTAAGCCATGTAGGCCTGGACACTTCGCCGGACTGGTCGCCGGATGGCCGGTACTTGGCCTATGCATCCGATAGCGGAAGCGAGTTGTATTCACCTGTTCTCGGGATTCGCTCTGTTAGGACAGGCGAGGAACGCCGACTCCGACTCGGGATAACTCAGGTCCACGCGTTCCAACTTCATTGGTCGCCCAACGGCCGCTCCTTGCTTGCCCAAGGCCGACTCTCTCCTCCAACGCTCCCCGGGGTTCAGGCTTTCTACCGCATCGACGCTCAAACAGGGGAGAGCGCCCCTATCGTAATTCGAAGCTTGGAGCTGGCTGCCAACGATCCGGGAGTAACTCAGGACGAGATGGAATGGCCGGTGTGGTCCTCCGACGGAACTGCGATCTTCTATCGGCGGTCTGACACTGCCAATGATGAACAAAGCATAGTGGTGCGAGACTTAGAAACCGGCCGCGAAAGAGAGCTCTATCGCGGGAATCCGCGTCTTGTTGGAGAAAACGAACAGTCCACGGTCCCGGATCAGCCAACTGAAATGAACCACGGGGGATATTTTGGAGCGTCCAACTTGGCCGTCTCGCCCAATGGTCAACAGTTGGCCTTTATCTGGTCCACACCGACATCGCGGGTCTTGAACGTGATACCGACAACCGAACGGGGGGGTGAAATTCGCGAACTATTTCGTGTACACCGACCAGAAAGGCTTTTTCAGCCGGCCTGGATGCCTGACGGAGACCACGTGCTCTTTGGCAAAGGCGGAATCGAGGGTCAAGAGCCAAGGCTAGAACTGTGGCTAATTTCTGCGGAAGGCGGAGGGTCCAAATATCTTGGGCTAGCGATGGAAGGACTGCTGCTTTACGGGTTGAGCATTCATCCCGATGGGCAACGCATTGCGTTCACTGCTGGGAGGAACTTGGGTTCACAAACTTGGGTCATGAAGGAACTTCTGCCCTGATCGTCATGGAACTAAACCTAGTTTCACTCAAGAGGGGAGTGGTGATGATTCGAGTCGATGCGTTAAGCATCGAAGACGTCGGTAGGTTCACACGCGTTCGTTGAGGTTCTAATGCCGAGCCGGTAAGCCACGTCATATTCAATCATAGAAATTGAGGCAATATTTGAAGAGAAGGAAATTCTGAGAGAATTTGTTCGCCAAGAGACCCGTTGAAGAGTGTCACGCAAAGTGACAAAAAATGTAAGCAACATTCAGGGTAAAACTTCCGGTTCTGGCCGTTTTCGCTCGCCAACGACCCTGTCCTGGGCGTCTGCTTTTTTGTGCGGTGCGGGAACAACCTACGCACCGATTGTGGTTTCCTCTAAGCAGTCATACGATTCTATGCTTGGGAACCTCACAAAGTGCCCAACTTGGACCCCGTGGTCCGCAAATGAACCATCCAAAGAGGAAGCAAAACACATTGAAAAAGATACTCCTGATTTTGCTGGCGGTCATTACAGTAAGCGGCATCGTCTTCACTGGCGTCATTACCCGCGACGGGGAATTGGTGACCCCAGAGGGGGTGGGAACCATTACTTTGGATGCAGGTACATTCGAAGCATTCCCCCTGCCAGATTACGCAGCGAAACATATCACTGACGGGTATAAGAGCTATTTCGTTGAGGTAGAACCGGGGATTAAGGTTCATGTACTCGAAGTTGGATCCGGTTTCCCAGTATTTCTACAACACGGCAACCCGACATCCGGATTTCTATACCGGAAAGTGGCTGAAGAACTGCCAACGGATCGACTTCGGGTGATCATGCCGACTCTGGTGGGCTTAGGGTTTTCAAGCAAAATTCCTGCGAGCCAACATACGCTGGATAATCATATACGCTGGATAAATAACGTTCTGGTGCAATTGAAGCTGACAGAACTGGTATATGCGGGCCAGGATTGGGGTGGTCCTATTGGTATGGGGGCACTCGCGCTTTCACCTGACTTGATCAAAGGAGCCGTGGTGCTGAACACGGGATTTAACGCCCCGACAGAAAAAGTGGACCTTTCGAGCGCGCACGCCACCGTCAAGACGCCTGTAGTAGGTGAATTATTGCTGGAGGTTTTTGTTTCGATTTTCGATCAGCTGCATCAGATGCAGGGTGACCCCGATTCAATTCCGGCCGACGTG
This sequence comes from Pseudomonadota bacterium, assembly GCA_022571865.1. Lineage (GTDB taxonomy): Bacteria > Pseudomonadota > Gammaproteobacteria > Pseudomonadales > Azotimanducaceae > SMWK01. The sequence goes on from JACZXA010000003.1 coordinate 56,912, forward strand.
GCGGAACTCTACGGTAGGCCCGTGCTGGAAAGCGGTAATGCTAAAGCACCGTTGGCGATGATGCGCATGGTTACCGACGGACCGGATCATCCAAGCACGGCGCAAATGAGGGTTATTGAACGCTATGTCCAGGGGCTGGATATTCCCACTGAAATTATCTGGGGAATGAGCGACCCCATACTAGCCAAGTTACTACCGATCATGAAACAGAATTTCCCCGAGGCGCCTGTAACTGAAACGGAAGGCGGCCATTTTCTGCAGGAGGAGGTTCCCGTTGAAATCGCTGCTGCTTTGCTGCGAGTTATTGCTCAGATTTAAATGTCAAAAGATGGGTAGACCTTCAAAACAGGCCTACAAAGCGAATTATTGTGAGTTCCGCTTCTGGCCGTTCAGGCATGAAAAACAGTTGGATAAAAGGGGCCGCTTTTTGCTGCAGTGCGGAAATCAGCTTGACGCGGTAGATGACGCTGTTCGACATGAACGCAAACACTGTGTAGCAGCGTTATGCTGGGGTCCGGGGTCGTTGCGGTTTGTTCATGCGGGATTGTGAGCGGGAAAAGTCGAAACCCATAGCGCGAATCAAAATGCCGACCTCTGAGGCGTCCTGAAGGCGTTTCTGGCCGTTTTAGACTCCTGTATGCATATCCAGTAGTATCAAATCCCGATAGCCTTGAGCGGCCTGTACGGAGCTCCTACAGGCTGACCCCAATGACCCTGATTCTTGTTCGAAAACTTAATCACCGAAACATCGAACTCCACCACGATACGAGGGGACAGACTGTTGGCGTGCTCCTAAAGGACGGGGAATATCGGTTTTTACCCTGGCTGGGATTCATCGAACGGGACAGGGCTATGCGAATGGGGAAACCAGTGAGGCTGAACGTCTGTCGCGTTGGAAACCAGGGTGACTTCGGAGCGACCTGGACAGATGTTGATCCAGGAAAGCATGTTCTGGGATGTAGAACGGACGAAGGTGTCTATGCGGTCGTGGAACAGGGCGTGCGAGTGATTTAACGCCGCTTGTTGAACAGTTCCCGGCACCCTTCAGCTTGGTTCTAGTCTGGACTTGATCCAAGTGAACCGGCACCCAGCGTGTGCGATTGCATGGTACGCCCGTTCGGGAGTTATGTTTTGTAAGGCGAAAGAGCCAAATGCTCCTTCAGCCAAGCTACGAGTTATTGTCAATTCTGGTGTTTAACAAGTTGACTCAAGCGGCGGCCTGATCGACCTGTGTCATCTCGATTCCATCTTCGAATTTCACGCCAGTAATCACCTTGGCCAGATAGTCGAACCCACGTAAACGTCGCCAATTCTTCTCGGCGCATTGCCCCAGTTTGAACATCATGTGAAGCATGCCATCTCGAGTGAGGCAGCCCTTCGATCGTTTAGTCCGGTGCCGGATCGTGCCAAAGGTGGATTCAATCGGGTTGCTCGTCCGTATGCTCTGCCAATGCATGGCCGGGAAGTCGTAAAATGCCATCAGTTCCTCACGATCTTTCTGCAAACACAGCGTTGCCTTTGGATATTTCGCCTCATAGGTCTCGATAAACAGATCAAATGCTTCCTCAGCCTCTTCTCTGGTTTCAGCCTGCCAGATCGCATGGAGTGCTTGCTTGGCCTTCGCCTGGGATGACTTCGGCAGACAATTGAGCACGTTCATCGTCTTGTGCATCCAGCAGCGTTGCTCTCGAGTCTCCGGATAGACTTCTTCCAATGCACTCCAAAACCCCATGGCTCCATCACCAATCGCCAGTTTTGGGACATTCATGCCCCGCGACTTCAGTTTCAGCAAAACCTCACGCCAACTCTGCGTAGACTCCCGAACCCCGTCTTCCATTGCCAGAAATCGTTTCTCTCCCCGCTCGTTGACGCCGAGCACCACCAAAGCACACAGCTTGGTTTGCTCTGCCCTCAATCCGCTGTATACGCCATCCGCCCACACATACACCCATCGGTCGTTATCCAACGGCTCATCGCACCAGCCTTGATACTCTTGCCCCCAGACCTGCTTCAACCGCGATACCGTGCTCGCCGACAAACCCTTTGCCTGTGGACCCAGCAGCACCTCCAGGGCAGCACCCATCTCGCCGCTGGAGATCCCCTTCAAGTACAACCAGGGCACCGCGGCTTCAAGAGACATCGTCTTCCTCACGTACGGGGGCACCAAGGCCGAGTGAAAGGTCACCGGCTCGCCCGTCTTTGCTCGCACTTTCGGGATCTTGACCGTCACCGGCCCCAATCCCGTCTGCAACTCGCGCGCTGGCAGGTAGCCATTGCGTACCACACCCGCTTTTCCATCGGCCAGGCGTCGTTCTGAATGGACGGACAGCAAATCCGCAATTTCACCTTCTACCGCTCGGTAAATGAGCTTCTCGGCACCCACCCTCAACAGTTCGGTCAGCGCATCAACAATTGTCTCTCGACCCTCAAGTTCAACAACGTTACTCTTTGCCATAGTGGCGTATCTCCTCAGGTTGTTTGTGTGTGTTGCAACTACAAATCAACCAGATACGCCGCTCTTCTTCAATCCCTTAAACACCAGATTCGGTTATAACTCAGGGAATGCAGGCTAAACATTCATGATCCGAATCCTTAATCCGTTTGTCTTGCCACTGGAATGAGTTCGAGCATCATAAAATCAACTCGCTCGTGGCACGAATTTGTAACTGCAATGGGGCCGTTGCGGCAGGAGCAACGCGGCAAGACGTTTGAGCTTCTGACTGTGCAGATAATAGCCCCAAACCTTCGACAGTAGTTCAAAATTGACCGGAGTCTCGCCCTAGTCGGACTTGCGTGGTTGAGCAGTGCTCTAGTTTGATATCCGTGCCAATTTTTCTTCGCCTCTTGTTGAAATATATTCCTGCGATACCATTACCTGCGACGAGCGACAATGAGGCAAGTAAATGCCGCGTGTATTCATCATCCCACATCAAGAAGAGGAACAACTTTTCTCCGAGGCGATTGCGCTCGCGAACGAATCACAGGTGATTTTCGATTTCATACAGTCCCGCCAGAGAAAGACGATAGAAGTCCCATATTATCTTCGAAATCAGATTTTCGTCCGATTCTTAAATATCTTGAAATGCGTAAGCAGGGGCTAGGCGCATCTCCCAATGATTTAGTTATTGCACTGTATCGAGGCGTATTAGAAGCGCGGGAAGCCGGTCTTACAAACCTTTTCGTTGCAGGTGCCAGGTATGACGAATCTTCGCCCTGCACAGCGGTAGTTTCCTTAGACTTTCTGTCTTGGGATGTTCTAGAAGAGAAGTTCAACTACACACTTCGGAAGCATGCACTTCTACACCTCTTCGTTTGCTGCATCCTAGGGGCCTACACCCATGTGAATGCTCATGCGTCTACCCTTGGCTGCCTATTTGATTTCGATAATCGACTAGCCGACTTCAATCGCAAACTTGCGCGCGGATATTATCTTTGTGCCCCACATGAGAATGATTGTCACCGAAAAGTCCAATCTGAAAAGTATGGAAATTCCATTATTCAGCTCTGCTCAACGCTAAAATACAGGACTGACGCCAAATCCGTTCAAATCAGCATTGGAGAACTAATCATGGGAGATTCCTATAAAGATATTATCGATTCTCAAATCATTAACCGTTCAAAAGTTGTGAATGCTTTCAATACTATAGGCAACGAGATTGATGAAGAAACGAAGACGGCGCTTGTTGAACTTGCGAATATAGTTACCCGGTCCTCCAATGCAGCAGCAGGAGTACTTTTCAACGAGTTTAGCGACCAGTTAGCGAAGCCTGACCGAAGCAAAAATCAACTTAGCCAGCTTTGGGATGGACTCGTTAGCGTATTGCCAGATGTTGCAAAACTGGGAGGGGCTGTCGCAAAGATTACTGCGATATTTGCGTAATAGATTTTTGACATTCACATCGGAAAAGCGCTTCGACAACACAGGCGGTACAGTTGGTTCAGAGTTCCAGGTCAACACGTTCACTACGAACTTTCAAGCGCGCTCGTCTGTTGCGATGGATGCTAACGGTAATTTCGTGATCGCGTTGGATAGCCTCGTGTTATACAGGAAGTCAATAGTCTCATACAGCAAGGCGAGGTAACGCGATCAGAAGGTTCCTTGATCATGAAGGATGCTTCACAATCAAGTGTGGGTGTGCCGTAAGG
>JACZXA010000102.1 GCA_022571865.1 Pseudomonadota bacterium
CCCAAACTTTCAAGGCTTCTACAGCGACAACGTAGTTGGCACGGTTCGTGAGGTACTGCATACGCGTTAGCTCATAGCGGTCCATTTGCCAGTCAACCGCCCGGCAGGGAATTTTCGGGGTATCAGTTTGTTGATCAAACTTTTTGCACAGCACCGGGTTGCGTCAAACCTGACGATGATCATGATGACGCTAGCGGGGTTCTGGGCTATTCGCTCCATGCCGTCGTCGCTCGACCCGCCGATGCACTTGCCTGTCGTGTTCATAGAAATTCAATGGCTCGGCGCGAGCGCCGAAGACATCGAGAAGCTCATCACCACGCCCATAGAACAGCAGCTACGAACCACCAACGATCTGCGCACGTTGGAATCGAGCACCCGTAATGGAAGTGTATCGATCACCGCCCAATTCGAATACGACGCGGATATGACCATGGCTCTGGATCAGGTGAAACAGCGCGTCGCCAACATCCGCAATCTGCCTGCGGGTATCGAACCACCGGTGATCAGCAGAAGAATAGATCTCGAACCTATCGCGAACCTGCTGGTAACCGGGCCCGGGGACGTCAGCGAGCTTATCCCGCTCGTGCGCTCCATGGAAAAAGACCTCCTGAGCCGTGGTATCGAGGGCATTTTCTACGACGGTTTGCCCAAGGAAGAAATAGCCCTCCTCATCGGTGGGAAACGCCTCGTTGAGCTGCGACTCACGCTGGAAGAACTGGCAAGAGAAGTTTCCCGCGTCAGCCAGGACGTACCGGCGGGCAGCGTGGGCAAGCGGCCAGGGTTCTCGACAGTTGCGAAGCCTCGACCAACGCCGCGACCCGTTGAGCTTCGAAGCGCTGCAAATTCGCTCGAACGATCAACTCATCCGGCTCGGAGACATTGCCGACGTGGTGAGGCGTCCCCAACGTGGACAACCCATCGTCACCAACAACGGCCGCCCGGCAATCAAAATGATCTTGTGGCGCAGCGCCGAAGCAGATGCCTACATCGCCGATCAGATTCTCGACACCTGGATAGCCGAAGTCGGCCCAACCCTGCCTCCAGGTGTTGAGCTGACCGTGCTTGGCGACATATGGGGTTTACTCGGCGGACAGCTCCAGATGATCGTCAGGAACGGACTGTCGGGGTTAGTCCTCGTGGGCATCACGCTATTTCTGTTTTTGAGTGGGCGCGTCGGCTGGTGGGTGATGGTGGGTATTCCCGTCAGTTTCCTGCTCGGGCTCGCCTTGTTTCATCTGGTTTTCGGTTATGGCATCAGCATCATCGCCCTCATCGCCTTCATCATGGCGTTGGGGATAGTGGTGGACGACGCGATCGTCGTCGGGGAAGACGCGACGACGCACTTCGAACTGGGTAAGTCTCCCATTGACGCTGCGGTATCAGGCGCTCAACGCATGTGGGTGCCCGTAATGACCTCATCGCTGACCACCCTTGCGGCTTTCATTCCGCTGATAATCATGGGTGGAGAATTGGGGGACGCCATCATCGCTCTCCCAACGGTTTTACTCTGCGTCATTGTCGCTTCGTTGATCGAGTGTTTCCTGGTACTGCCGGGTCACTTGCGGGTAAGCCTCGCAAAGGTGAAACCCCCTGCCGAAGGATCCTGGCGGCAGCGTTTCGACAACGCCTTCTTCGGGTTCAGGGATAAGCGATTCATCCCATTCGTCAAACGTGCTCTGAACTACCCGGGCGCAACCGTTTGTGCGGCCGTTGGGGGATTTGTCATCGCACTGTCGCTGGTCGCTTCTCAGCACGTTGGCTTTGCCATGAACACCGGTTTCAGTACCGAATCCCTGGAAGCCAACGTAGCGTTCGCGAGTTCGGCATCAGATGTCCAGAAACAGGAATTCATGAGCCATCTGGAGGCAACGCTCGCCGACGTGGATAGCGAGTCCGATCACCAGAACCTGCTGGGCTGGATCACAAAATACAACCTGGCTGACCTCAACAACGAACGTATGGTCGGGGAGCAGTATGCATCGATAAACGCCAGCTACGTCTACGCGGAACAGCGCAACCTCACTCCGCAAAACTTTGTCAACAACTGGCGCGAGAAAATCGTCAGGCCACCTTATGTGGAACAGCTGGTATTGGATGCCGCGGGCGGCCAGAACAACGGGGCTCCCGATATCACCTTGATTCTACGCGGTGAAAACCTCGACGCCCAGAAGCAGGGTGCCGAAGAGTTGGCCAGCGCAATCGCCGCGTACCCCGGCGTATCAAACGTGATTGATAACCTGCCCTACGGCAAAGAGCAGATCATCTTCAAGATCACTGCACGCGGCCGGGCACTCGGACTGACCCCCAACGAAATCGGGCGACAACTACGAGCGGCCTACAGCGGGAGCCTGGTGCAGATCTTCAACGAGAACGAAAGCGAGGTCGAAGTCCGCTTGATGCTCCCCGATGACGAGCGCGACGACCTCGGGAGATTGCAACAGTTTCCCATCAAAACAAACGCTGGCAATTTTGTGCCCCTGTCGAATGTGGCCATCCTCTATAACCGCCGCGGGATCGACATCATCCGACATACCGACAACCAGATGGCGGTTGCGGTCAGCGCCGACGTCGACCCAGAGGTGGGTAATGCGATCTCAATCACCAGGGATCTGGAAGCAACCGCGCTCAACGAGATCCTGGACAGAAATAACCTGACGTTCGGTCTTGGCGGCAAATCCCATCAAGACCAGCTCATCATGAGCACCATGGCTTTGGGTGGGATGCTCACGCTGGTGCTGATCTACCTCATCCTCGCCTGGGTATTCGCTTCTTACCTGTGGCCTCTCGCCATCATGATGGCAATACCGTTCGGGTTCACTGGGGCCATCTTCGGCCATTGGGTCATGGGATGGGATGTGGGCGCAATGTCGTTGTTGGCATTTTTCTCGTTGACCGGAATTGTGGTCAACGACTCCATCGTGCTGATCAGCTTCTTCAAACGTGATGTCGAAGCGGGTCTCGGTCTCAAGGAGTCGCTCATAAGGGCAATTCGCGCCCGGTTCCGCGCGGTAATACTTACCTCGTTGACAACCATCGCCGGGTTGATGCCGCTGATGTTCGAAACCTCGTCGCTTGCATTCTACGTTGCTCCCATCGCGGTCACTATCTGTTTCGGGCTTGCCTTCGCTACCGTGCTGGTACTCATAGTCATTCCCGCATTGATCCTGTTGCTCGAAGGAATGCATGCAAAATTGACAACCACCGCCAGGCAGATCTGGTCAAATCAGACGGCCGGCGAAGCAACCAATGTTTATAAAGGAAGTACCCTATGACCGTCTGGCCTCTCGATTTAAGCAGTTTCAAGCCGCGCACACTCAAGACAAAGCGCCTTGCCGTGAGCGGGGGCATCCTGTTTGGGGCCGTGCTGACGAGCGCTTCGATATTCGCAACCGGACCCGACGCGGAACCCGAAATACGAACGGAAAAATCCTGGCCGGTTTCGGTGCTCGCCATCGAACCGCACAGACTCAATCCAACGTTCTTGGCATACGGTCGCATCGAATCGAGCAACGTTGCAAAGATCCGCACCGATCTCATCGCAGAAGTGGTCGCGGTTCACGTCAAGGAAGGTGATTGGGTTGCCCAGGGCGAGGTGATGTTGACCTTGGGCGACGCAGAAGTACGTCTACGCCTCCTGCAACGCAAAGCCGAGCTGGCTCAGGCCCAGGCAACCCTTCAGTCGATAAAAACCGAATTCGAACTGATGGAGCAAACGACCGCCCACTACAGTTCAATGCAGCGCATCGCGCAAGATAAGCTCACTCGCTACCAGGAGTTGATGGCCCAGCGGCTGATCAGCCAAGAGTTGCTGGATGAAGTCGTCAGCCAGTCCAATCAGGCAACCATTCAATACCAGACCCACATTCGCCAACTGGCGGACGCCCCGAACCGGATAACCTCGCAAAACGCCCAGATCGCCAAAGCACAAGCGTTGCTCGCTCAAGCCGAACTGGATCTCGACAAAACGCAGATCACCGCACCATTTTCCGGTCCGGTGCTCGACGTATTCGTCGCCCCCGGCGATCGCAGCAACCTCGGGTCTGTACTCGTCGAACTCGCCGACGCTTCGGGCTTCGAAGTTCGAGTACCGGTTCCGGAAGTACACGACACTCGTTTTGCCAACCGCAAAAACTCACCCATCGTCGCAACCACACCCAGCGGACATCAAATCCGGCTGACCCGACTTTCAAGTCAAGTTCGCCAGGGTCAAATCGGTGTTGACGCTTTCTTCAAGCTCGACGTCGCAGCTGACGGGCCGCTACCCGTGCTTGGCCGCTTGATTGATCTCAAGATCACCATGCCCGCGGAGCCGAATGTGGTCGCACTCCCCGTGCAATCGATCTACGAGAACGATCGCATCTACGAAGTACAGGAAAACCGACTGCGGGCAATTGTGATAGAACGCGTGGGGGAGTTTCAGACGGACAGTGGCGAATATCGAATTCTAGTTCGCTCGCCCGAACTCAAATCCGGGCAGAAGATCATTACGACTCAGTTGCCTAAAGCGATCAGTGGGTTGTTGGTGGCACCGGCCTGAGCAAAATAAAGGATTCAGGTCGACTTCGCCGAAAAATGACAACCAGTCTCCCGACCTCTTGTGCTATGCGCGCTTGAAGTACGGTAACTGCGTTTCCAACGAGGGTAGTCGGGCACCTGCCATGCGGAGCAGAAGATTTTCCAGGGACAGCCAGGCATCGCCGAGTAACTGCCCCTTGCCCTGTTGATCGACGAGCGCGCACTGGGAAAGGACCCGATCGATCGCATTCACCGAGCCGAGCCGCTCGAGGAAGCGATTAACCAGCCGTTGTCGTTGCGGCGGCAGTTTCCCACCGGACTGCAGGCGCCGCAGCTGGCTGGTCACCGCACCGAGTATCGCAAAAAGCGCGATTCCTTCCTGCCTGAGGTTTGCGACAATGCGACTCACGCGGTCTGGTTCACCTGCAAACACCGCATCGATGAGAACAAACGTATCGTAGTGAGCAGAATCTTCGAGAACTGACGTCAGGCTTGGTACATCGATGGGTTCCGACAACGCGGCCAGCTTGAGTTTCTCTATCTCCTGAACGGCGGCGAGCAGATTTCCTTCGACCCGCTGGCTGAAATACTGCAGCGCTTCTTTATCGAGTTCGACACCGGCATCGGCCAGCCGTCCGGATAACCAACGAGGTAACTCCGCCGCGCTGACCGGCCAGATCAACACGATCACTCCCGCCTTGTCGAGCGCCTTGAACCAGGCGCTCGAGCGCTGCCGCGGCTCGAGCCGTGCACAGCGAATAAGCAACAGGGTGTCATCTGCCGGTCGTTTCGTGTACTCGCGTAAAACTTCTGAGGCTTCTTTGTCGAACTTGTTCCCGGACACTCGCACATCGACAATCCGGCGCTCCGAAAAAAGCGACATACTAGAAACGTTCTGCAGCACGTCGTTCCAGTTGAACCCCTTCTCTACGTAGAGCACCGAACGTTCGCCGAATTCTTGAGCCCGCGCGGCCGCAACCACCGCGTCGCAAGCCTCCTCGACCAAAAGCGTCTCGTCACCGGAGACGAAATAGACCGGGGCAAGTGAACTCGCCAGATGAGGGCCGAGATCCGCTGGTTTAACCTGCATCGGCCGTCGTCTTCGGAACTGTCTGTGTTATCGCGTTCAGCGAGCGCAGGATCTGCTGAATCAGATCATCCCGCATTTCCTGTTCGATCAACGCCTGTTCCTCACTGTTACCGACGAGGTTGTCCCGATCCACGCGGAAGACCCGTTCGCTTCGTATCCACCGTGGGGGGATAAGCTGCACACCATTCGCGTCGTGTACTTGAAAGCGTACCTCCAGGGTAGTTTCGTACTCGGCCGCTCGTGCCTGATCCGTTACCGAAACGCTGCGCCTGTTGCTACGCTGATCGAGCAGTTCGACGACGACCTGGCTCTCGCCTTGAGACGCTTCCGTTACCCCGGATTGATTCAGGGCGCGGCGTAACGGTGCAGCCAACAGGCTGCGTTGGCCCGCCTCCACGCGCACGCTTTCGAGGTTGACCCCAAGATCCCAGGTGCGCAGATGAAACCCGCAACTGCCCTGCAGGAGCAGTAACATCCCTGCGACGAGTTTCACGAAACTACAATGTTGACGAGCTTGCCAGATACGATTATCACCTTGCGCACGGTTTTGTCTGCGATGAAACGTGCCACGTTTTCGTTGCCCAACGCCGTCGTCTGTATGACCTCGTCAACGGCAACCACGTTCACTTCAATACGGCCGCGTACCTTCCCATTGACCTGAACGATGAGCTCGACAGTCTCACGAACGAGCGCGTCTTTGTCCACTTCAGGCCAGCTCGAATCGATCAGGAGCGTCGTTTCGCCAAGCTCAGTCCAGAGCGCCTGAGTAATGTGCGGGGCAATCGGTGAAAGCACGAGCATCGCAACTTTCAACGCTTCGCGAACGACCGCACGATCCTGATCGGTTGCAGCCGTTAACCTGGAGATCGCGTTGACAAGTTCATGCACGCCTGAAACTACGGTATTAAACTGTACCCTGCGGCCAAAATCGTCATCGGCGCGTTCAAGCGTCGAGTAGGTCTTGTGGCGCAGTTCCTTTGCGGCATCTGACAGATCTCCTTTTTTCAGCTCAACTACCGATCCATCACTGGTGTGTTCGTGCACAAGTTTCCACAAGCGACGGAAAAACCTGGCTTGACCGTCCACACCGGCATCGTTCCATTCAAAAGACTGATCCGGCGGAGCGGCAAACATCATCGCCGTGCGAACGGCATCTGCGCCGTAGCTCTCGAGCAGGTGCTTGGGGTCACCCGCATCACCCGCGGATTTCGACATCTTCTTGCCATCGTGCAACACCATGCCAAGCATCAGCAGGCGGCTAAACGGCTCGTCGGAGTCCACCAGGCCGGCGTCACGCAACAGTTTGTAATAGAGACGCGCATACAACAGGTGCAGAATCGCGTGTTCGATTCCACCCACGTAATGATCTATCGGAGCCCAGACGTTGACCCTTTCATCCAACATCGACTTGTTGGAATCGGGGCAGGCGAACCGCGCGTAGTACCACGACGACTCCATGAACGTATCGAAGGTATCCGTTTCGCGTCTGGCATCGATTCCGCACTTCGGGCAGGGCGTATTGAGAAAGCTCTCCATGGTGAGCAGCGGCGAACGAACCCCCTCGAAGTCGACGTCCTCGGGTAACACGACGGGAAGATCTTTATCGGGTACAGGAACGATCCCACACGATTTACAGTGAATCATTGGAATCGGACATCCCCAGTAACGCTGTCTGGAGACTCCCCAGTCGCGCAAACGGAAGTTGGTTTTCCTTTCACCGCGATTTTTGGCAACCAGCGCATCCGCAATCGCATCGAACGCAAGATCCGAGGTCAGCCCGTCAAATTCACCGGAATCCAGGAGTTTGCCGTAGGCGGTAAAGGCAGACTTGCCGATGTCGCATGGCTCATCCCCAACAGGTTCGATCACCTGCTTGATGGAAATGCCGTACTTAGTGGCAAACTCCCAATCGCGTTGATCGTGTGCAGGCACGGACATCACCGCACCAGAGCCGTACTCCATGAGCACAAAATTAGCGACCCAGACCGGTAGCGCCTCACCGGTAAGCGGATGTTCCACCCGAATCGCGGTTTCAATGCCGGATTTCTCCATGGTGGCCATTTCCGCTTCCGCGGTTTTGGTGTTCTTACAAACCTCGATGAATTCCGCGACTTCCACGCTCAACCCTGCCGCTCGCTCGGCAAGCGGATGTTGCGGAGCAACGGCGACGTAAGTTGCACCCAGCAACGTATCGGGTCGGGTGGTATAAACGGTGAGTACTTCGTCGCCGTCAATCACCGGAAAGTCGATATCCACGCCGTTGGACTTGCCAATCCAGTTGCGCTGCATGTTCTTGACCGACTCCGGCCAGCCCGGTAATTCATCGAGCATATCGAGCAACTCATCCGCATATGCGGTGATCTTCACGAACCACTGATCCATCTCACGCCGTTCCACCGGCACACCGCTCCGCCAGCCCTTGCCATCCACGACCTGTTCGTTAGCAAGCACCGTCTGATCCACCGGATCCCAGTTCACGACCGCACTTTTGCGATAGACCATCCCTTTCTCGAAGAGTTTGGTGAAAAACCATTGTTCCCATTGGTAATAGTCCGGATCACAGGTGGCCAGTTCACGCGACCAGTCAATGCCAAAGCCAAGTTGTTTCATCTGCCCACGCATGTGGTCGATGTTCGAGCGCGTCCACTTCGCCGGTGGAACCCGGTTTTTTATTGCCGCGTTTTCCGCGGGCAGACCAAAGGCATCCCAACCCATGGGCATCATGACGTTGAATCCCTTGAGCCGTTGGTAGCGGTTGATGACGTCGCCGAGGGTATAGGTACGCACGTGCCCCATGTGCAGTTGGCCACTGGGATACGGAAACATGGCGAGGCAATAAAAATTCTCAGCAGTTGCGGATGCTTGCACTTCGAAGCTCTTCGCTTCGCGCCACAAGGCTTGAGCCGCCCGCTCGACGCCCTGCGGGTCGTATATTGCGTTCATCTCCCGGAAACACTCGAATCAAAGGCGCGCAAGGATACCATCAAGACCGTCTCTGCTTAACGTAATCCCTTTGATTTCACCCCTGGGCGGTCTTGTTTCTTCGATTGGCGCCAGACAAAAGCAACGACGCTCAGCAGCCCAAGGAGCAGTACAGGTAACTGACCAAAGCGCGCAAAGGGAGTCTGTCCGGTCATCAATTGGTACCTGCCGCGCAGCACGCCCGCACTGAACTGCGGTAGCCGATGACGCACCCGACCGCGATGATCGACAATCGCCGTGATCCCGTTGTTGGTGCCTCGCAGCAACCACCGCCCGTTCTCCAACGCGCGCATCCGCGCCATCTCCATATGCTGTATCGGCCCGATGCTCTCGCCGAACCAGGTGTCGTTGGATATGGTCAACAGCAGATCGGCGCGGCGCGCCTGCTCTCTCACGAGTTCGGGGTAAATCACCTCGTAACAGATCACCATCGCAGCCGTTGCTCCGTTGACAGCGATCAGCGGTTGCTTACGACTGCCTGGTTCTGAATTGGACAGCGGCAAGTCGAAAACCTCTATGATGCCGCGCAGCCAGCTTTCCAGTGGTATGTACTCGCCAAAAGGCACCAGGTGCTGTTTCACGTACCGTCCGGATGCCTCACCGACACCGAGAGCCAGATTTCGAAACGCGAGCTTTCCATCCGCCATACGCTCGAGCCCAGGTAGTCCCAATACCACAGCGGTGCCCGATGCCCGCCCACGTGCGTCGAGTTCCGCCAGCACATCGGCTGCTTGATGTTCGAAAAGCGTAATGGCGGCTTCCGGCCAGAGCATGAGATCCACACCCCAGTGCGGTTCCGACAACGCCAAATACTTGTCGATAATGGGTCCGCGACTTTCCGGCAACCACTTCACCGCCTGATCGATATTGCCCTGCACGAGTGCCGCTTCGCGATCCTCCCCCTTTGAGTCTACCCATTGGAACGGGCTCAAACCCCCAGCTATCAACCAGGGAAGCAGCGCAAACGTGAGCGGCAGTCGCTTATCCTCAGCGTAATAGCCAGCGATCGCAAAACTTGCACTCGAAACCGCTGCGAGGCTCACCAGCAACACCCCGCCCACCGGTGCGAGATTGGCAAGCGGTGTATCCAGATGCGCATAACCCGCCTGTAGCCAGGGAAAGCCAGTGAGAAACCAGGTCAATAACCACTCGAACCCAACCCACAACACCGTAAACAGCCATGCATTCGTGAGCAGGGACGCGCTACGCAAACGCCGGTACAGCCACGCATTCAGCATGGGGAAAAGCGCCATGCCCGCGACAAACAACGCAACCAGAAAGACCGCGAGCTCCACCGGCGCATTGCCATACACGTGAATGCTGACATATATCCACGATGCGCCAACACCGTATTTGCCGACGCCGAACAGCCAACCCTCCATGAGCCCGCTGGTGGCGCGTTTTTCGAGAAGGTAAAACCAGCCCGCCGCTGAGACGAGGCCGAGCGGCCAAAGTGAAAAAGGCGCAAAAGAAAGGGGCAACAAAGCCCCGCACACCAGTGCTATGACACCCCTAAATTTTCGGGTCAGCGAATTCACAAGCTGTCGGACTCCGACAATAAAGAGCAGCGCCGCCTCGAAGGCATGACACCCCTATGTGGAGAAGCGGCAACGACACAAACGGCAGCTTGTGGGCTCGCCCTCAGGGTGGCCACTGATACTAAATTTCAGCGGGGTCATAACACTACTATCAGGTAAGACATCATTTCCGTTTGACTTGCAGCAATCGCACTCGGCGAGAATCCGCGTTGAGAACACGAAACTGTAGGTCTTCGATCTGAGTGGTTTCACCCCGCTTGGGTAAGTGACCGAAAGCCTTCAAGACCAAACCGCCAATCGTGTCGAACTCTTTCTCATCGAGTTCCAGGTCGAAGTACTCGTTGAAGTCTTCGATTGGCGTAGTCGCTTTCACGTTGTAGGTGTGAGCGTCGAGTTCCATGACGAAGCTTTCGTCATCGACATCATGCTCGTCCTCGATATCACCGACGATCTGTTCCAGAACATCCTCGATCGTCACTGCCCCTGAGACGTGGCCGTATTCATCCACCACGACTGCCATGTGATTGCGTGTGCTGCGAAATTCCTGCAGCAACACATTCACCCGTTTGCTTTCCGGCACAACCGTGGCTGGCCGAATGATGTCTTTGATATCAAATTTGCTGAAGTCTTTCTGCAACGTGAGCGGCAGCAGGTCCTTTGCATGCAGGATCCCTTTGACATCGTCCAGGTCATCGCCAATCACCGGAAAGCGCGAATGCTGCGATTCGATGATCACCGGCAGAAGATCTACGGGCTTATCGTCCACATGCAGGAAAACGAGCTGAGTCCGGGGAATCATGATGTCCCGGGCCTGCATATCGGAAACCTGCAAGGCACCGAAAATGATGTTCAGCGCTTCGCCATCCATCAGTTGCCGGTCGGCAGCATCGCGCAACGACTCCATCAACTCGCTGCGGTCGCTAGGTTCGTCGTGAAACAGATCCGACAGCCAATCCTTGAAGGAACGGCGTGGTTGTTCCCGACTAGTGGTGGACCCCTCGCTCATTTCTCTCCGTAAGGATCGGCAACGCCAAACCGTTCCAGAATCCGTTTTTCCTGACTCTCCATCTGCTCAGCCAACTGCGGTGTCGCATGGTCAAACCCGAGAAGATGAAGCACCCCATGGATTACCATGTGTGCGAAGTGATCGTCGGAGCGTTTACCCTGATCATTGGCTTCCGCAAACACAACGGGGGCACAAATCACCACGTCCCCCCAGAGCTTTTCACCGGGTAATTCCACCTCTGCCGGGAAGCTGAGAACGTTCGTAGGTTTGTCCAGACCCCTGAAGCGATGACTTAAGCCCTGGCCTTCCTCCGCATCCACCACCCTCACGCAGAGCGAACCTTCGCCCGCAACCTGTAAAGCAGCATCCGCCCACTGTTGCAGCTGAAGTTCAGTGGGTAACTCCTCGTTACAAAAGGCCACCTGGACCTCAACCGGCATCACGGTCGCTGTCTGCGCGTGCGTTGGGTTCGCTGTACTCGGCGTACGCATCGACTATTTTCTGTACCAACCGATGGCGCACCACATCCTTGGATCTGAAGTGAGTGAAGCTGATCCCTTCCATGCCACGCAATACATTTCGAACGTTGATGAGCCCTGAATTCTGCCCCTGGGGTAGATCGATCTGGGTGATGTCTCCGGTAATCACGGCCGTAGAGCCGAAGCCTATCCGGGTAAGGAACATCATCATCTGGGTCACGGTGGTGTTCTGACTCTCATCGAGAATGATGAAGGCATTATTGAGTGTCCGTCCGCGCATGTAGGCAAGCGGGGCAACCTCGATAATGTTGCGCTCGATGCTCTTGTTTACCCGCTCCACACCCATCATCTCGTACAACGCGTCGTATAGCGGCCGGAGATACGGATCGATTTTCTGAGCGATATCACCCGGCAGGAAACCAAGCTTTTCACCGGCTTCGACGGCCGGTCGCACCAGCAGGATGCGATCGATCCGCTGACTGTCCAGTGCTTCCACCGCACACGCGACCGCAAGATAGGTTTTTCCGGTACCCGCGGGGCCGATGCCAAAGCTGATGTCGTGGGTATGAATGGCTTCGACATAACTCGTCTGGCTGCCACCCCGGGGCTTGATGGTCTTACGCGTTGTGCGTATCACCACACCCGGTTCGACCGCTTTACCGGCCCGTTCCTTTTCCTGCGCGATGAGCAACTCATCAACACCGGATTCCTGCAGGAACAGGTGTACGAGATCCGGTTCGATGGCGTCGCGCGCGTTCGTCTCCCGATACAACTGGGAAAGCACCGCACCGGCAATTTTGACCCGCTGTTCAGGTCCGCGGATCTGAAACAGATTGCCACGGCTGCGCAGTTGCACGCCGATGCGTTTCTCAAGGTGTTTCAAGTTCTGGTCGAACGGGCCGCACAAGGCCGCCAAGCGGCGGGTGTCGTTGGGTTCGAGGGTAACATTAGTGGTCATCAGGGCGACCACTCGAGATTGCTCTTCGCTCAAGTCTTTCCAGGTGAGCTCATCGGAGCCCTAGGATAGAGAAGCTGAGGTGAGTGTCAATGGGGTCAGGTAAAGGAAGGTAAAGGTGGGGTCAGGGTAAAGGGTCAGAGTAAAAGGGTCGGGCTAATAGCCTGGTAAAGGTGGGGTCAGCCCAACCCTTTTACTCTGACCCTTTACCCTGACCCCATTTTAAGCTGACCCCATTTTAAGCTGACCCCATTTTAAGCTAGAACGCCGCGCATGGAGTTGGGAAGGGCTTCTGTAACGACAACGTCGCTGAAGCCGCCGATGAGGGACGAATCGGGGCTTGCAAAGTTGACGACGCGGTTATTTTCGGTCCGGCCCTGCAGTTGTCCCGGGTCTTTTTTGGAGTGGCCGGTGACGAGGACGGACTGGGTGGTATCGACCATGTTGGCGGCATACGATTCGGCTTGCTGGCGGATCTGGCCCTGGAGAATCGCCAGGCGGTGTTTCTTGACGGTATCGAGCGTGTCATCCGGAAGATCTGCGGCCGGCGTACCGGGCCGCGCGCTGTAGATGAAGCTGAAGGACAGATCAAAGCCGATTTCTTCGATGAGCGCCATGGTGGCGGCAAAATCCTCATCACTTTCCCCTGGAAAGCCAACGATGAAATCCGAGGAGAGACTGATGTCGGGTCGCACTTCACGCAGCTTGTTAATGCGCTCTTTGTACTCGAGTATCGTATGACCACGCTTCATGGCCGCGAGTATTTTGTCGGAGCCTGACTGCACGGGGAGGTGCAGGTGATTGACGAGTTCCGGCACTTCGGCATACGCGCGGATCAGTGAATCGCTGAATTCCATCGGATGCGAGGTCGTGAAGCGAATTCGATCGATACCCTCGATTTCCGCGACGTAGTAGATCAACTCAGCGAGATCGGCGTGATCGTCATCGATCGCACCGCGATAAGCATTTACGGTCTGGCCAAGCAAATTGATCTCACGCACGCCCTGTTCCGCGAGCCCTACAATTTCGCGCATGACACCGGCGACCGGCCGGCTGACCTCCTCCCCACGGGTGTAGGGAACCACGCAGAAACTGCAATATTTACTACAGCCTTCCATCACCGATACGAATGCGGTGGGTCCTTCGGCACGGGGTTCCGGCAGACGATCAAACTTCTCGATCTCCGGAAAACTCACATCAACCAAAGGGACGCGACGCGAACCGCCCGCCGCCGCATCAACCATTTCTGGCAGTCGGTGCAGGGTCTGGGGGCCAAACACGATATCCACAAAAGGCGCCCGACGGTGAATGGCAGCCCCCTCCTGGCTTGCCACACATCCGCCCACCGCAATCAACAATTTCGAATTCTTCTCTTTGAGGGGTTTCCAACGGCCCAGCTGATGAAACACCTTTTCCTGGGCTTTCTCACGGATGGAACAGGTATTGAGCAGTATCAGATCCGCCTCTTCCGCCGTATCGACCCGCTCGAATCCATGGCTGACCTCGAGCAGATCCGCCATACGCGAAGAATCGTACTCATTCATCTGGCAGCCGTGGGTTTTGATGTAAAGCTTTCGAGTCACCGGTTAGAATCTCCGTTAGCGATCAGCTCTGGTTCCAAGTTATGGGCGGAATTGATGCACAATAAAGGTCTCGGCATCACGGGGGCGGCATTATATGCGCTTGAAATTTTTACATACAGGCCTATATAGGGATTCTAAACCATCAGGCAGTCCTAGATGAACGACAAGCAAACACATATTTACAAGCTGCTCTTCCACAATCAGGGCCACGTCTACGAGGTGTATGCCCACAATATTTATTCTAGCGACCTGTACGGCTTCATCGAGGTGGAAGATTACATCTTCGGCAAAAAGTCCCAGATGGTGATCGATCCGGGTGAAGACAAGCTGCGGTCCGAATTCGAAGGCGTGCAACGCAGTTTCATCCCCATGCACGCGGTGATTCGCATCGACGAGGTGGAGAAGGAAGGTATCGCCAAGGTTACCGACAATAAGGGCGAGAACATCACCCCGTTTCCGGTCCCCATCCCTCGAGATAAAGGAAAATCGTAACGCCGCTGCCCCCAAGCCATCCGCTTTATCACGCCGAGCTTTCGCCTGACAAACCCGCCTGGATTTTCAACGAGCACGTAACAACCTATCAAGAACTCGGCGTCAACCTGCTCAAGGGGGCTCAATTACTCCGCAAGCTTGGCCTGCAAACGGGCGACGGCATCGTAGTACTCGCCGAAAACCATCCGGATACGCTGGCGCTGTACTGGGCCGCACAAACAGCCGGCCTCTACTACACGCCCATCAGCACCCAATTCCAAACGGCTGAAGTCGAACACATCCTCAACGACTGCGACGCCAAGCTGCTGATAACCTCAGACACTCAGGCAGGCAAAACCACTTCCGCCCCGCAACCGCAGCGCCTCTCGATCGAAAACTGGCTCCGGGCCATCTCATCCGAGTCCGAGCACCTGATCAACGACGCCTGCGAAGGTGCCGAGATGTTGTACTCTTCCGGCACCACCGGTCACCCCAAGGGCGTGCGGGCGGCACATCCCGGCGGACCCCTGGGCCGTGTTCCCGAGCTTTTTACCAGACGCTTAAGCCTCCATGAAATCGATAGCACTGCGGTGTATCTCTCCACGGCACCGCTCTATCACTCGGCACCGCTTCGTTACAACGCCATGATGCACCGCTGCGGGGCGACTTCCGTGATCATGGAACGATTCGAGGCAACCCAAAGCCTGGCTCTGATCGAAAAACACCGGATTACCCACAGCCAATGGGTACCAACCATGTTCGTTCGTTTATTGCGGCTGCCGCAAGACGATCGACGTATTCACGATCTATCGAGCCATCGCTTTGCCATCCACGCCGCTGCCCCCTGCCCAGTCGAAATCAAACGGCAGATGCTCGATTGGTGGGGACCCATACTCTATGAATACTACTCAGGCACCGAAGGTAATGGCCAGACCGCCATCTCCCCGGCCGAATGGCTCGAACATCCCGGCTCGGTCGGTAAACCCATCCTCGGGAAGTTGCACATCACCAACGACGCTGGCGAGGAACTCGAGTGTGGCGAAACCGGCGCGGTCTACTTCTCGGGCGGTCTCGAGTTCGAGTATTACCAAGATCCCGAAAAAACCGCCGCCGCCTACAATCACCGTGGCTGGTCGACCCTTGGAGACATCGGCTACCTGGACGCCGCCGGTTATCTATACCTGACCGATCGCGCCTCACACATGATCATTTCCGGCGGCGTGAACATCTATCCGCGGGAAATCGAGGATGTTCTCGTCACCCACCCTGCTGTTCAGGACGTTGCCGTCTTCGGCATTCCCCACGAGGAGTTCGGAGAGGAGGTGAAGGCCGCGGTGCAACTCGTGGAAGGCGAGGAGGTTGCCGCCGAGACACTCATCGCTTTCTGTCGAGCGAGGCTCGCCCACCTCAAGTGTCCGAGCTCCATAGACTTCCATACCGAACTACCCAGACATCAGACCGGAAAGTTGTACAAGGAGGTGCTGAAAACACCCTATTGGCCCAAGCACCGCCAACCCTGAGGTTTGGGACTCAGTAACCGACAGCACCCCCGTCCGGCACCCGGCCATCCAGACCACCCTGTAACATGCCGTCCTGTGCTACGACGATGACCTGTGCCGCCCCCTGGCGCCGGCGCTCTTCGAGTTGATGTAAGCGATTGGAAAAGCTTAGCCACTACAAACAACGGACTACACGACCCAAAAGGTTGGACCGAAAAGATTAGCCCGCTAGGACTCAGCAAAGGGATGCACATCGTTATTTATGGAAACAAGCTGTCCGACACGGCCCGCATCTGGTGGTTGCTGAAATACGTTGGTGTGAAGAACACTTCGATTCTTAACGGTGGATGGGAGTGGTGGACAAAAAAAGATCGACCAGCCGGAACTTCGACACCGAGAGTTGCTGCCAAGCAGTGGAAGCCGGACTTTCAGGCTGATCGGTTGATGGAAATTGATTCACTCAAAAAGTCGCTGAAATTATTGACGGTCAAAGTTGTCGATACTCGTAGCATCGGTGAATTTAGTGGTGGGCGAATTCCCGGCTCTGCTCATTTGGAATGGAAAGAACTCGTCGCCGAGGATGGTCTCTTCAAAACGAGATCGCAATTAAAGCAGCTTTTCCTAGCAAGAGGAATAATGCCATCCGAGACAGCGGTATGTTACTGACAATCCGGAGGTCGAGCCTCGGTCGAGGCATTTGCTCTTG
>JACZXA010000103.1 GCA_022571865.1 Pseudomonadota bacterium
CAAATTGAATAGATTGTAGACAGCCGCATGTACACCCAGAAATTTCTGCGCCTGACTTGTCGACTTGAAACGCCGCATACCCCGTTCTCGGACGCGGGTTGGCTGATGAGAGAGTTCCGCTCGATTGTGTGCTGTGTTCTACCTCTGGGATTACCTCCCGGTGCGCAACACCATAACTGCGCAGCTTGTCCGTCACGATCTTTCTAGGTTTCCTACCATGGCTGCGCAATAGTCGCTTGAAAAATCGCTTTGCGGCAGCCCCATCCCGCTTTGGCTGGAGAAAGACATCAACCACGTCGCCATCCTGATCTACAGCTCGCCACAGGTAGTACCGTTTACCGTTGATCTTCACGAAAACTTCATCGATGAAAAAGGTATCTCCATATCCTCGATGCTGCCGCTTCAATCTTCGGGCATAAAGAGTGCCGAACTTGATGCACCACAGCCGGATCGACTCACGGCTGACTGTAATTCCACGCTCGGCTAGTAAGTCTTCTATATCTCGGTGGCTAAGATTGAATCTGAAGTAAAGCCAGACTGCATAGCTGATAATTTCGGAAGGAAATCTGTGTCGTTTATAGGTATTCATCACCCGATTGTCTCCCAGGGCGATTTAACTTGGCAGTACCGATCGACGAGGTGTACTTCTCACCGTTTGAATCGGACGTGGATAGAGCACCCGACTATTACCGATGGGACGGACGCATCAACTGGACTAACGGAGCCGAAAACTGGGACGTTGCGCTGTTCGTCAACAATATCACTGACGAGATCGGCATACGCCAGATCGATCGAACTGACGAAACGGAAAACTTTCGCCGATCGGGTACGACGACCTTTCCGCGACAATTTGGCCTGGAAGTAAGCTATCGGTTCGGCGCGTTTCAATAGATGTAGCCATCCTGCATCTATTGAAACCGGGGTGTCGTGTTGACCGCGTCTGTTAGCACGGCACCCTATTTTTTTGAGTCGAGCCTGAAAGCGCTCCTTGATGTTGGCAGTCTATTCTGTAGAGCGACGATTACACTATAAGCGGTCTCTTATCTACCTTAAGGGAATTTCATCTCCATCGGTTGGTCCAAAACCGAACGTTTCCCAATTTGTCGGGCTCCAGCCATGAACAAAAACGAGACCTCATTGGTCGAAGGGCTGCGCTCAGGCCGCACAAAGGCTTTTCACCTTGCCGTTACTCGCTATAGCGCGTCAATGCTGGCAACCGCGAGGGCAATCGCAGGGCACGCTAACGCCGACGATATCGTTCAGGATGTCTGGTTGACGGTTTTTGAGCGAATCGACTCGTTCGAAGGACGGTCGTCATTGAAAACCTGGTTGCAACGAATAGTGGCAAACCGAGCGATATCATACCTGCGATCCCGACCGCCAGAGGTTTCGCGACCTGGCGTCGAAGAAGACCAATCTGCTTCGGACTGGTTCGATGCGTCTGGAAGTTGGATCTTGCCGCCACCAGTGTGGCACGAAGATTCTCCCTACGCACTTCTCGCAGCCGAGGATCTGCAGGATTGCATCGACAAGCACCTCCTGGACATGCCTGATAGCCAACGAAACGTATTGGTATTGCGCGACATCCAGCAAATGAACTTTGCGGAGATCTGTAACGAACTGAGTCTATCTGCGTCCAATGCACGAGTGTTGTTACACCGCGGCAGAATGCGCCTGATGAAAATGGTCAATCACTTCGAGGAAACTGGATCGTGCTGACGTGCCAAGAAGTAACGGCGAAAGCCAGTCTGATGGTCGATGGCGAACTTGGTTTCCGTGAACGGATCGCTGTGCGTATACACCTGATGATGTGTGTCAACTGCCGGCGTTTCGCTCGGCAGTTTCAAGCACTCGTTTCCAGCATGGCATCACGCAACAGATTGGCAGCGGAAACTATCGTTCCCGAATTCGTCGACGGTGTGATGCAATCGCTATACAGGGCTCGAGAATCGTCCTCCATCCCACCCGGACGGGACGGCGAATGAAGTATCCGAGGGTGGACCGAAATCCGACCAAACTTTTAAAACGAAAGTCGCCCAGCGGTAATCCTGGACGAACGTAGAAAGATGTGGGCGCTGTGGCCAACAATTCTGTTCTGGATTCTGATCCTCGTCTCCGTCGCCCTATCAATAATGGGAATAGTTCGCAGAAGACCCGCGTGGCTCGTTGTTGCGACTGTCGTTGCAGCGCCGTTCGGCCTCTACTTAGCTACTTTCACTTGGCTTGGTTGGCTCGGACTGATTTTTCCCTTACTTTTTGCAGGGGCGAGTATTGCCATCTACTTCCATCGAACTGCAGTCGCGTGGTCTCTGTTGGCGCCCTTTTTCGGGGTAATCGGTTGGCTGTTAACAGCGGTAATGAGTCAATGAATATTGCATTGAACGGTGGTAACACCGTTGCAAGTCCCATATGACTGTCGACTATTGACCCAATCTTACGATCGCTCCTTTGGGGAAACCTCTTCGGAACAACGCCATCGTCAACTCATCACTGACTACATGATAGTAAAAATTTTTAGAGAGATTAATGACTCATGAATAAGTACAGATTCGCGCTTGCTGTGGCCACTCTGGCTCGATGGTTAGGACTTTCCGGGGTTGCGCGGCATTGCGAGACCAAAGCACAGACGTTTACCAAGGGGATCGAACCGCGGGACCCTGCAGAGCACCCGAACGATAATGTGCACCGCACTGACTAAGCCCTCCAGCGATACTACCAGCCGCCTGCTGTATCTATGAATGTTCCTGTTATGTATGAGGCTTCGTCCGATAAAAGCCATAGGATCGAATGTGCCACCTCCTCAGGTGTGCCACCACGCTTCATCGGTATGGAATCGGAAAGTCGATCGACTCGATTTGGTTCACCGGCGGCGGCGTGCATTTCCGTATAAATAAATCCAGGCCGGACACAGTTGACACGAATACCTTCCGCAGCAACTTCGAGCGACAACCCTCTCGTTAGCGTATCGATCGCACCTTTAGAAGCCGCATAATCCACATGCTCTCCCGCAGACTCGGTACGAGACGCCGCAGTGGATACATTTACGATGGAACCACCGCGCCCTCCATGCCTGATCGACATCCGCTTAACCGCTTCTCTGCAACAAAGAAACTGTCCAGTCACGTTTGTCGCGAAAATCTGATTTATGCGGCTAGCGCCAGATGGCCGGTAACCGGCAGGGCCTACAGACAATTCGATCCTAGCAGGCACCCAAGGAGGTCGCCGTAAGCCCAGATGAGGGTCCCAGTACCCACCACCCAGAAGCCCACGAAACATGCGGCGAGATCGGCACTCGCCAGTTCACCGTCTTCCGGACGCACCGGGTTCACGCGCAAGCGCTCGAGCATCGTATCGATGGTGGTACGAAGCACTTGCCGCGTGCTCAGAATCGCGCCGATACTGGCAAGCATGGCGCCGGATCGCTGAAACCAGTGCCAGTCGTCCATGGTGTAACTCAACGCAAATGATCCGCCGACGATCAACGTGGCGATGGTAAATAGAAACCGGTTGGTGGTTACCAGCCACCGGAACGAGAGCAGGAGCGCAGCCCAGACGCGCGTGAGCGTTGCTCCGGTCGCGCACCGGGCCTTCGTCGCATCGAGTCGTGAAGTCTGAACGTGGGTCATCAATACATTTCTAGCGCGCTCATCGTCAGACCCGGCTCAACCCTGAAGTTCTGTTGTGGGTGTCTAACCGGTCGAATGACCGCCTTATAGCGCCGTATGGATAGCGGCAGGGGCTGCCGAGTACAGTCATAACGGTGTGACAGCCAGGAGAGACGGACTCGAGAAATTGCGTTCCAACCAGGCGGTTTAATTTCGCTTAATTCGCCAGTCTTCATACCATTTGACCAGAGCTACTTGTTCCGGGCTGAGCTGGTGCATGGGTACCTTTTTATGCATCCATTGAACAAAGCTCAATGAGCCGCCACCAACCAATATACCTTGTCTCTGAACAACAACATTATCTCGTCCAGCTCTCCTGCCACCTTCTTGAACCGTATACATGCGCTGGTATCCTTCTACTGCGTCTAATCGTTAATGACGCACACCTTGGCCGTTTGTTACAGTCGCCACCTTCATAGTGATGTGATTTCCGGGAGAGACGGGACAAATCGGTACGCACAAAAAAGTCCCGACTCGCGGGGCTCTTTGTTTATGGACGCGAACCTTTACGCCACTGAGTAGGTTGTTGTGCGTAAACCTGAACGGGTGTCAGAAGGTTTACTTCGCCGCTTTTGTAACGAATCAGGTTCATCAACGTCTAATCAGTCTGGATATTGATGTTGAGAGCAACTAGCCCGTCGGCCCAAAGGGAACGGAATCACTGATGCGTGACAATGACCCAGCCGGTAACAAAATTCATTACAGCAGGCGAATTAAACGTCTGGCCTCACTGTTCCTGATGGCTACAGCGGCAGCCATTGGTCAAACTAGCGAACCATTGGATGCATGGGCGCGGGTACTTAATACTTACGTCGACGAGCGAGGACGGGTGGATTTTGCTGGATTGGCAGCTGGTTCGGATGATTTGAGAGCCTATGTCGACTATATCGCTGCTGTCAGCCCGCGCTCGACACCGGATGCCTTCGCGACCGCAGACGCTGAGCTCGCTTACTATCTGAATAGCTATAATGCCCTGGCGATGTACAACGTGATCGACACCGGCATCCCGCGATCGCTCGCATTCTTCTTCAGGAAATTTACCTTTTTTTATTGGAATAAATTCAACGTTGGCGGAGAGAAAATCTCACTCTACCGATATGAAAATGATGTCATCCGGCGGCTCGGTGACCCACGCGTGCACTTCGCGTTGAACTGTATGTCCGTCTCCTGTCCACAATTACCTCGTGTACCTTTCACGGCGAACTCGGTACAGAGCCAGCTCGACGCTGAGACGCGCCGGTTCTTCGCCGAAGCGCGCAACATCCGTGTCGATCATGCACGGCAAACCGTGGAAGTCTCGGCAATCCTCGATTTCTACACCGAAGACTTCCTCGCGAATGATCCGTCGCTGATCGCCTATATCAATCGATACCGGGATGATCAGATACCGAACAGGTACACGGTGGAATTCATTGACTACGACTGGACCATCAACAGTCGCTGAAACCCGAGCTCGTCTGTGGATTTAAAAGAAAGCAGATAGAGAAGTTATGAGTGAGTGGTGGCTGGTCTATTTGGTGCTTGGCGCCTTCGTTGGTTTTTTTAGCGGTCTTTTAGGGATCGGTGGTGGCTCCGTGATGGTTCCGGTTTTAGCATTTGTATTCGCCGCAAACCAGTTTACACCTTCATCCGTGCTTCACCTGGCACTCGGAACTGCCATGGCCACCTTGGTACTCACCTCGGTTTCCAGCGCCATTACCCACCATCGGCACCAGGCAGTCAATTGGACTTTGGTATACAAAATTGCACCCGGGGTGTTAATCGGCACGTTCGGTGGTGCGTTGATTGCGGGCTATCTGAATCTTGGGATATTAAGCCTACTTTTTACGCTATTGATTTACTTTCTGGCAACGAGAATGCTGATCGACCGGATACAAGGGCAGATATCGCTCCGGTGCTTCGAAAAACTGTGTTCTGTTCTCCGCCGTCATGAACCTGTAGATGAGGCCGCCGTATTCCGCGGTTATGTCGACTCGCATAATGCCAAAATCGGTCCGATATTCGCATTGCCCAGCACGCAATCAAAACTGATTCCGGCTGCGTTTGGGAGTGCACGCCGACTGCGCCTATTCGCCACCGAGCCACAGATAGATGGGTAGCGCCAAATAAGCTGCCGCGACACCGACCATCCAAACGGCTGCTGCCACCCAGAAAAAACGCAGATTCCATAGGTGTGCCCTTCCACACTGTTCCGCTAAATCTGGGTCTGTTGGGCAGGCACGGCCCGGCCGGTATAACAGCCAACCGGTCAGCGCAAGTACCACGGCGCTGCCTAAAAACATCCATGTCTTGTGCTGAGCGAGGGTAACGAGAAACGGGAAGCCCGCAAAGAGCGTCGCGGACACCGCACCTAAGCCAAGCGAGACGAGCAGAATTGGAAGCGCACAGCAAATGAGTGTCGAAGACGACGTGAAGAACACGATCCAAGCCCATTTCCGAGGCGACATAGGTTCAGTCACGACTAACCCTAGCCTTTCTTGACCGGACGATGCTCATGATCTTCCGGGGTGTCGCGCATCGCATCGACATCGTGCCCATGATCGCCCAGCGAACACCCAGGAGCTAGCTCAAAGGAGCGATAGGTAAAGCCTTTATCAAGAAACAGCCTTTGCAGTTGGGCATCATTGAACTCTACTCGACTATCGGCGCACACAATTATCATGCCAGTCTCGAGATTACTTCCCACGGCATGCACGCCTTCGATCTTCTTCAACGCGCGTTCGGATGTCGCCACGCAAAACGGGCAGGTGATGCCATCGACTCGAATGTCATATTGCACGTCGTCCGCTAGAACGGACGCGGCGATCACGATAAGAAAGACAAAAAACGAGATCCTTAGCTTCATTGGTGCTTCTCCTTCAGAAGTTGATACGAATGCTGGTTAGAACGGCGTAATCTGGCTCGAGCGCTGTTCCGTTGAGGTTGTTCACAACCGGAACCTTGACGCCGAGATCGACGATCCAACGCCGTGTGGCATACTGCAAGCCCGGCGTAATGTAGAGCTGAAATCCACCGCTATTCGGGTCCGAGGCGCCGGCCATGCGATTACGTCTGTGGTGGTTGGCGCTGACTTCGAGTACGCCAAAAACAAATCCTTTCGTGTCCTGATTAATCACCGTCGGGGACAAACGGTATTGGAAAGAGACTACGAGACCGGCGGAATTGCCGCGCTCAAACCTATTCGCTTCACGGTTGAAATCGTATCGCACCTGCGAGTCCAGCACCCACTTCGTGCTGGCCAGCGTTGCAATCACGCCGCCGAAGACATCGACTGAGCCATCACCGGTTTTGCCGTCCCTCCCAGTCGGGACTCTCACGCCGACAAAAGGCGCGATGCGAAAGGTTCGCCCTGGCCGGTCGGAACGGAATACCTCATAGCGCGCGAACAGGACTGCATCGCCGAGCCCAGACTCCGAATCGCTCACATCCCCAGTGTTACGCCTAGCATGAACGATGGGTATCATCCCAAAGAGGGCGAGCTTGGACGAGGGTGCATAGCCGATAACCGTACGCGATTCGAGGCGTTCAACGTCTCGATTCTCGCCAGCAACGCGATCAGACGAACGCTTTATCTCGAGTTGCTCGCGAACGACAATCTCGGCTTTACTTAGAGGAAGCGCGCTGTTTATCCCAATCGGCGCTGCCCAAGAAGAAAATGCAACCAAAATGCAGAATGACCCTAGCGGTAATGCCAGCACACGGAACCGTACGGTTCGTTGTCCCTGCTTGGACTTGGTTGCCCAGTCTTCACGAGACTCGAGTTGCAAACCACACACGATATTACTTAGTCGCATGGTCAACTATTTTGATCCTGGCTTCGGGCGACCCGCACTGAATGAGTTGCCTGAACGACCATATCTGTGGCGCAGTGGACGAACGTCCTTGACTTCGTGCAGCCAATACGTGCTCGCCACCACTGCTGCGTATGTCATATTCAACCTCAATTGTCCGGTTGCGCGGCTCAGATCGTTTGCTGATCTCGCACTCGTGTTATTTGAGCGTGCTAATTAGTCGCTGTACGGGGGGAAACCTTACAAACTATCTACAGATTGGTCGCAACATCGGCCCGGCGATCAAGCTTAACGACCGCAGCCGATCACTCCAGTTCGTCATCGTCAGAACTAGATACCGCTTCACAAGACATCCCACGGGTACGCTCGTTCGGAAGAAACGAACAGCGCTAATTCTTTCAGCTCTTCATCCTCGTTGCGCATGATTCGTCGGAGGTTCTGATTCATTCTGCGTTTCGCCTGTTGACTAAACAGCTTTGCGACGTTGATTGCCTGTTCGTATCGGGCATCACCACCGTCCGCCATCGAACTCACTCTAGCCAGCACGCAGAGTCCGACAAAGAGGTCAATGGCAATGTCTGCGAGACGCCTCATCGCCAGCTGCTTGCCGACAATGTCCCTACCGTGCCGCCTCAACAGTACATCTGCCACGCGTCCGAGCTCTGCCGTGTACTTGTCATAAATCAACGCCTCATCGCGCAACGTTGCGGGTACGGAGTTCACCATCCTATCTCTACGTAAAGGCGTGAACTGAGCGAGTCGGCGACCAGCGTATTCCGATAGCACGCCCAGGCCCTTGATTGGATCGTTGAACACATCCTCGAGGTTTTCCGCCAATTCTTCCAATAAACGACCTGCTTCCTTTATGCCAGACAGAGCGATGTACAAGCGGAGAATCTCACTCGTGCCTTCGAAGATCGTCAGAATTCGCGAGTCTCGAACTATTTGTTCGTAGGGAAACTCCTTCATGAACCCGTTGCCCCCAGCGATCTGCAACGCCTCATTCGCCGTCCGTTGCATCGCCTCGCTGGCAAATACTTTACTAATGGCGGCCTCCACGGAGTAATCCTTGCAGCCAGAATCGATGTAGTGGGCGACCATCCAGACCACGCTTTCGGAAGCGAAACAATCGATGGCCATCTGGGCGATCTTCTCTTTGATGAGGCCGAATTCGGCAATGTTTTGACCGAACTGTTTGCGCTCGAGGGCTTGCGCCGTCGCCAGGGCAATGCACGCTTTCATGCCACCGACGCTACCGCCGCCCAATCCCGTCCGACCGTTGTTGAGGATCGACATGGCAATTTTAAAGCCTTGGCCCTCCTCACCTAGTAGATTCTCCGCCGGTACCCTAACGTCGGAAAAACTCACCGATGTAGTGGACGAAGCCCGGATACCCATTTTGTCTTCCTTGGCTCCCGTATTGACACCGGACCAGGATCTTTCGACAAAAAAAGCGGACAGCTCCCCCGGGTCGTTGCCGGTCCGCGCGAACACGGTGTAGAAGTCCCCTATGCCTCCATTGGTGATCCAGATTTTTTCGCCGCTCAACGTCCAGCTGCCATCTTGGTTTTTCACAGCCTTGGTTTTAACGGAAGCCGCATCAGAGCCTGCGCCGGATTCCGTGAGACAGAAGGCTGCGATCATCTCGCCGCTCGCGAGCTTCGGAAGGTACCGCGCCTTCTGCTCATCCGTACCGAAGAGCAACAAGCCTTTCATGCCGATGGAACTATGCGCGGTAACCGTCAGCGCGGCCGAGCTGTCATAGCTGCTGAGTTGTTCCACGACCCGCGTATAACCGGCATTGGATAGGCCGATTCCACCAAAGTCTCCTGGAATGATGAGCCCGAACAGACCGAGCTCGCGAAGGCTCTGTAGAAACGCTTCCGGCTGCGCCGATTCGCGATCCCACTGGCGGAAGTCTTCTCGTTTGTCTTGCAGGAAATCGTCAAGGGAATTCGCAACCATCCTCAAGGTCTCGGCTTCGTCGGCGTCGATTCGAGGATAGGGGAAGAGGTTCTCTTCGGTGATACGCCCAACAAATAGCGATTTGGCGACACTGGCGTCCAAATCTAATCCGTCGCTATCAGGCGTTGAAGACGCGTCTAAATCGATGTTCATGTGGAATTTACCTTATGTCTAACAATGTGTCGGTATTCACGGCGCGCCCGTTCCTACTCAGCGCTTGTTCAACCGCTTTGATTGGCGCTTCATCATACCCAGAACCGGATTTGCTGCGTTCATCGTCGTTGACCACACGACCCGAACGACCATATCCGAGATGTGCGATGTCCGGCGGAAAAAACATGGCCCAATTCCACTCGAGGAACAATCGCACTTTACGGGCGAATGTCGGTACCTTAATTAGATAGACCCCACGCCAAAGCAGCCACGCGACGAACCCGGAAAGGCGTAGTCCGAACAGCTCCGCCACCGCTTTGTTGTGTCCGATCGAGGCGAGCTGACCCTTGGGCCGATAAGAAAACGCTTGAGTTGGCTTACCGAGCGTACTGGCAACGATGTTGGAAGCGAGTTGCCTGGCTTGCCGGTCGGCGAACTGCGCAGTGGGTGGTGATGCCTTGTCGTCATAGGCGTTGGGCACCATGGCGCAGTCGCCGAGTGCCCACACGCCAGGGAAACCGGCAATCGACATGTCGGAATTAGTTTGAATGCGTCCTCGGTCTTTCGGGAAAGGTAAGGCCTGGCTAAGTAAGCGGGGTGCCGTTCCGACGCTACACACGACGGTACCGCCTCGAATAACCTCGTCCGAACTGAGGTGGACGGAGTGGTTATCGACGAACGCGACCTGCGCACTTAAGCGAACATCGATCCCACGCTTTTGCATCAGCCGTAGAGTCGAGTCTCCCAATGAGCGCGAAAGCTCTGGCAGTAGCCGGACTGTGCCTTGTAACAAGACGACACGACAATCTTCCTTCGTGACGTTCTTGTAGTACTTTACCGCTGAACATAAAAAATCGAAGATCTCGCCAGCCACCTCAACACCGCTGAAGCCACCGCCAACGACGATGAATGTTGTTAACCAACGGCGGCGTTCGCGATCCGGTTGAATGGTTGCCTGTTCGAGACGCGCGATGATGCGGTTGCGCAGGAACAGCGCGTCGCCAACCGTTTTCAATGGCAATCCGTGAGCCGCCATCCCCTTAACGAAATCCAGGTTGGCATCGACACCGTAAGCCAACACCAGTTGACTGTAACTAAGACTGCCCGATCCTTCGCCTAAATAGTTGACGCACTTATTCTCAACGTCAATGCCCGTCACCTTGACCATGCGTATTCGCGTTCTTTTGAGCATCTGCCGTAGCGGGGCGACGACATGCCCGGGAAGAACCGAGGCACCAACAACTTCCGGTAGCAGTGGGCTGTATGTGATGAAATTATCCTGGCTTAAGACGTAAATACTCCACGCCTTCGGCAACCGGCGCTCGAGTGACTTCGCAAGCACCGCACCGGCAAATCCTCCTCCGATGATGACAACGTTGTTCGAGGGGTGCGGTGCGCTTTGTGGCGATTCGAGCATCTGTCAGAGTATTGCGGTAGGTGCGGTTACACCAATTCGACGCGCAAGTCTGGATGGTGTCTCGGCACGGCCACGCGAAACCAAATGAACGGCAGCAACGGATTAGGCAGCCAGTACATCCAGCCCAGATTCCGCGACGTGCCGTCGCGCCACGAAAAATCGAGCCAGACGTAAAGGAATTTGTAAATGCACAAACCGGGCAGGAAGTTGACCTTGAAGTTGCGTGTCTTTAGATGCCGACGACGGATATAGAGATTGCCTTCGAATGGGGTGATGCCCCAACCGCGTGGTCCCTCTGCAACGATCTGGCCACTGGGAATGTGGGTAATCCTGATCCGTTCTGGCTGTTGTAGTGTCATTAGCTCGCTGCCGACCCGGGTTGTTGTTTCTGCGTTCTCAACGCTACTGACGCGCGAGATCGCATTTCGTTACAACCCTCTGTGCGTTTGAATGGCAGTAACCAGCTTGCTAGAGCCGGTAAAAGCAGGATGGCGCCCAACATGTTCACCAGGAACATAAACGTCAGCAAGATGCCCATATCCGCTTGGAACTTGAGCGGTGAAAAGATCCAGGCGCCAACGCCGATAGCGAGCGTGAGGCCAGTAAACACCACTCCGTTACCGGTAATCGCGAGCGTGATGAGGTAGGCCTCCGGTATCGACTTACCTTCGGCAAGTAAACTTTGGAATCGACTGTAGATATAGATTCCGTAGTCCACACCGATGCCGACACCGAGCGCTACGATCGGCAGGGTCGAGACCTTGAGCCCGATCTCGAGCACGGCCATGAGGGCATAAGCCAGCAGAGAGACCAAGGCCAACGGAATCACGATACACAACACCGCCCGGATCGAACGGAACGTGATAAAGCAGAGAACCATGATGGCAGAGAACACACCGAGCAGTATGGGAAACTGCGTCGCCTTGACGACTTCATTCGTTGCGGCCATCACACCCACGTTGCCGGCCGCTAATCGAAACTTAATGGTTTCCGATTCGTTTGCTTGCGCGAAACGCTTCACCTCCGAGACTATTCGGGCGATGGTCTCCGCCTTGTGGTCGGTTGTGAACATCATTACGGGCATGACGCTACAGTCTTCGTTGAGCAGACCACTGCTGGTGGGAACATAGGCCACGGATTGTCCCAACACCGACCGATTGCGGGACAGCACCCGCCACTCGAGTCCGCCCTCGTTCCAACCGGAGTTGACTACCTTGGCCACGGTTGTCAGGCTCATCACCGACTGAACCCCTTCGACGTTCTCCATGTGCCAGGCAAATCGGTCGATCGTGCTCATGACGTCGTAGTCGATGCAGCCCTCTTCTACGGTCTCGACGATTACGGACAAGACATCCACACCGATCGAAAAATGCTCGCTTATTACAGCACTGTCGATGTTGTAGCGCGAATCAGTTCGAAGTTCCGGCACCCCCTGGTGGACATCGCCGATCTTGATATCCGCTCCTTTCCATGCGCCCACGACAAGCAGGCCGACCGAAATCAGTATGACAACCGCAGCCGGTTTCGACTCCGAGGCGCGCGCAATCACACGCCAGATTGGCGCAAGCTGGCGCGAGCGCTTCTGGAGTTTCTCGCGGTAAGCCTCACCGAGGTGCAGATAAGAAACGAGCACCGGCAGCAGGATGAGGTTGGTCAGAATGATTGCGGCAACCCCCAAGCTGGCGGTTATTGCCATCTCCTGGATGACCTGGATGTCGATGAGCAGGATCGTAATGAAACCGATGGTGTCACTGACCAAGGCGATCCCGCCGGGAATGAGCAGGCGTCGAAAACACGCGCGTGCGCAGGTTGGGGTGTCAGCGCCTTGGAACACCTCGGCACCGAAGGCACTGATCATCTGTACACCGTGGCTGACGCCAATGGCGAAGACCAGGAAGGGCACCAGTATCCCCATGGGATCAATGCCGTATCCCAGTGCAGTCAGCATGCCCAGTTGCCAGATCACCGCAACCAAGGAGCAGGCGAGAGGAATGATGGGGAGCTTGAGTGACTGAGAGTACAGATAGACGAGTATTGCGGTGATCAGAAAAGACGCCGCAAAAAACAACACCACGCGCTCGGCACCATCAGCAATGTCGCCGATGACTTTTGCGAATCCGATGATGTGCGCATCGACGACAATGTCTATTTTCTCACTCTTCACTAGACCCCTGATCCGCTCCTCGAGCTCGTTGGCGACGAAGAGATAGTCCAAGGGCTCTCCCGTGTTGGGATCGAATTCGAGGAGCTGCGCGCTGATCATCGCACCGGAAAAATCGTTGGCAACCAAGCGCCCGAGAATGCCTGCCTTGAGAATATTCTCCCTGACCTGCGCGAGGCCATCCGCTGTGGGCTCGAAATCGGCGGGAATTACATTGCCACCGGCGATGCCGTCCTCGACGACTTCCGTGAAGCGGACGTTGGGTGTAAAGAGGGAACTCACCTGGGTGCGGTCGACGCCGGTGAGGAAGAACACTTCGTCCGTACACACCTTCAGAGCTTCGAAAAACTCGGGCGTGAAGATGTCGCCGTCTTCGACCATCAGGGCGATGAGAATCCGGTTTGCTCCACCAAACTCCTGCCGGTGTTTGGTAAAGGTCTGCATGTACTCGTGCTGCAGCGGCAAGAGCTTGCTGAAGCCGGCATCGATGCGGAGCTGCGTTGCCCAGTAGGCCATGAACACGGTGACGATAACAAACAGCCCAACGACCCAGCGCCGGTGGCCAAAGATCATGTTCTCGAACTTGCGGATCATGGCGGTATCACTCTCCGGCACCCAACGTTTCGGGCAGCCTCGTCGCGCCGAACTCCCCAATCAGGATCAGGCTTCCACCGTCCGCCCCGATAACCGTGGCGAGTCCCTGTCTGTCGGCTTGTTGATGGAGGGTAAACGTACGGCCACCGTCCCGGCTGACGAGCAAGGTACCCGCCAGGCCTGCAACGACGATGGTACCGTCCTTGAGACGCACACCATCCGTGAGCATCGCCTCGGTGGAGGTTTCCATGCGTTGCCAGCTCTCACCGGCGTTCTCCGAACGGTACAAGTGGCCGCGAAGTCCGAACAGCAGCAGCACATCGTTCTCCAGCGGCAATGTGCCAAAAAACGAACCGTGGTAGGGCGACGGGAGCGATATCCAGCTCTCGCCATCGTCGTCAGAGCGATAGATCTTGCCGGCCTCGGCCGCGACAAAGAGACGCCCCGTCTCGGATCTCGCAATGTGATTGAGGTGGAAGTCGTTTCCCTCGCCGAAGTCGTCTGATGCTTCTGTCCAATCCTTTCCGCCGACCTCACTTAGCGACCAAGTGTCACCGCCATCTGTGGTCCTCAGCAGAAGGCCGTATGCGCCGATCGCAAAACCGTATTCCGCATCTCTGAACCAGACGTCGAACAAAGGTCGCTCCTCTTCCGGTGCGTAATAGACGCGCTCCCAGGTTTCGCCCCCATCGTGGGTCCGGAGAATGATGGCATCGTGACCCACGGCCCAGCCGAGCTTCCGGTCAAAAAAGAAGATCGCTGTCAGCGTCGCACGCGTCGGAACGTCTACTTGGTGCCAAGACTGCCCGTTGTCGTCGGAAATGAGGATATGCCCCCACTGCCCGACGGCCAGGATTCGGCCCTCTATGGCCACGCCATCCAAGAGCAGGGAATGGGCGGCCAGGGGCGCCTTGTCCGAATATTCAGGCTCATCCGGCGCGATCGCATAAGCGACCGTGCCGGATAAAATTCCGACCACAATTGCAAGACGTACCGCGATCAAGTGGACGATCTGAGGTTACCGGGTTCCGTCGCGCCGGAGCGCGGCGGGCGTGAAGTCCGCGCGCGTCATCTTCGTCCCGAAGTCAGGCGGGGGGATTTCGTTGTAAAGCCCAAGGGCGAGATAGCGGCCGGCCTGAAGATCCGTGTGGACTTCGAGTGTGGTCCACACGGTCGGCACCTCATAGAAGTTGATCACGTGACCTTCCGAGACGCGCCACAGCTGGTCCCGGTTGTCGTACTGATCCACGTGCAGGATCTGCCAGCTATCTTCGTCGACGTAGAACGTGCGCCGTTTATAGAGGTGCCGTGCACCCTGTTTCAGGGTCGCATCCACCACCCACACGCGATGCAGCTCGTAGCGCAGATGATCGGGGTTGATGTGCAATGGCGTGAGAATGTCCTTGTACTTGAGGGAGTCGCTGTGCAGCTTGTAGCTGTTATACGGTACGTACATCTCTTGTTTGCCGACAAGTTGCCAGTCGTAGCGGTCGGTCGCGCCGCTGAACATGTCGACATTGTCTGTGGTACGCAGGCCGTCGGCTGCCAGCCCCGGGTTGTCGTAGGCAACATTCGGTGCCCGGCGTACGCGACGCTGACCTGGGTTGTAAACCCAGGCACTCCTCGGCTCCTTGACCTGATCGAGCGTCTCATGGACCAATGTGATGCCGCCAGCGAGCCGCGCGGGGGATAAGACCTTTGACTTGAAGAGAATGATCTTATTGTTCAACTGCGCTTCGGTGATACCCTCCTGGCTGTAGAGTAGGTTGGCCTCGTTAGCGAATTGGACGAGGGTGTATCGCCCACCACGGGTTGGGGCGGCCTGGTTGTTGCGATACGAGATCGTCTCACCGCGATATCGCAGCAAGTGATTCCAGATCACCTCCAAGCCGCTTTGCGGGATCGGAAACGGAATACCGTTCACGCTACCGGCGACGCTGTTACCGCCTCCTGTCAACTCTGCGGTTGCCGCGACCTGGCGGGTGGCGTCATAAATGCGCTGCGGGGCCGAGGCGCTGCGGCGGGTCGGATAGACGTTGAGTTTGAACGTGTCGTAGGCCTCTAACATCGCCTGGTGGCCGGGTGTCACCTTGCTCGCGTACTGGTTCAAATTGTCCGCCGTGATGGTGAACAAAACCTCATCGTCGGCGTACGGATCGGGGTGATGGTCGCCGCGCCGATAGCCGGCTGGCGGGCTCGTAATGCCGCCCGCCCACGCCGGGATGGTCCCATCCTGGCTGCCGGCCCGCTCACCGCCCAAGGGCGTGAGGTCGGCGCCCAAACGAGCGATTTGGTCGGGCGTGATACCCGCCGACACGCTGATCGCGACCCCGAGCAGCAACACGCTGGTAAGTGAAGTCCATATTATTCGTATCATGTCTGTTCCTGAAGGTTTAGAGAGAATACTTGAAGTTCAATCCGACAAAATCGCGGTCGTTGATCAGGTTGTAACGACTGGCACCGAAGAAGCTGGTATAGCTCACATCGACCTCGATCGAGTTCTGGTAGCTCGCTCTCAGTCCGACCGTAATGGCTTTGCGATCTTCGATGAAGTTGCCGCCGGGACCCGGAGAAACACCCTTCACGTCATGCTGAAAGGAAAATCGGGGGGTCAGATTGATGGCACCGATGGCTCCGTTGTAATCGAGGCTCCCTGCCAAGCGATAACCCCAGGAAGTGGCATCGGCAAAGTGCCCGGACGACTCCGTTGCCGGCTGCACGCCGGCGAGTTCGAAGATCGGATTGCCGCTGACAAAGGTTCCCGGTCCGTCGAGGCGCAGTGTGTTGTTGGCGGGCATGTTGTGAACGTGCGTGACGGCCCCTTCCCATACCAGGGCGCCCTGATCCGCGCCCAGCACCGGACCAAACAGTTTGGTGACCGTGGCCTGGACCTGCGTGACATCCCGCTTGATGAAGCCGGGAACTTCCTCATCGAAGCCGAAGGCGCCGAGCTGGTTGTTGGCCGCAAGAAACGGCGAGGTGGGCGATAGAGCGGCGAAGAGGAGCTCGACATCATCTACCTGTAGTGGTACATCCTCTCGATACGAGACTTCGCCCTGTACGGCGATCT
>JACZXA010000104.1 GCA_022571865.1 Pseudomonadota bacterium
CTGCCGTTTGCCAAGACGATAAAAACCGAAGTCGAAAGCCCGGTGCACATCGCGCCCGGAGATTTACACTTCGCCGATTTTAAGGCGTTTGATTCGTTACAAGCCTATTACGCCCTGACCGATGAGGAATACGCAGCGGAAAAGTGGATTCCGATCGACTTCGCAGGAACGAAGATCGTTATCGAACTGGTCCGACACGATCTAACCAAAGAGGTAATCGCACTTCCGTTGGAATTTCACTGGAAACCGTCGTGACCATAGTCGCGATGTAAACGTCGGACGTTGAAGAGGTGATTGCATTCGGTTAGCGGGTACGCGTCAGGTGGTTTTTGGCCGGTATTGTTGCCCTGCCTTCCATGGTTTCGACGTTTTGGGTGGTCGCGGGGATGGCTGGCTGATTTGTTCAAAACCCCTGTTTGAACCTATAGTAGGTACAGGTAGTAGAATTTGCGGTGAAGGGCAACTACAGGGGTAACTGAGCGTGTCCCATAAAATTACCAGGACGATGCAGTTGATCGTTATTGGTCTGCTGAACTCATTGTACGCACAATACGCGCATAGCCAGGCGATAGAGGTGGTCATGGCGAAAGTAACCATCGTGGTCGATGGCATGATGAAGAGCAAAAGCGGCGCAACCTGAATGAACTGACCGGATTCGGTCTCGGCTGCTCTGTCAGAGCTAGCAGGTGTCAACAGGGTTGAAGTGGATCTAGCCAGGGATCAGTTCACCGTTGAGTACGATGCGAGCGTCGTGCTTAGCGATCGGATGAACGAGGCCATCGTTGAATTGGGCTACCGACCGAAAATTGTGCAGAGCCCGATCGATCTCGGTATTTCCGGGGGACCGTCGGGACCCCTTCCCGAAGTCGTGGCATCCGCCCTCGATGAGGCAAAAGAGACCGGCCGACTGGTATTCGTCGATTTTCATGCCGAGTGGTGTGGCGCCTGCAGAACCCTGCATAGAACGACGTTCAAAGATCCACAGGTTGAAAAGGTGTTTGAACGTTTTGTGTTCGTCAAGGTAGACGCCGATGAGGATCCGGAGGCGGCGAAGTACTTCGACGTCATGGGTCTGCCCACACTGGTTGCACTGCAAGCAACGGGCGAAGAAGTCTATCGCCATGTCGGCCCGATAGGCGTAAAAAAATTAGTGCAGGACTTATCATTGTTGGCTGACAGGGCGGCGGGAACTCAACGAGACAACGGCATCTGAATTTTCCTTTTGTTGCCATGCTTCTACAAACCGCGAATGGTCGAGTTCGAGTATCTCCACCAGATTCCCGTCCGGGTCTCGAAAAGAAACGACCTGTGCGAAGCCGTGGTCGTGCGGTCCATTTACTTCAACGCCGGGATCGCGCTCACACCGTTGATCAACATCTCGAGACCCCTCGAGTTACGACTTCGCGAATCGCAAAGGCGCTAAATTCACTTCAGTGCCGTTCGTTTACGCCGCTAATCGGCGTCCCGCGCCTCCTCCGGTTTTGCCTGCGCGAATCGCAAGAGTGCCAGATAGCAAGCCGCTGCAAGTCCGGCGCTGGCGAAAATCATGCACATCACCATGATCTGATAACGTGCGGCTACGAGCGGATCGATCCCGGAGAGAATCTGCCCGGTCATCATTCCCGGAAGCGAAACGAGCCCCACGGCCAGCAGGGCATTGATCTGCGGGATGAGGGCGGCTTCCATCGCGGTGCGTCGTGCGGCAACGTAGTCTTCGTTGCGGGTCAGCTCTGAACGGAATCGCTCTGCGGCGAGACTGATGGTATTCATCGCGTTTGCAAAAATCATTCCAGCCAGCGGCACGACATATCGCGGCTCGAACCATCTGGGCAAATCGAGGATGAGTTGGGTCACCAACAACATCACGCTGATGCCGCAGGCACCGATGCTGATCAGTACGATCGGGTACAGCTTCATCCGTTGATCTGCCAGGGGGCGCAAAGCAATCCAGGCGGACACGCCGATCATGAAAACGATGACCGCCATCACCAGCGCGGGTTCGTCCGTTTCGAGCACGTAAGTCAAGACGTAACCGATTGCCAGGAGTTGGATGAGCATCCGACCGTTTGCGTAAACGGCTTGCAACGCGTTCAACGACCACGCTCGCATGATGGCCAAAAGCAGGATGACCGGGACGAAACCGATGAGAAGGTTCGTTAGCGGAATGGTTGGGACGGCGGTGTCCATCGACGGAAAGGTAACTTACGCGGGCTTGAAAGTCTCCATGCGCAATCAGTTGGTCTCAGGTGGCCAGGGAAAGTCTTCGGGTGCGTTGAGAGACTGTTGAACGAACCGATTCCAGGCATCCACGGTTGAGCGGGCAGCCTCCTGATGCTCACGAGACGCCGCCTGGTGGCGTTCGACAGTTGCGTTGATACAAGCCTGGAAAAAGTCAATCTCATCCAGGAACTTCTGCCAGGACTCATCGTTTTGATCATCCGCTGGCCGCGTTGGCGCGGCGCAGTCGAATTGCCGTGGTTGATGGGCACTTACCGAACAGACAAAGCAGCAGGTGAGCCCTATGAGGAAAACACCAATGCGTTTCATGATCTCAACCAGCCGAGTATGAATGGACATTGTCCATACAGACTCGATATCGATCCAGGACGTGGGTCGCAAATGTTTGCGGTATTCTCTCCACACCGGCGAGTGCGGACGGTGTGGCTTCGCCAGTTGCGGCGTGGTCACCGCCCATCGAAGGCTACCGCGCTGAAGAGCAGAAGTGCTGTTTTTACCGGACCCGGACTTATTGGCTTACAATCGAAGTCATGACGGAGCTGACGACCTTTCTGACCCAGTATGGCTACCTGGTGGTATTTGCCTGGGTACTGGCCGACCAGGCGGCGCTACCGCTTCCTTCGGTGCCGATATTGGTCGCCGCGGGTGCATTGGCGGCGGGTGGTTCTTTGAACCTGGGCCTGGTCATGCTGGTGGCAGCAACCGCTTGCCTGTTATCCGATGTCGCCTGGTTCTACCTCGGTCGACGCCAGGGATTCAGAACTCTGGATGTGGTGTGTAAGCTCTCCCTTGAACCACACACGTGTGTGACCAGAACCAAATCGACGTTCAACCGTTTAGGGCCGGGCGGTCTGGTCGTGGCCAAGTATATTCCCGGCCTACAGACGTTGGCACCAGCGGTCGCCGGTGCGGTGCAGATGCCGTTCTGGGCTTTTCTCGGATTCGACGTGCTCGGGACACTGCTCTGGGTGGTACCGTTTTGTGTTGCCGGTTTCATGTTCGACGATCAGCTCGCACAGATTTTTACGGTGTTGTCGGAAATTTCCGGTGGTGTTCTCTGGCTTCTGTTTGGTGTCATTTTGGCGTACGCGTTGTTCAAAATTTCTCAGTGGGTGGTGTTCGTTCGGCAGTTGCGGATACGCCGAATCGAGCCGGAGGTGTTGCACAGGTTCATGACCGAGCGGGACGACGTTACGATTATCGATCTCCGCCAACGTCTGGACTTCTCTTTTCTTCCTCATGTCATTCCGGGCGCACTCAGGATTCCGATAGACGAAATTCCCCGCCGTCATGCAGAGATTCCGCGCGATCACGATATCGTTCTCTACTGTACGTGACCCAGCGAAGTGTCGAGCGCCCGGGTGGCGCTGTTGTTGAAACGTCAGGGAATCGTGCGTGTCTTTCCACTGGCCGGCGGGATGGGGCGCTGGCAGGAGTTGGGCCTGCCGACTGAGCCTGCTTGAAGACCGACGACGGCCGTCATGCTGAAATCGGCTCCAGCCGCGGGTATAGTGTCAGCCAATCACCCCTGGGAGAGAGTGGATGAAGAAGATTCTGGGTCTTTTTTTGGTTTTTACCGCCCAACTTGCATTGGGTAACGCCACGGTCCTGTTCGAGCAGAACGTGGTTACGCTGAGCGAGACGTTGTCAGACCCCACCGATTTATGGGTTAGGACCGAAGATCTCACCCGGGTGAACGGATTTGAGCTAAAGCCGGAAGGCGCCTGTCTCGATGACATCTGCGTTCCGGTCAAACAGGACGAAGATGGTGACATGTTCGTTCGCCGCGAGGGCAAGAGCTGGTTCAACGTGACGGAGCTTGCCGACAAGTTGCAGCAACCGGTGGTCGTTGACCATGACGCGGGCGTGTTCAGCTTCGGCGCCATTCCCGTCATCAGAACTTCGTTTCGCGAGCAGGCGATTGCGCCGAATTTCGAGCTGATCGATATGAACGGCGAAACCGTTCGACTTTCCGATTTCAAGGGCAAGAAGATCATGTTGCTCACCTGGGCCTCGTGGTGAGGATGCCGATTTGACCTGTCAGGTTGGCAGGCTGTCTACGAACAACTCCAAGACGACAACTTCATTATCATTGCCGCCGCTCAGGATACCGGTGGCCAGGCTGTCGCGAGCCCGTGGTACGAGCAGGCAGAAGCAACATTTGTAACGCTGGTTGACGAAACCCACGTGGTAAGCTCGCTGTACGATCTTGTCAACGTACCTTCCGCAGTGTGGATCGACGAGAACGGTCAGGTTCGGCGTGTCGACGAAGGCACCTACGCCACGGTCCACAAGATGGGTACCTTCGAATTTGGTCGCAGCGACTACGCGCCGATGGTCGTCGACTGGGTGGCTAATGGCGAAGACAGCGAGTATCTGCTTTCCGCGCAAGAGATTGCGGACCGACTCACCCCGCCTACCGAAGATATCGCGCTGGCAGAGCCGACCTTCAGGCTGGGTGTGTATTTTCACCAGCAGGGCGACGAAGCCAAGGCGAATCGGTATTGGGAAGCCGCGCAGCGGTTGCATCCGGATAGCTGGAACTACCATCGTCAGGATTGGTCGTTCACGCCTGAGCAGGCGGGTGCCAACTGGCAAAAGAAGGCGGCGGCACTCACCAAGCCTTACTACGAGCCCATCGAGGGTCTGGATAGTCAGTAGCGGACGCACCTAGCAGATCGTTTCAGGTTCGGCGTTCATCCGCTCGCCGAACCTCACGGTGGGTCAACCTTTGGTCGAGTCTCGCTGTGCCGCCTGGTCGTGGAAGGCGGGCGGCTGCGCGGTCTTCTTGGTTTTCCCGAAGTTCTCGAGGCAATTCGCCATCCAGCTTGCTCGGTCTCGTCTGTTTTGTTCCCTGGCAGCCTTGTGGGTCGACTCGGTCGAGTCGACACGGCATGTCTGCCTTCATTGTTTTAGGGAGTTGAGGTTGTTGTCGGTTTCCCCGTCATGAACAAGCTGTTCAATCGGTTCGATCGCGTCATTCGACCCCGTGGACGCGTGTTCTACGGTTGGTACATCGTCTCGGCCGCGGGCGGAGTGCAGTTGTTGGCGGGTGCGCTGTGGATGCAGTCTTACGGCGCGTACATGGTGTTCCTGCAGGACGACTTTGGCTGGAGCAAAGCGCTGGTCGCCGGCGCATTCGCCCTCACCCGGATAGAAAGCGGAATTCTCGGGCCGTTGCAGGGTTGGCTGGTGGACCGATTCGGCCCACGGGTGATCTTGAGTATTGGCACCGTCTTGTTTGGAATCGGGTTCATGTTGTTCAGCCAGGTGGAATCTCTGTTCACCTTCTACCTGGCATTTGTGTTGATCGCACTCGGGTCGAGCCTCGGTGGATTCGCAACGCTCATGGTGGCACTCGTCAGTTGGTTCAACCGTCACCGTGCGAAGGCGGTTGCCCTGTCACAGATCGGCTTCTCCCTGGGTGGGTTGCTGGTACCCCTTGTCATACTCGCACTCGAGGCGTTTGGCTGGCGCGCCACCGCTTTTTCTTCGGGCGTGCTGGTTGTGCTGATCGGTCTGCCACTGGTCCAGCTCGTGCGGCATCGCCCGGAACCCTATGGTGAAGTGCCGGACGGAATCGTCAGCACGCCGGTGTCAGCAGGCACACGGGCGCCGGTTTTGCAGGACTTCACGGCTCGTGACGCCATGCGCACGCGGTCTTTCTGGCTCATATCGGTAGGCCACTCGTTAGCGCTGCTAACGGTATCGTCCGTCATGGTGCATCTCGTGGCGCACCTCACCGAAGGGCTCAATTATTCTCTGGCGGAGGCGGGCGGCATCGTTGCGTTGATGACGGCCTTTCAGATGATTGGCCAGATCATGGGTGGATATCTTGGCGATCGGTTCAACAAACGCCTGATCTGCGCGGTGTGCATGGTGGCCCATGCCGGTGGGCTGTTGCTCGTGACCTTTGCGGTAACCCCATACATGGTGCTGGGTTTTGCGTTGATTCACGGTCTCGGCTGGGGTACCCGTGGTCCGCTGATGGTGGCGATTCGCGCCGACTACTTCGGTGCCACCTCGTTTGGCACCATCATGGGATTTTCTTCCCTCATCGTCATGCTTGGCATGTCGAGCGGACCGATCATTGCCGGTGTCATGGCCGACATGTCAGGTAATTACGAAAGCGGTTTTGCGTTGCTCGCCGGACTTTCCCTGTTGGGCTCTTTTTGCTTCCTGGCGGCGACTCCTCCGAAGAGGGTTGCTCGCGCTTGAGAACCTGGCGGGGTGGATAGGATTCGTCGCGGCTGTTGACTGGCAGCCTCGTCGAGGTGCCGCAGAGAACGGCGCTAACCCGGATATTGCACGAGTACGGCGCATATGATGTTTAACATTTTGAAATTATTAGAAATTTTCTATATTTCGAATATGTTCGAAATGTCACCAAGGCGCCTCCGCAGTTTTTGGCTGGATCTCGCGGCCGCCAAGACGCCAGATGTTCAGCGCGTTCGCTATGCGAAGCCTCAATTCCGTAGCTTGGCTACGCTTTCGGTCACGAGCCGTCATGGCGACCACGATCGCTCACCCAAAAACCTGCGTCCTCGTGCAATATCCGGGCTAAGAGCCGTAAGTCGCCAGATGAGACAACACCGCAGGCACGACAAGCTCGGCGTGGGTTTCCATCAGCCAGTGCCCCGCATCGAGTTCGAGTTCGTTGTAGGCTTCGGGCAGGTACTGCGCCTGTCCTTCGACGGCCACCCGTCCGACGGCCGGATCCTGATTACCCCAGATGAACAGATAAGGTAACTTCAATTTGAGATCGGCCGTCGGCGCGTCGAATCCGGCTGCTCGATACCAGTTGAGTGCCCCGGTCAACGCGCCGGGTTCGCTGAACACCGCCAGGTATTCTTCAACCTGCGCATCGCCGTGCTCGTTGTACATGACACCACGCATCAACTCGAAGTCGTTGAAGGCGAA
Organism: Pseudomonadota bacterium; assembly: GCA_022571865.1. GTDB lineage: Bacteria > Pseudomonadota > Gammaproteobacteria > Pseudomonadales > Azotimanducaceae > SMWK01. The sequence goes on from JACZXA010000104.1 coordinate 7,159, forward strand.
AATCTGTTCGGCAAGCCAGGGCGTTCGGAACAGAAGCATGTATGAGCTGCGTTGTTGCTGGTCGGGGTCCTCGGCAATGGCGGCACCGAACGAAGCCATGTGCGGAATCGAAAGCGAGGTCCAGGTTTTGACCCGGGAGGCGTCGGTAAGGACGAGGTTCCAACCAACGCCTGAGCCCCAATCGTGGCCAACGAGATGAAACGTCTCGAAGCCGACCACATCGGCGACGTCCAGCACGTCCCGGGCGAGTGCGGTGGTAACGTAGGCGTGCGTTTCTTCCGGCCTCGCCCCCGGGCTGTAGCCTCGCTGATCAAACGCGACAACCTGATAACCGGCCATGGCGGCGGCATCGATGAGCGGAATCCACATGGCTGAGGTTTCAGGAAAACCGTGCAGTAGTATGAGGTTGCCACGAGTACCGCCGAACCCGGCAACCCTGGCCCTGAACGTATATTTGCCCGTATTGATGCGTACCAGGCCGTTGGATTGATCCGCAAACGAGGGAAGCGCGGATGTCGCTGCGTTATGGGATAGGGTACGGTCGAGAGACGTGGTCGCGCCCAACCACAACACGAATGGCGCCCCGACAATCAAAAAGACGATGACGTAAAGAAATTTCTTGATCATTGTGTTCCCCCAGGTCGATATTGTCGGACTAACGCGCGAGGGTGCCAGCCTTCCTGCTTTCCAACCGGTGGATCTTCACGCACTCATCTGAGCAGAAACGCGCCCCGGCGTAAGGCAGGAACCATTCGTTGCAGCTTGGACACTCCTTGAACTCGGCCTTGACCGGTTTTAGCTCGCCTTTACGCCGTTGTTCGAGCAATTCGGCAATCTGTTTGTTTTGTTTCACCATCACTCGGAAGTCTCGATCGCTGATGTCGAGAAGATCGAGCGCCAGGCTCACACTCAGACGAGGAGAGCGAAGTAGTAGAGAGATGGCGGATTCCTCAAGTTGCACGGTTGTTTCTCAATCTCGCTTCTTTTTCCAGATCACGTCAGACAATGAGTTTCCGGGCCGATCAGACTTCCATAATCATAGACCCGATAGCCTCGATGACGTCACAGATTCCACGACCCGGACGACCTTGCAAACGACACTCTCGGAGCTCGACTACGCACTAGCGTTATAGTGTGAACGCGACGAATCCACAAGAGCGGAACTACCTTAAATGGATGAAAGAACGCCCGAAGACAAGCGCAAGTTGATCATCGATTGCGACCCTGGTCATGACGATGCCGTGGCTATCCTGTTTGCCCACGTCTACGCCGATGTGCTGGGTATCACCACGGTCAGCGGAAATGCACCACTCGAGAGCACCACCCGAAATGCTCTGGCTGTTATCGAACTGCTCGACGCAGATACGCCGGTGCACAGCGGGGCATCCGCTCCGTTGGCAGGCCAGGCGATACATGCAGCGGGTGTACATGGGGCAGGCGGGTTGGGTGGGGTCGATCTGCCTGCTCCGAGCCGGGCGGTGGCGAGCACCGATGCGGTGCAGTTTCTGTTGGAGGCAACACGCGCTCAAGCGGAGGTCTGGATCGTTGCCATTGGACCGTTAACCAACATCGCACTGGCTTTGCAGGAAGACCCGACCCTCACCGAACGCATTGCCGGTATATCCATCATGGGCGGCAGTGCTACGGTTGGTAACGCAACCCGGGTCGCGGAATTCAATATCTGGGCCGACCCGGAAGCCGCCGACGTGGTGTTTCGCTCCGGCGCGAAGCTGCGGATGGCGGGCTTGAATCTCACGCACCAGTTCACCACGTCGGATGAGTTGGTCGAGCAACTTCGAGAAATCGGTTCCACAAAATCGACATTTGTTGCCGCGCTGTTCGACTTCATGCACGGGCGGATGGAAGAACTCATCGGCAAGCGCCGCTCAGCGTTACACGACCCTTGTGCCGTACTGACGCTCACCCACCCCGAACTGATCGTGAGCGAGCCGCGCGCTGTGGTGGTAGAGCTCGATGGCACCCACACGCGAGGAATGACCGTGGTGGACGAACGGGTCACTAGACGGCGGGATCCGGCAAATGTCGAAGTGGCTTATTCGATTGACGCCGATCGGGCGATGGCGCTTGTGGTCGACAGTGTGAGGAAGACCTGAGCGCTTACCCGATTTTTCGAGCCGCCCGCTGAACGCCAAGCTCCATCAACGTCGCAACGATGAGATTGCGCTCGGCTGTTTTGACTCGTTCCTCTAACGATTCCACCGAGTCGTTCGGTTTTACCTGCACCCGGACTTGAGAAAGGATCGGACCGGTGTCGTACTGGTCTTCCACGAGGTGCACGGTAGCGCCGGACTCGGTGTCGCCCGCGTCGAGCACCGCCTGGTGGACGTTACGGCCATAAAACCCCTGCCCTCCATATTTGGGTAACAGCGCCGGGTGGACGTTCAGGATACGGTTGCGATACGCCTCGAGCGTTTGCGGGCCGAGTTTTTTCATGTATCCGGCGAGCAACACCCAATCGGCCTTCGCTTCGGTGAGTGCGGCGGTGAGCGTGTTGTCCAGCTCTTCGGCATTGGCGTGCGTCCTGGCGCTCAGGTGCAGCGTCGCGATACCATGCTTTTGCGCCCTTGTTAACGCCACAGCGTTGCTGTTGTTGCTGATCACCAGCGATATCTCGGCGGCTAACGTACCGTTTTCGCAGGCATCGATAACCGCCTGCAGGATTGATCCGCCGTGAGACGCCATCACCGCGATATACATCAGGTAGCCACCTTGAAGATCACCGTGTGGAAGATTTCCGTCGCGAGTTTGTGGCCCCGGTAGTAGGCAACGTAAATGCGCAAGAACTCGTGACCCTTTTTCTGCCACTTCTCCAACACGACCGCGCGTACCTCAAGCGTATCTCCCACCCGCAGCGGCAGGTGATAGCGGGTCTCGGAACCGGCATGGATCCACGCTGGCATGATGTACTCGCGCGTCAAAGTACGGTTGGCCATGGAGAGCAGCCAATGAGGATGCGCAAACGTGCGAAAAATGGATTGCTCATCGAGAATCTGGCTCGCCGATGTCTGGTTGCCATCGTCGGTAATCTGCCAATGCCAGGGCTTAAAGGGTTGTTGCGGATGGACCGTGTCCCAGGTCATGTCCAACCGTTCGACCGGCTTACAGGCGTTGTCGAAAATCGACTGATCCTCGATCTCAGGCAGCACATCCGGCATCGTGCTGTGCAGCTCCGCCAGCAACACGCCATGCTGATTTACACAGCTAACATGATGCCCCGCATCATCGGCCACATAAGCAATGTCGAGCCGATCGCCATGATAGGCGGGTTTCAGGAACCGGACCGAACCGAGCGAGTGGCCAAGCCACGCGTCGCCGAACTTTTCGACGAGCGGGTGGGTGAGATGACCGTATACGGCAACGCCGGGCACCAGCGCGCCCTCAAAGCCATACTTGCGGGCGATCTCGTCATCGTGGATCTTGTTCTCGTGCGCCTCGGAGAAGTTTCTTGCGACTACCTGATAAGCACCCATACATACCTCGATTGACAATGAGTATTGTGCCCCAACCGTGGATAATAGAAAGTCTCACAACGGGTTTACTTCCATGACGATCGTTCGAGAACAGGGCGCGAGATTCAATGACGCGGAAGTCGCGCAGAACTACGTACACAGAGCCCCTTATGCAGCGGCCCTGTACGAGTTTCTCGGCGATCGGGTCACCAATCATCATCGCGCTTTGGATCTTGGCTGCGGTCCGGCCAAGATCGCGTGCGAACTGGCTACCTGGTTCGATCAGGTTGATGCCGTGGATCCATCGCTTACGATGTTACAGCAGGGTCAAAAGCTCCACGGCGACGCTGCCAACATACGCTGGATTCACGCGTCGGCCGAAGATGCCGTACTCGAAGGACCGTACGATCTGGTGACCATCGGCTCCGCGGCACATTGGATGGATCCTGCCGTCGTTTTTCCGAAGATTGCCGGTGTATTACCCACCGATGGTGTGCTGGCAACGATCCAGGGCGACCATTCTCATCAGGCACCCTGGGAGGAAGCGTGGTTGGTATTTCTGCGCCGCTGGCTGGAACGGGTTGGCCATCGATACGATGAGACCGCATTCGCAAATGCTATCGCCGCACACGAGCCCTGGATGGATATTGCCGGTCGGGAGACCTTCGTTTTCGACTACCGGCAGACCCTCGCTGATTTTGTCGCCTGCCAGCATTCACGTGCCACCTGGACCATGACTCAGCTCGGCAAAGACCTCGCGGCGGAGTTTGACCGGGAGCTGACCGAGTTGTTGACTCCGTTTGCCCACGAAGGCCAACTGGAATTTTGTCTGCAGACGAATCTGGTGTGGGGCACACCCCGCAGTACTCTGGTTGAATCTTGATCCGAAGTTTAACCACAGAACAGCTCGTGATCGTCACCGGAAAAGGTGGCGCCGGTAAAACTTCGTTGGCGGCAGCACTTGCCGTGCTGTCGGCAAGGCAAGGTCTTCGCACTATTCTCGTCACCTTCGATACCGAAGACACCGTCCATCCGGCTTTCGGCGTACGGCTTCGATACAAGCCAACAGAAGTGTACGAACGTTTGGCGGTGAGTCGCGTCGACGCGTTCGAGGCGGTTCGCGAGTACGTACGACGCAAAATGCCGATCGCCAGCCTATACGAGGGTTTTTTCAAAGGCAGAACGTTCCGCGACTTTGCCGCCGCAACGCCGGGCTTCGAGGAGTTGATGTGTCTCGGCAAACTCTATGACCTTGCCACGAGTTCGCAGTTCGATCGCGTTGTTTTCGACGCGCCTTCGAGCGGACACGTGAAGATTCTTCTGGGCGTACCCGACGCCACGTTGAACGTCGTTCAAGTCGGTCCGCTCAATCACAACGCACGAAAAATTCAACATCTCCTTTGGGATGGCGAGCGAACCCGCATCCTCGTTGCCGCCTTACCCGAAGAAATGGCGGTGACAGAGGCGCTGGACCTTACCGATTATTGTCGCGACGAACGCCGCATGGCCGTTGGACCGCTGATACTGAATCAAGTGGTGCCCAAACGTTTTTCCTCCGCCGAGATAAAACGCTTAACCGAGATGGACGCGCCTTCGCCTGCGCTTCGTGCGGCAATACGCGCTGCTCAATCTGAACATCAGCTCGCAACCGTGCAACAACAAGTGCGACAGGCCGTTGCCCACTGGCCCGATGTGCTGGAGGTGCCTCGCCTCCTTGCCGATGGAGGCTCCGATGGCGACGGTTCCCAGACTCTCATCGATGCGATGGTCGAGCCGCTAAGCGTACTTTTCGGTGGTTCAACGTGAGTACAACCCTCGACATTGCCGCGCTGACGCGAGAGAAACAGATCATCGTGTGCTGTGGCAGCGGCGGTGTGGGCAAAACCACTTCGGCTGCCGCTCTGGGCGTGCTTGCCGCGCAACAAGGTCGACGGGCACTGGTGATGACGATCGATCCCGCCCACCGATTGGCGCAAGCGATGGGATTGGATGGCTTGAATAACGATCCTCAGCAGGTCAGCCTCGATGCGCCCGGCTCACTGCACGCAATGATGCTCGACAGTAAACGCACGTTCGATCGGCTTGTCGAAAGTTACGCCGAGGATGAACGCACCCGGGATACAATTTTCGCCAACAGCTACTACCAGCAGATGTCTTCGTCGCTCGGCGGTTCCCGGGAACTCATCGCGATGGAGCGCGTATTCGAAGTAGCCAATTCGGACGAATACGATATTCTCATCGTCGACACTCCGCCCGCTCAACACGCGTTGGATTTCCTCGACGCGCCGAAGCGCATGATCGATCTGTTAGACGGCACACTCACAGGTTTACTGGTCAAACCCTACGGACTGGCGGCCAAGGTGCAGTTCGATTTCTTCAGGCAGTCGTCGGCCGCAACGCTGAAATTCCTCGAGCGCCTGACCGGATTCGAGATACTCACAGACTTGTCAGACTTCATGATGGCATTCTCCGGCATGTTCGAGGGTTTCAAGGAGCGTTCACACAAAGTCATGGAGTTGATGCGCGGCCCAAGCACATCGTTTGTACTCGTTTGCGCGCCCGAACCTGGAAGCCTCAACCAGGCAGATCAATTCGCTGCGCGGTTGATGAAAGAATCGATCTCTATCGCAGGGGTGTTGGTTAATCGGGTACATCTGCCGCTTCCAGCAGATGACGATTTGTCGGATGTCGATCTCAAGGAGGAGTTAACGCCCATTGGTTTGATCGCGGATCATCAGGTGAATGGGCTAGCGTTGTTAGAAAGGGTCATCGGCGCATACGCTGCTCAACGCGCCTCAATCAAATCCGATTGGGCGGTTCTGAGCGAGTTGCGCGCGAGTGGATTACCAAACCATCAGGTGCCGCATTTCAATCGCGACCTGCACAGTATGGAAGACCTGGAAGCCTTCGCTGCGGCGCTCGACCCCTAAGTCCTGGACTCAGAGCCGGACTTTATACAACACAAGCTCCGTTCTAACTTCGCCAACAAGTTGATAATATGGAATATTCCAAGAAGCAGGCAAGAAACTAGTGGTTTACTACAGCAAGCACGTCGTCCATCGCGTTATGCAACATTTGTTGCCGAATTGACGTTAGGCATCTCAATGAACATTTTCCTAGTTTTAACTATCTCGGTAACGTCTACGGTCGATCTCGGAGTAAGCGGACTTGCCACCATCGAATCTGATGAAGCCACGCTGGATATTGCAAGAAATCAGACTCAATGGACTGGTGACGTAGTAATCCGACAAGCTCAATACGAGCTTCGCGCAGATCGAGTAATACTGACCCATGATGAAAACGGCAAAGCTATTCGCGTTGAAGCCATCGGTAATCCCGTTGTTGCCACGGGGCCATTTGAAGGTCAATTGGCTGAAGCACAAGGTAGAGTCGTACTGTACGAACGCGATCTGCAACAAGTTTCAATTTCCGGTGACTCGAAACTGAAGCTCCCAAAAAACTCTGTGAGTGCAGAGAACATCGTGTATAACTTCATCCAAAAGAAGATACTGGCTACAGGGACTAAACGTAAACATACAAAACTGCAACTATATCCTGACGATGCCTAACCAGTCGTTCCAGCGGACACAACAAAGCGTCACGCCTTTTGCAAGCGCAAAAGTCGCGCCTCTTTGCTGCGCCGCTGAACTCAGACGTTAAGCGTCAGGGCAAAATTCTACCGAAGGGGACAGAAGAATGAACAGAGACGAAATGATTTCAGTTGTAGAAAGCTACATCGACGGACTTGGCGCTGGGGATTTCTCGCAGGTGCCTTTTTCTCCAGACATAACATACGAAAGCCCACTCACTCCCAAAATCGAGGGTCAGGCGGTTATCGATTTCCTATCCGGGTTGTTTCCTCTCATGAGGGGTTCAGAGATCGTGCAACACATCGTAGAAGGAGAATATGTAGCGTCGCTATTTGTTCTACATACGCCCAATGGGAAAACCTACGTATTCGATAAATTTCGAGTAATCGACGGCAAATTGGCGGAGATAAACCCTTACTATGATCCCTCCGTACTCAACGAAGCTGTTGCTTCTCTATGACGAGCACGCCTAGATTTTCATCTGGAGTGCAACAATGCTGCTCGGGTTTCGCTCTGCGAGATCCTCCGCCAACGCTTAACCAATCGTTCCAGCGGACACAACAAAGCGTCACGCCTTTTGCAAGCGCAAAACCCGCGCCTCTTTGCTGCGCCGCTGAACTCAGACGTTAGGCGGCGCTGTTGCGTTTTCCCAGAAAAAAGACATGGATCAGAATCGTGGCATGGACGGTAGGGATAGTTTTCGCGCTTTTCATAGCATTCCTTGTGGCTTTCTATTTATCCATAGACCGTTACTATCAACGTGAGAAGGAGGAACAGGCACAGTTGGACAGATGCATTAGCGCCGGTGTGTGCATTATGGATTGCGCGGTGATCATAAGGGGTCCCACGACTAACGCACGGTCATTTCTTGCTATTACGAAGAAGTCAAAGCCATGTGTTCTTGTTGACGCAAACGGGAAGCTGAAAGAGGTCTATGAACACGAAAAGTCTAATAAATGGTGCGCACCAGGTGGCTCTTCTGCATGCTCTCAAGATGAGGAGGGCAACAGCCTTTGACGGCTCACGGCCTGGGGTACAGGAGGAAGCGCAAGCATGAACGTGATGTGTAAGTTCACATTTGAAGTGCGACAGTCTTTCACAGGTTTCGCCCTGCAAGATCCTCAGTTGACGCCTAACAAATCGTTCCAGCGGACAGATTCAAAGTTCACACCTTTTGCATTCGCAAAAGCTGCGCCCTTTGAATCTGCCGCTGAACTCAGACGTTAGGCGGCGCGAAGCAGTGTTTCCGGAGACCGTAAATTTCATGCGAGCCGACGGATCCGGTTGGCCAATTCGAGACTGGGACACGGCTAACAAACTGCTGGCCTATGTTCACCCAGAAAAGAACCCCTATGTCGTTTTCTCCTTCTCTGATGAGAGTTACGTCAAATGCTTTGGCTGCAAGACTCGCTTGACGGTGGAGGCTAGAGAGTCCTTTGATGGTGGTTTTCGGCATTGGGTATTTGGCAAGGGATTGCTAAAGGGCAAACCGCAGGAGATTCAAACGTCCACTAGCAAGGTCACTGTTGATGCTAGCCAGCTCTTACGAATGCGCGACGCGCGCGTAATCATCAGACTTTTTCCTGAGCACCGTCGATTCTCGGAGGCGTATGATCGGGAAGATGTCACGAAGCGCTTCGTGTAAGGCATCGCGCATGCCGTCTGAGTTCAACTTAGTCGAAGATCAAGGAATAGAAATGCTACGTCGAGCTTTGCTGCTTGCCCTCACGGTTTTTCTAGGGGGTTGCGTCTCATTCCATCCTCTCCCAGAAGGCTACACAGGGCGCACTGCGTATATCTACGACACAAAAGAAGATGTGTCTGCAACAAAAGTTCATTTCTTTGAACTGGCAGAAGTTGATGGACGGCGAATAGAAACAAGCTCGTACGCAACGCTTGCGCGCAATCAAGGTAGAGGCATGTCCATGATTGCAACTATTGCGAGCCGGAGAATCCCTGACGGGAACGTTAAGCTTAAGTTGTCGGCTAATACCTATGTCGCAGCCACTATTTTGAGGCTGGGTGGCGAAATGTACAAAATTGAAGGTATCGTGGAAGTGACGCTTGATAAAGATACGATATACCGGGTAGCTGGTCGTCTTTCCAAAGACTACAAAGCGGTCTGGCTTGAGACCGAGGAGGGAATAGTTATTTCTAAGAAGATTGAGGAAGGATTGTTTCAGCCGCCGCCTAACCACACGCCCTGAGGAGGACGGCAAGTTTATTTGGAGGTACTTCTTCATTAGTCTGCGCCCTGAGTGACGGCGTAGGCCAGCAGCGGAGAGTTTCGTTCTTTTAGAGCATTCAGGTAGGTTGATTCATCATACTTCACGCGATTCTGCCAACAATGGAACAAGATTCTGATCCACTTGAAAGCCAGTGCACGCAAGATGGCGTGGTGTGATTTGCCTTTCTGTTTGATACTCGTAGAAGGCTTTGGCCCAAAACGAATAGCGAACGGTTTCCCCCGACCACTCAACGAAACTCTGGCGCATGAACGTAGAACACGCATACCGCCAGTGTACCCAGGACTTTTTGCCACTACGCTCCAACACCGGTGCCACCCCGGAACATTGCTGGACGTGCC
>JACZXA010000294.1 GCA_022571865.1 Pseudomonadota bacterium
GGCCATTCCGCGAGCGGTTCCCAAAAGCTCGGGGCGTTGGCGTCCGGGGAAGGGAAACGAACAATCGCAGTCCTCGGGCACTCCGATTTTCTCCCGGACCGGACGGAGCTTTACAAGACGCCGCTCATCGGCCTGCCTGATGCACTGACCGACCGAATCATCGAACACCTGACCAACAGCAGACGCTTCACCCCGGTGGAACGGACCGCGTTACGAAAGGTCATTCTCGAGCAGCGGTTCGGAAAAGCGGTTTCCGCAACGTATCTGGACAACACGCTCGACAAGGCAATTTCCGCGATGGAAAACGTCGAGGCTGGCACCGTTGCCGTTACCGGTGCGTTTGCCGACTACAACGACCTTCTCAAAGATTTCCAGGACCTGGGTACGGCGGTGGGTGCTGACTATCTGGTCATCGGCAACCTCGAGAAGCTGCTCAGATCAACAACTGAAACAGCCGTGCCATTCAGCACAACAGGTCGCACGGCTCGCAGCAACGACGTTGATGGCCGCCTACAGCTTCGCGTGATCAACGTTGCACGCGGTACCGTGATCGGGGCCACCAGCATTCGCACCAAGTTGTCGGAAAACGTGTTCGAAGGCAGACAGACGGATACGGACGAATATTCGTTTTACGATCACCTCGGTCGCTTGGCCGCCAGCAAGATTCTGGACGTTACCTTCCCTGCTGAGATTGTCAGCGCCAAGCCGCTGCTGATATCTCGCGGGCTGGTAGATGGCGTCAAAAACGGTGATACCTACGCAATCAGCCGTGCAGGCAAGGAGGTTACGGACAGCTCCGGCCAGGTGATCGCTCGACTCAAATCACCCGTGGGAACCGTGAAAATAATCGATACGCAGGACACCATTTCGGTTGTTCAGGTGATATCCGGTGACGATCCTGAGGTGGGCGACCTGGCGAGCTTAGCTAGCAATACCGCGGCTGTTGCCGCTCAGGTGCCCCGTTCTGCGCACGCACCGATCGGGCAAGCCGGGACGGGCGCGTTACCCCGGCTGGCCATCGGACTGGTGAAGAAGGGTTCTACCGCCAGAACCGGCGATGACGCGCAAGAATATACAACGCTGTTCACCGATAGCATCATAAGCCGCCTTTCGCAGACAAAGCGCTTTCAACTCATCGATCGTCAGGAAGTCGACCAGTTGCTGGATGAACAATTCGCCCAAGCGCTGGCGGAAAACCGAGATATGGCGAGTGCCCTGGGCACACTTGAAGGCGCAGACTATCTCGCCTATGGAAGTCTCGATTCCTCGTCACTGTCCTCCGAGACGGAAACGATAACACTGCCGAACTCGAGCCGATCATTCCAGGAAACGAAGTGGTACGTTTCCGGAAACATGCGCATTGTCGATGCCCGTAGCGGCGACATTCTCGCTTCCCGCACGATCGCCATCGTGGAAACGCCGCCCATGCAGATGGGCAAAGAGCGCATCATGACGATGTTGGCGAATGCGTATGCCGACCAGGTTGTGCTGATGCTGATGAACGCAATCTATCCGATCAAGGTTGCGGCAGTTGGGCAGGATAATACCCTTTATATCAACCGCGGAAGTGACGGCGGTTTGTCGGTTGGGGAAACGCTTGATGTTTTCCGGCCCGGCAAACCGGTCATTGATCCTGACACCGGCGTACAACTGGGTGTTGAAGAAATCCTACTTGGGCAGGTATCCCTCACTGAAGTGGAAGATGCCCGCAGCAAGGGTGTCAGCATAACTCGAGCGATCCTTCAATCTGGCGATATCCTGAAACGAAGCCGAGACAACCAGGGTAAGCGCAGCGATGTGGTACGTCGGACGGCGAGTGCAGACTCGCGCAGCGGTGCGCAGTTCACCGGCACACCGTCAAAGCCTGCGGGTAAGGACACCAGGTTCACGCTTGCCGTGAGTTTGATCAAAGTGAACCCCAGTGCCCGCATCACCGGGCTTACCGATGGTCACGTCGATCGCATGAACAACGACCTCATGGTGAAGCTGACAAACACCAGCCGATTCCGTGTGATGGAGCGTCAGGAAGTGGATCAGATACTTGATGAAAAAGATTTTGCAGCGGCCACAACCGGTGACTCAAGCATCTCGCGATTGCGTGAACTCATTGGTGCGGACTATCTGGTGCACAGCGAGATTAACAACTTCTACATCGACACGGTAACCAGAGAAGTAGCCATATTGGATGAGAAAGAAACGAAAACCACGGCTGTGGCCGAAGGCATGTTGCGAGTGATCGACGTGCACACAGGTGCAGTGGTGGGCGCTGACAAGGTACGTTACAGCATCTCGGCAAACAACGTGCAGGACACAACTCAAATCATGAGTGAACTGATGGACAAGTTCACCACCGAGTCTGTTGCAGCTATCGTACTACGCCTGTTTCCGATCAAGGTGCTTGGACAGGGCGGCGACGCCGCGGGTTACATCAACCGTGGAAACGAGGGAGGGCTGAGACGCGGTGTGAGGTTTGACGTTATGCGCCCTGGAGCGGAGTTGATCGACCCGGATACGGGCCTGTCGTTCGGTAGTGCGGAGACCTTGGTGGCGCAAGTGGAGATCACCTCGGTCGAAGCGAGTCGGTCCAGGGCACGGATCGTGTCAGGAGAAACCACCGTTGCAGGCGATATTCTGCGACCGGTTCGCGTATCGGCGGAATCCTCGGAGCCGAAAGTGAACAAACCCGATTGGTAGGTTGGCAATCTCGAACAAGGAAAAAAAACTAACATGGAGCGTGGAAAAGGCAAGACCAACATTCTGGGAACTATGCTCATCGCTACGATCGCGGCGGGATTTGCGGTTGGCGCGTTGGCTGCCAATCCCTTCACGAAGCTCATTGAGAGCATTCAGAAATCCGCCACCCAATCCGCCACGAACAAGAGCCTAGAACAAGCATCTTTGATTGGCACCTGGCAGGGCGTCGCGAGCATTCCCGGGACCCAACCTTATCCCGTTTACATCACACTGTTGCCAGACGGCACGGGTAGCTGGATGTATCCGAGCGTTAATTGCGCAGGTTTGTTGGTGGCGACCACTCCTGAGGGGAGCGCCTTTAGGTATCTAACAACCGTCATTCAAGGTTCCTGCCAACCTGGTAGCAAGGTGCTGTTGACACTGCAAACAGGAGAAATTCTGAAGTGGGAGTGGTTTGACGCGACAGGAAATATTGGCCTATCGGCGAATTTGAGAAAAAATGCGGCGGTGGCCCAACCTGGAGTAACGCCCGGCGCGACACCTGCTGGTAATGCAGGCATGCGGCAAGCCCTCAGCGCACTGTCGGGGCAGAATCTCCCGCCCAGCCTGCCTCCAACCAATCCGGCACTCCTGCTCCCTCAAGCGTTCGGTAACATGCAGTTTGCGGGAACAGTTACCAAGAGCGCAAACATGCGTGTCGGCCCTGCGACGAGCGAGCCCGTGGTAGTTGTCGTACCAGAAGGGACCTCAGTGGCGATTGCGCCGAGGGCAGGTGACTGGTATCAGGTGCATGCAGTCGTAGACGGCAAGCCAGTTGGCGGGTGGATTCACCACTCGCTCATCCAAACTCAGATGGTGGCGCTGCCAACACCCGCATCCGTACCTACCGGCGATCCGGTGGCGGGTCAAATGGATATATCGTACGCGGGATACTCGGAGCAATTCCTCGATATTCGCTCTATGCTCGTGACTGGAGAACTCGACAAGATCGAAGAAATCTACGGACAACAAGAAGCTGAAACGCGCGAAAAGATCACACGCGAAAAAGAGCTGAAGGAACGAATTGGGTTGCTACGTTGGCTCGAACGAGGGACTCTGGCGCTGGATCAGGGTGCGTACGATACGGCCATAACTTATCTGACCACATCCGAGGAGTTGATCGAAAGGAGACAGGGGCGCTCGATTTTGGGCGGTGTGCTATCTGGCATGGCAACCCGTACAGTCGAGACGATATCGGGTAACGAGGAAATGCAGCCCTATAGCGCCGAGGGTTGGGAAAAGGTCTTGATGTTGAACTACAAGACCATTGCGTATCTGATGAAAGGCGATCGTCGAGCGTACAATGTCACCCGCCGCGCAATCGACTGGCAGAACATTGAGAAAAAGGCGTTCGACAAGGAGTTGGCAGACCTCGAAGCGAAGCTTGAAAAGAAAAACGCGAGGAACAGAGCTAAACGCGAAAAAGTGGCTGCTAAGCAAACCGCCAAGAAGAAAAAGAACGCCGAGGAAGCCGTTCCAGAAGAGCAGGTTGCCAGTACCGCACCTCCAGCTAAAACCGCCATAGAGGAAGAAGTAAAAC
>JACZXA010000105.1 GCA_022571865.1 Pseudomonadota bacterium
TCATTCTTGGTTCTACTGGACGCAACTTTGCGGCAGGAATGAGTGGCGGTATCGCCTATGTCTGGGACCCGAACGCCGTTCTTGCGAGTCGGTGCAACATGGAAATGGTTGTGCTGGAAGCAGTTAATAGCAGCGAAGACGAAAAAGAGCTGAAGACGCTCGTCGAAAATCACCTTAAGTTTACCGACTCGAACGTCGCGAGTCTGATGTTGAAACACTGGGATCGCTCACTCGGCGAGTTTGTAAAGGTGATGCCAACCGATTACAAACGCGCACTGCAACAGGCAAAAAAAAAAGGCAGTAGCCGCAGGTTAACCACCAATGATGGCATTCATGTGTAGTCCCTATCTGACGACCGTTGGCGAGCTGTCGCACCCGTGCAAGGATCAACGGGCAAGCAGACGCTGAAGCATGGGTAAAACGACCGGTTTCATCGATTTCGAGCGAAACAGCGCACCCTATCGCGACGCAGGCGCGCGCATGCTCGACTTTCGTGAGATTTACACCGAACACGACGTATCCCAGTTAACGGACCAGGGTGCCCGCTGCATGGATTGTGGCGTACCTTTCTGCCAGGCGGACGACGGCTGTCCGATCCACAATCTGATTCCCGAGTGGAACGATCTCGTCTATCGCGACCGGTGGCGGGACGCGCTGGACCGGCTGCACAAGACGAACAATTTCCCCGAGTTCACCGGACGCGTTTGCCCTGCCCCGTGTGAAGGCTCCTGCTGCCTGGCTGTGATCGAGCCGGCGGTGACCATCAAGAACATCGAGTGCGCCATCGTCGATCGCGGCTTCGAAGAAAACTGGATCAAGGCGAATCCGCCCTTGCAGCGTACCGGCAAAAAGGTCGCCGTCGTCGGATCCGGTCCCGCCGGATTGAGTGCCGCCGCCAGGGCGGCAGAGTTAGACCGCGCTAACGAGTCAACGATACCATCCTACGTTTTACTTGAAAGCCATTCGGCTCACGCAAAAACGATTCAACGCTACCAGGTGGGCAAACACGTGATGGCCGAGCCTGGCTATCTTACCCTGCGAAGCGATTGCGAGTTCCAGGCAGGCACTCGCGAAGCCGTTCTCGACCAGTGGCTAGCCGACATTGATCGAGGCCAGGTCAACATACGTAACGACGCCGAAGTTACCCGTATCAGCGGTAGCAAAGGTGCCTTTTCGCTGGCCCTTAAAAACGGCGATGAGCTAGAGGCCGAAAATGTTGTGCTCGCCATCGGCCTGGAAGGCAGCCCGCGAAAAATCGGGACGCCTGGCGAGGACCTGCCGCTCGTGCAGTACCATCTCGAGGACCCGAAGGCTTTTCGTGACGAGGTGATAGTTGTCATTGGTGCAGGCGATTCGGCGATTGAAAACGTGCTTGGATTGGCCGCTTCCAAGAATCACGTATACATTATCAACCGCCGCGAGGAGTTCAGCCGGGCCAAAGAGGGGAACCTCGCACTCATTCTCGCCGCGATCAGTGACCCAGCCGTGGCTGTCGACTGTTTGTACGGCAGCAATGTCAATTCGGTCATCGAGACGCCCGACGCGGATGAGCCGCTGGCGATTTCCCTCAACACGCTGGAAGGTGAAGTAACGATCGCCTGCCATCGGGTCATCGCGAGGCTCGGTGGAGTGCCACCGCGTCGATTCGTCGAAGGGGCCGGGGTCTCATTTCCCAACGAGCGACCCGATGCCATACCGGAACTCAGCCGTACCTATGAAACCGACGTTGCCGGAATCTACATCATAGGGTCTTTGGCTGGTTATCCCTTGATCAAACAAGCGATGAATCAGGGCTACGATGTCATCGAGTACATCAATGGCAACGATGTCGAACCTGCCGATTATCCTCTGCTGCACAACCAGTTCCACTGTTTGCCCTTTGAGCGCGAACCGAGAGACGTGCTCGACCTGTTTCAGCGTCGGATTCCGTTTTTCTCGAGGCTCAATGCCTTGACGTTCCGCGAGCTCATCCTGGAAAGCAACGTCGTTGTCACCTACCGGGCGGGCGAGCTGTTGGATGCAGCTGTGCAGCAATGCGAAACACTCGATGCATCGCTGGCAGACCTGCCGCAGATACCGCGATCCGCCAAGGTGATCGCCGCGGGAGAATATCTGTATCGAGAAGGGGAATACGCTTCTTCGTTTTTCACCATCGTCGAAGGGGAAGTTGTTCTCGAAACCCAGGGACAAGCAGACGTGCAGCTCTCGCGCGGTCGTTTTTTCGGAGAAGGCAGCTTGATTTCCGGACGGCCGCGTCAGGAAAGCGCTCGCGCGGAAGGCACCTGTATCCTGGTCGAGACACCCAGAAGGATCATGGTGAAGCTCTTCAACTCCAATGAGGATGTTCGTCAGGGTGTGGATTGGATCTTCATCGTTCGTGAATTGAAACGCCACTTTGCCCCTGACGCGACGTTCGATGAACTGCGCGAGGTTTCGAGTCAAGTGGTGTTGAGGTCATTTAACGCCGGAGAGGTTTTGTTCGAGGCAGGCGATATCGGCGACAGCTTGCATATTGTGCGGCGCGGTTCTGTTTCTTTGCAGCGTGGTGTGGGAGATCGGGCCGCTACGGTTGTGGAGCTTCGTTCCGGACAGCTCGTTGGCGAAATGGCGCTCATGGGTGATAGCAACCGTCGCGAACGTGCAATTGCCACCGTTGCGACGGAAACCATCGAGCTCAAACGGCCCGAATTCCTGGCGCTCATGCGTTTGAACGCCGGGAACCTGGACGGGCTGCAAAACCTGGTAAGCCGTAAACTCGTGAAAACCACTCAGATGGAAACCCGTCCGGAGTCCGGAGGCATATTGGATTTCCTACTCTCTGAAGGCCTCGGCGAAGCCACGGATACGTTGATTATCGATGAGCAGCTGTGCATCGGGTGCAATAACTGCGAACGGGCCTGTGCCGAAACCCACGACGGCTTGTCACGTCTCGACCGTGCCGCGGGAAAAAGTTTCGCGAACATCCACGTACCCATCGCCTGCCGACATTGTGAACATCCCCATTGCATGAAAGATTGCCCTCCGGATGCCATTCATCGTGCGCCCGGTGGTCAGGTATTCATAGACGATACCTGCATCGGATGTGGCAACTGTGAGGTGAACTGTCCGTATGACGCGATACGGATGAGCTACCCGGCCGCGGAAAAACCAAGTTTGCTGCGTTGGATGCTTTTCGGCCATGGACCAGGGCCCGGTGAGCCGGATGCATACGATGGCATGAAGAACGATCCAGAAGTGCAGCAAAAAGGTAAACGAGCCGTAAAGTGCGACGCTTGCGTAAACGAAGCATCGGGACCTGCTTGTGTTCGGGCTTGCCCCACGGGTGCCGCTCGGCGTATCGCCCCTGAACAGTTCATCGAGTTGTTGGGTTAGTGCTCCTGGACCTGGAAGAACCAGATGTTTGACAACATCATGCGCGTTCGAAACTACCGGTATTTCTGGTGGTGTATGGGCAGTATCGTCGTTGCTGTCGGTGTGTTCGCGACCCAGACGAGTAGCAATGAACCAGCCAACGGCGGGACCTGGCAGGGGTTGGTGCTCGGCGTCTGGGCTGCGCTGCTTATCGTATGGCTCACGCTTTTAGGGGTTCGCAAACGCAGCTATCGCTTCAGGCTGGGAACCGTGCAGGATTGGACCTCGCTGCACGTGTATCTCGGCGTTGGTGTCTTGGTCGTTGCAACCTTACATGCAGGCCTGCAATTTGGCTGGAACGTTCATACGCTGGCTTACGTACTGATGTTCGCCGTCATCATCAGCGGGGTGGTGGGGCTTTTTACCTATCTCTCCTATCCGAGACGTATTGCTGACAATCAGCAAGGGCAAAACCGATCGCAGCTTTTCGGAGAACTCTATGAGTTGAATCAGCAGGGCATAAAGACCGCGCGTTCCTGCGGTCCGGAGGTGCAGACTGCGGCGATCTCCGGGATCCAACGCACCGCGATTGGTGGTGGTGTCTTGAGTCAGTTGTTCGCAAGAGACCTGTCACGATTTGAGACGCTCGATGGTGTCCAGCAACCCAATCCCCATCAGGCGCCGCTGATTGATCTCGTCTCCAAGCGCATTCCGCGGGCGGACAAACACGATGAAGTTACGGCGTTGCAGGATTTACTGGTTATTCTCTGTCGGCGCCAGGCCGTCATTGAACGCCTCCGCAAGGATATTCGCCTGCAGGGGTGGTTGCAGGCCTGGTTATACGTTCATGTACCGCTGACGGCGGCAACGCTGACCGCGGTCGTCGTTCATATCCTAGTCACATTCATTTACTGGTAGCGGTTTGGAACTACTGATCAAAGAGGTGGTAGTCGCGGCTAAGGGTGAGGCCCAGGTACGGGACCAGGCGTTGTCCGTCGATGAGGTGCTGGTTGGCAGTTCAACACAATGCCATGTGCAGCTCCTGGGGGCTGCTGCGATTCATGGGCGTTTGTCGAAGAGCAGCAAAGGTCTGCTGTTCAAATGTGATTCGGGGTTGTCGGTCGAGGTTGATGGAGAGTCCGTCTCACAGGTCATTGTGGAGGTCGGCACCGAAGTCGAAATCGCGGGCCATCGGCTTACCGGCATCGAATCACCAACCGGGTTCGATGCGGCTATCGAGTTGCATTTCAATCCCGACATCGATCCGAGTTCATTCGAGCGCGCATTCAAGACCAGATTGGCACATACCTGGCTGGAACAGCGACGTCCTGCCTGGATTGCCGTTGCGCTTGTTGCGGTGTTTGGGCTGATCGTACCCTGGGTCGTGCCCGCGAATTACCTTCCGGATTTCGTAAACGATTCGATCTGGTCGTCCGGGCCGCTGCACCCGGCTCACGCCATTGTTCTGGGAGATGATTGCGGTGGCTGTCATACGTCTTCGTTTACCCGTGTTGAAGATGAGGTGTGCACGACGTGTCACTTGCAAGCCTCCCTTCACACGCTTCCTGAATTACACCAGACAGTCGGATTCGATGAAGTTCGTTGTGCAAGCTGTCATCAAGAGCACCACGAACCGGTTTACCTGACGGTAACCGACAGTGCGCTTTGCACGGACTGCCACGCAAAACCCGATTGGCCGAATCAAGTGGTTCAACCGGTGCACGGCTTCAGTCCGGGTAATCATCCGCAATTTCGACTCGACCTGGTCACGCCAACGCTGGTTGATCAAGGCTCGGGGCAGGCGTACGACTGGGCGCTCAAGAGCGTGCCGTTGGCAACGGCGGTGGAACGATCGAACCTGCAGTTTTCCCACGAGGTACATCTTGACGTTGGAAAAGTTCAAGACCTCGGAACCGGACGACCGCTGTCGTGTGCGAGCTGCCACACCGCCCAAGCGGATGACGAACATTTTGCGTCGATCAACATGGAGCGTCATTGTATCGGTTGCCATGACCTCAAGTTCGACAGTGCGGCACCTTTGCGAAACCTTCCCCACGGCGACCCCGAAGAGGTCATCCTGACGATGGAAGGTCACTTCCTGCGAGCCTATTTGAAAAACGAACAGGCAAGCGAGGCGCCGCGACGGCGTATACCGGATCAAGATGCCGACCTCAGACGGTGTACGGATACTGCGCAAGCGTGCGCGCTGGAACGTGCGGCGATTGAGGCAAACGTGCAGTTCACCAAACGAGGGTGTGTCTTATGCCATGAGGTGGTCGACTACGGTGACGTCGATTTGATGGTTCGTTATCATGTGGTGCCGATCCAGCTGACCGACAACTTTTTTCTCAATGCGCGATTCAATCACCATGTACATCTCATACAAGACGGTATCAGCGGAGATGCGGGCTGTGTTACCTGCCATGCAGCGCCAACTTCCGCTACGAGCGTCGATGTGCTGATTCCGGGAATTGACCAGTGCTTCACCTGTCACGACGAGCAAGGTCCTGATCGGCAGATCGCGTTGGAGTGCGCATCCTGTCATGCTTTTCATCCGTCGGTGGAATTGCGCAGCCTCCTGACACTGCAGAGTAAAACCTTATGAGACGGCGGTACGGCATCGTTCCCGCCGTCTTGGCATACCTTGCGCTCACTGCCTGCGGTGGTGGATCTGGTGGCAGTACCGTAGGAACCGATACGACGGCGGGCAATTGTGGCGGCAGCTGTGCAACACCTGCGGCCTTTTTGAGTGTTGCCGATGTGGAGCAGATCATTGCCCAGGCAGTGGGTGAAGCAAACGCCTTAGGCGTTGGTGCAACCATCGCCGTCGTCGACCGGGTCGGCAACGTGTTGGCGGTGTTTCGCATGAGCGCCCAGACGGTACAGATCGCAACGGCAACCGATAGCAACGGTGTCGCGCTCATTAGCTCGGGACTGGAAGGGATCATGCTGCCGGTTGCGGGCGTTCCGATGGCAACTCTTGATGATCAGGCGGCCATCGCCAAAGCCATTACCGGCGCATATCTCTCCTCAGAAGGCAATGCGTTCAGTACTCGCACGGCCAATCAGATCGTGCAGGATCACTTCAATCCGGGGGAGGACAATCAACCGGGAGGACCGTTGTTTGGCGTACAGTTCAGCCAGCTCGCCTGCTCTGATTTCACCCTTGCCTTTAACGGTGGTGCGGCGGATGCCGGACCCAAACGTTCGCCACTCGGTTTGTCGGCGGATCCTGGAGGATTCCCGCTTTACCAAACAGGTACCGTCGTTGGCGGTGTCGGGGTAATCAGCGATGGTCGCTATGGGGCGGATGCGGACATTTCCGATACCGATAGATCGAACGATGAACTGATTGCGCTCGCTGCGAGTTTTGGGTTTGGTGCGCCAACGAACCGACGTGCCGACCGCATCACCCTGGATGGCAAGACGCTCAGGTTCTCGGACGTCGATTTTGCCGATTTAACCAGTGACCCGAACGGCGCGACCTTTGCGAATCTCACCCTGGCCGATGGAGGTTTGATCGCGGTCCCCGGGTATACGGTTGGTGTCGTGGAGACTGGTACTGCTTTTGGTACGTCGATTTCGGGTATTCGTGCGGACAACGATGTCGACTTCTTAGGGCAAGACGCCTTCGTTTTTGTCGACAATGCCAACCAACTCCGCTTTGCCCCCATGGCGGGAACCGACGGTGGTCTCACCACCGGCGAAGTCCGTTCGATACTGAGTGAAGCACTTGCGGTTGCTGAACGTTCCCGGGCGCAGATTCGCCGGCCGCTGGGCGATATCGCGCGCGTAACGATCAGCATCGTCGATACCAACGGAGTAGTCCTCGGCATTGTGCGAAGTCGTGACGCACCCGTGTTTGGCGCTGATGTATCCCTGCAGAAAGCCCGTACGGCGTCACTTTTATCTTCCGCCGCCGCCGCCGATTTCCTTAACGGGTTACCCGACGCCAAGTACATCGAAACCACCGACGTTGCTACGGGTGTTGTGACCTCGGTGGTGCTGGGTGACTATGTAGGGGCACTGCGAGCCTTCCTTGGCCTGCCCACGGCCCTTGCAGACGGCGCGATCGCATTCTCCGATCGCGCGGGTGGTAACTTGTCCCGGCCTTTTTATCCCGATGGTATCGAAAGCGGTCCGGCGGGGCCGCTCAGCAAACCAGCGGGACAATGGAGCCCGTTTTCGACCGGTTTACAGCTGGATCTGGTGATTAACGCCGTTCTTCAGCATGTGTTGTTTGTTGCAGGTGTGGGTCTGCCCGACGTTGGTGGCAACTGTGCGGGTGTCGAGCTCGCTGACGATCTGAGTTCTGCGATTGCCACACCTACCCCCCTGCTTGCGGCAAACGGTATTCAGATCTTCCCCGGTAGCGTGCCGATTTATCGTGGTAACACGCTGCTGGGTGGTATCGGCGTGTCCGGAGACGGTGTCGACCAGGACGACATGATCGCGTTTCTGGGGTTGCACAATGCCGGTACCCTCCTTGGCACGGTCAATAACGCACCGGTAAGCATGCGGGCCGATCAACTCACGCCGATGAACGTGCGACTGCGTTATGTACAATGCCCGCAAGCGCCCTTTGTCGACAGCGCAGAGGACAACGTGTGCGACGGCAAATAACCATCTTAGTTGGATCCGTCGGGCTGACAGCCCTGTCTTTGGCTGTTGGCGGGGCCGAAGTAAACGCGGCGGCTGAAACAAGCGCTGCGGCTAGGTTAGAACTGTGTTACCAGGGCGAAGACGGCCGCATCGTCAGGCGGCGCCGGCCCGGATATACCCGTGTGCCCTGCCCCGGGACGGAGCCAGCGGAAACCGAAACCATTGATGCAGATGAGACCTATCGACGCCGCGGTATCGAACTGGTGCGACGGCCGACGGTGGTTCCGAACGTACGCGAACCCAATCCTGTTTCCGTGGTACCGCGGCCCGGCCCCGGCGATTATCTCCCACGCGTCGCGTTGCCCGACCGGTGGCGGATAGTCGATGGTATCCCCGGATACCAGAATCGATGGTTTGATCCCTATAACCGGAACACCTTGAAAGCCGATGTTCCGGTGGTTGCTGGCCATTGGTTTTTCAACTTTGGGTTGATATCGGAGACATTGGTCGAAATACGGGACGTGCCTACCCCGGTTGGCGGTAACTCTACCGGCCGTCCGGGTGAAATTGACGTGTTTGGCAGCGCTGATCAGTTGGTTACGGTTGAGAATATTGCCTTTGAGTTCGTCTACTACAAGGGTGACACCGTCTTCCAACCTCCGGAGTGGGAGTTCCGCTTTACCCCCGTGGTTAGTTTCAACCGCGTCAAACTCGACGAGATTACGGCGGTCAACGTCGATCCGCGTGACGGGCGTACGCGCAATGACGAACATGTCGGAATCCAAGCCTTATTTGTCGACAAACATCTGCGCAACGTTTCCGACAGGTATGATTTCGACAGCGTCCGGATCGGCATTCAACCTTTCTCTTCTGACTTCCGGGGTTTCCTGTTTCAAGACAACCAGCTTGGCGTGCGCTTGTTTGGTAACCGTAAAAACAACGTCTTTCAATACAACCTGGCATGGTTTCGCCGTGTGGAGAAGGACACCAACAGTGGCCTGAACGATCTCGGCAAAAGTCTGCGCAAGGACGATGTGTTCGTTGCCAACCTTTACTGGCAGGACTTTCCCGTTCGAGGTTTTGTTTCCCAGGCCACGATTATCCATAATCGCAACCGGGAAGATGAGTTTTACTTCGACGAGAACGGGTTCATTCAACGACCTGCGTCAATTGGCATGGAACGCCCACGCGAGTATGACGTCACGTATCTCGGACTAAACGGCGATGGCCACTTCGGACGACTCAACCTGACGGCATCGATCTATTTTGCGTTTGGTCAGACAGACCCCGATACCTTTGCCGCGGTTGAGTCTGACATCGAGAGCCTGTTTTTTGCAGCCGAAGCCTCCATGGATTTCGACTGGATCAGGCCCCGGATTTCGCTGTTGTACGCGTCCGGCGACGACGACCCCTATGACGACAAGGCGACAGGATTCGATGCGATCTTCGAAAACCCCCAGTTCGCTGGCGGCGATACCAGCTACTGGATTCGCCAGGCGATACCGTTGATAGGTGGGGGGCGGGTTGCACTGTCCGGCCGCAACAGCGTGATACCGAGCCTGCGTGCTTCCAAAGAAGAGGGGCAATCGAATTTTACCCACCCGGGCATCTTACTCATCGGTCTGGGAGTCGACCTGGATGTGCTGCCCGAACTCCGGGTATCGCTGAATTGGAATTATCTGCGGTTCGACGACACGGCGGTATTGGAAGCGGCTCGCAACCAGGCACCGATCGACACGGAGATCGGCCACGATGTTTCCATTTCCCTCACCTACCGGCCTTTCATGAGTCAGAATATTGTCATGCGTGCATCGTATGCGAGGCTCATCGCGGGAAAAGGCTTCGACGATCTGTTTCCCAACGAGGATATGGACTATTTCATGTTTAACCTGGTGTTGGCGTTCTAGATGATCAAATTAAGATACTTGGTCGGTTTTGTCATGGCGCTAACGAGTCCGTTGGTCGCACACTCGAGTGAAGGTTCAAAAGCCGTTGAACGTGACTACGTGACCGCGGAACCTGCGCCCGCCCGTCAATCTCAAGCCGACGCCGACGCTAAGAGCGTTGGGTGTCTCACGTGTCACGAACAAACCGACAGCAACAGCATGCATCTGAGTATTGCCGTCAACCTCGGATGTACCGATTGTCACGGGGGTGACCACAATGTCAGCCGTGCCATCGGCGTTTCCCCCGGGTCCAGCGCATATGAAAACCTGCGTGACAGCGCCCATGTCCTGCCGCGCTATCCCGGCGATTGGCACTTTCCATCCAGCGCCAACCCGGAACGCACCTACACGCTGCTCAATCGAGAAGCACAACAATTCATTCGTTTCATGAACCCGTCGGATTACCGCGTCGTAGAACAATCTTGCGGTGCCTGTCATCAAGACATCATAGAGAAGAGCATGCGCAGTCTTCATGCAACCGGTGCGATGTTGTTTGGTGGAGCCGCGTACAACAATGGCATTCTACCATTCAAAAACTACATTCTCGGTGAGTCGTACACCAGTGACGGAACCGCGGCGATCATCAAAGGTCCGGTTGTACCGGAAAATCTGCAGGATGCTGTTGCAGCTACGGGGGTATTACCTGAACTTTTGCCACTTCCCGCCTGGGAGAGCATTAAACCTGGTGATATTTTCCGCGTGTTCGAGCGCGGTGGACGCAACATCGGCAACTTGTTTCCGGAGACCGGCTTGCCTAACGCGTTGGGTCTGTTGCAACGGCTGGAAGAACCGGGTCGGCCGGACATTCGCCAGTCGAACCGTGGTCCAGGCACCGGCGCGCGCATTTCCGTTCCGATAATCAACCTGACGAAGACGCGCTTGAACGATCCGTTGACCTGGTTCATGGGAACGAACGATCAACCCGGCGATTATCGGAATTCAGGGTGTGCTGCTTGTCACGTGGTGTATGCGAACGACCGTGATCCGAAACATTCCGGGGCGTACGCGCAATATGGACACGAAGGTAAATCGATCACCATCGATCCGACAATCGACAAATCCGCCTCAGGACATCCGCTGCGCCACACCTTCACCAGAGCCATACCCACGAGCCAATGTATGGTTTGCCACATGCACCAGCCAAACATGTTCATGAATACCTTTCTTGGCTACACGATGTGGGATTACGAAGCAGATGCTCCGCATATGTGGCCGACCACTCAGCAGTATCCAAACGCCGAAGAGACTCACAAAGTTCTGGAACGCAATCCGGAAGGTGCCGCTCCTCGTGGAAAATGGGCTGACACGGAGTTTTTGAAACGGGTTTCCGAGCTCAACCCACTGTTAAGTGATACTCAGTTTGCCGACTATCATGGGCACGGTTGGAACTTCCGTGCGGTTTTCAAGCGCGACCGTGTCGGTAACCTGCTGGATGCTGACAACAACATCGTCAGCGACGACGATCCGAACAAGTTTGACAAGGCCGTCCACATGTCATCTATTCATGCGGATGTCGGCATGCACTGCGTCGACTGCCACTTCGCCCAGGACAATCATGGTAACGGCCATATTTATGGTGAGGTAGCGCTTGCAGTAGAAATAGATTGCAAAGACTGCCACGGAACTTCGCGGGTGTTGCCCAACCTGTACACGTCCGGTCCTGCCGCACTTGCCGGTGGTACTGATATGGCCCTGTTGCGCACCCCGGATGGGAGGCGCCGGTTCCTGTGGCAGGGTGACAAGTTGCTGCAGCGTTCGATGCTCGATGCGGAGCTCGAGTGGGAGTTGAGCCTGGTCAAGCAGAGCGTTGATCCGGAGCACGCAAACTACAACGCCAAGGCTGCGCGCGCCAAGCTGATGAGTAAGGACACCCGTACCCAACGTTGGGGGCCGGATGTTCTTGCGGAAGATCTTGCCCACAACTACGACGATATGGAATGCCATACCTGCCACACCTCCTGGACGACGAGTTGTGGCGGTTGTCACCTACCCATCGAAGCCAATTGGAAAACCGAACGCCTTCACTACGAAGGCGGCATTGCCCGTAACTACGCGACGTACAATCCGCAGGTTGCTCGGGATCAGATGTTTCTGTTGGGAAGGCGAGGACCGGCAAAGGGCGGTAAAATCGTGCCGGTTCGATCGACATCGGCTCTCGTGTTGTCTTCCACGAATTCCAATCGCGAAAAGATTTACATACAACAGCCACCGATCGCGGCCAGCGGTTTCTCTTCGCAAGCGTTTAACCCACACTTCCCGCACACCGTACGTAAGACTGAAACCAAGGCTTGCGAAGACTGCCATTTGTCGAAGAAAAACGACAACAACGCGATACTCGCGCAATTACTGATGTTTGGTACCAACTTCGTGAACTTCGTCGGCTACCACGCCTGGGTCGGTGGTGAAGGCAAGCTAACGGCTGTGCAGGTTACCGAGTGGGACGAACCCCAGGCGGTGATCGGCAGCTATCTGCAACGTTATGCGTACCCGGATTGGTATGCGGAACACCAAGCCCGAGATCGTGTGCTCGAGACGGCCTACGATCACGCCAGTGGCATTATTGGCTGCCTGCAACTGCGCGGAGAATATCTCTATGTCGCAGCCGGCCGCGATGGTGCCCGGGTTTACGACGTAGCTAATGTGGCAAACAAGGGATTTTCTCAGCGTATTGTTTCGTCGCCGTTCAGCCCGTTAGGCCAGGACACGCGGGTAAACTCAGCCAACGCGACGTGCATCGCGTTACCGACCAATCAGCCGATCAATCCGGCGCGCAACACGGGTGACCTGATGCGGGTCATCAACCAGGAACAGGCCATTCACCCAGTCTACAGTTACGCATTCGTCACCGATGCCGAGGAGGGTTTAATTCTCATCAATGTCGATACCCTCGTTGATGGCGAACCGCGCAACAATCGTTTGAAGCGTGCCGTAACCTGGAATGGGGATGGGGTATTGCGCGGTGCTCGCTTCATTACGCTGGGTGGCCACATTGCGTACATACTTACCGATAGTAATCTCGTTGTCGTCGATCTGGATCAACCTCTCACCCCGAAGTTGATTGCAACCCTAGCTCTCAACGATCCTCGCGCGGCGGCATTGCAGTTTCGTTACCTGTTCGTGACGACGGGAGATGGTTTACAGGCGATCGACGTCACGGTGCCCGCAGCACCCAAATTGATTGCAGACAATCTCGTTGCGCTAGACGATGCCAACAAGGTATTTGTTGCTCGTACATACGCTTATGTGGCAGCAGGCACTGATGGTCTGGTGATCGTGGACGTTGAACAGCCCACGAACATGCGCCTGGCTTCTCAGTTTACGGCGAATGGTCAGATTATCGATGCCCGTGATGTGATTGTCGCTACCACCAACGCGAGCTTGTTCGCGTACATTGCCGATGGCGTTGGGGGCTTGAAGGTGGTGCAGTTGACAGCCCCGGACACTCAGCCGAAGTTGTACGGCTACAGTCCAGAACCAAAACCTCAACTCATCGCCCGTTACCCGACCCGCACACCGGCACTCAGCCTCTCCAAAGGCCTGGAGCGCGATCGTGGCGTCGATGAAACCGGTGGACAGGTGGCGGTGTTTGGGCGAAAAGGTGCTCGACCCCTCAATAGCGAGGAGATGAGGCGTTTGTACTTGCACGACGGCGTGCCTTGGGTAGTGACCAACGACCCCGACGAGGTACGCTGATGACCCGGTTATGGGTTGTGGTAATTCTACTCTCGGGCCAGACCCTGGCCGCACCGATAGATACCCGCGTGCACCTGGGGGTTGCCAGCTGTGCCGCAGGCGTTTGCCATGGCAAAGGAGCGCAAGATCAACAGAGTAACGTCTGGCTCAACGAGTTTCGTATCTGGAGCGCGGACGATCGCCACGCTCGTGCCTACCAGACGTTGCTGACCGACGAGTCGAAAACGATTGCGGCCAAACTTGGGCTGCCAAGCGCTCAAGGCGCGAAAATATGTCTCGACTGTCATGCGGACAACGTGCAGACGAGTAAGCGTGGCCCCAAATTTCAGATCAGCGACGGTGTCGGCTGCGAAGCCTGTCATGGTGGCGCCGAAAGCTGGATTGAAACACATACCGAACCAGATGCGACTCATCGATCAAACCTCGCTCAAGGAATGCTCGCAACGGAAGATATCAATGTCCGTGCCCAGATCTGTTTGTCCTGTCATCTGGGAACGGCAAATCAATTTGCGACCCATCAGATCCTGGGTGCCGGTCATCCGCGACTCCGTTTCGAACTCGAAGCTTTTACCCAGAATCAGCCACCTCACTTTTCGGTCGACGCCGACTACCGCGAGCGTAAAGGTGCACCGAGCGGCTTTGAGGTATGGCGAGCCGGCCAGCTACAAGCTGCAATCAGGTATGTGGAGTTGTTGAACTCACCGCTGTATCCGGGTGATGGCTGGCTTCCGGACTTTGCGTTTTACGACTGTCACGCGTGCCACCATCCCATGGATGATGTGCGTTGGCACGCCAGTCGGCGTGGTCAGGGCTTGTTACCTGGCTCACCAAGGCTGCAAGATCAGCACCTGTTGATGATCCGCGCATTGGCCGAAGCAAGTAATACGGCCGTTGTACCGACGCTTACCCAGCTTACCGACAACTTGTTACAGGCGGGACAAAAGGGAGAAGATGCAGTACACGGAGCTGCAACGGAACTTGCAGCCTGGTTGAAGCAGCAAGACTGGTTGAAATCGGGTGACGATCGCAGTACCGCCACCCGCAAGGCAATTGCAGAGCTTGCAGCTCAAGGAGTACTGTCCGACTTTGCTCATGCTGAGCAGGCGTTTATGGGGTTGGAAACCCTGTCGATTCATATCGGGGACGCTCGAGGACTGCAATCGCGGCTCGATGAACTGTTTGATACAGTTGAATCCGATGAGACGTTCAGCCCTTCGAAATTTCGTGCGGCAGCCCGGCGATTGCTGAATGCATTGTAATCGATGAATCATTACGCGACCCAGACGTACCCGGGCCCGAATCATAAGGTCAACGAGGATGCAGCCGGGAACCTGGCTGCGTCCGGGTTCTGGGTGGTTGCCGACGGTATGGGCGGCCACGTCGCTGGAGACGTAGCGAGTGCTCTGGTATGCGAGACTATGCTGGCTGACGCGAAGTCGGGTGTATTGATGCGCGATACGGTGGCACGCGCGCATGCAGCGGTTATTGATGTATCTACTCGGGATGTGGCGAAAGCTGGAATGGGTTCCACCGTTGTCGCGGTGCAGATCACCAAGAACCAGGCTGAAGTGGTATGGGTTGGGGACAGTCGCTGCTATTTATGGCGCGCCGGGACACTCGAGGCCGTGACGAAGGACCACTCGCTGGTGCAGCACCTGCTCAATACCGGGCAGATTAGCGAAGCAGAAGCCGCCAGCCACCCTGAACGCCACGTTATCACGCAGACCCTGGGCGTTGGAGAACCTGAGGCCGACGCCGTGCAGCTCAGCCTGCAGAGAGACGATTGGTTGCTGTTGTGCACCGACGGGTTGAACGACGTGCTCACGCATACCGAGATCGGTGCGGTACTCGCAGAGGCGCCCGATCTCGAGCACGCAGCTAATCATCTGGTAGAACTCGTGAAGGAGAGGAAAGGTCGTGATGATGTCACTGTGACGCTGGTTCATTATAATCCCCAGACAAGCAAACCGTGGATCCCGGTGCTGGTCGGCGTGGGGTTGGGTTTATTGGGGTTCGCAATCGCGATTTGGACAGACGCAATATGAGTGAATACTATTTTGTCAAAGGCGACCAACGAATTGAGCTCGTGGGAAGGACCCTATTTGGCCGCTCCGATGACTGCGATATCAAACTGACCGAAGGGCACCCGTCTCGTAACCACGCGAGGGTAACGGTTGAAGACGACGGCGTTTGGGTGGAAGATTTGGAGTCTGTTAACGGTACTTTCATAAACGACAACCAGATAACCGAACGGACCCGTTTGGAACACGGCGATATGGTTGCATTCGATGTCGAAAGCTATCGCTTCGAAGGCGCTGTTGTCGACGACCAGGCGACCGTGGTTCGAAGCGCGCCAGTCGAGGACGAAGCCCAGACAATCATGCGGCCGTTCAATGCCGAGGCACCTACCCCCGCTACACCTCCCTCTGAGTCTGCTGCACCGCCGCCAACATCTGCGCCACCAGCACCAGAGGTGTCAGCGCAAAATGTGCCGAAAGGAGATGTTCCAAAGAGTTGGGCGGATCCCGAGTATCAGGATGACCAAGGCACGCGCATTCTCAGTCCCGAGCAGCTGCGCGCTTACCGTGAGGGAGGTGAGACACCGGAACCACAAACGGAGGGTCCCCATCTCTCGGTGCTGTCCGGGCAGAGTACGGATGCCGTTCTCGAGTTCGAAGCGTCCGTTCGGTCGTGGTCAATCGGTACCGATGCGGAACATGCACTGGTATTGACGGATCAGGGCGTGTCAGCCTTTCATGCCCAGATCGTTCGCGAAGGCGAACGCTGGAAACTCATCGATCAGATGTCGGCAAACGGGACGTTCATCAACGACCAGAAAACGACGGTGGGGTTCCTCGCCAGCGGCGATCGGGTTCGTTTCGGCCCCGTGGAGTGTGTTGTCACGTTACCGAAAAGCAGCCGTCACACCACACCCGCTGCGGATGTGCAAAAGCAAGCCGCCGTTGCAACACAG
>JACZXA010000106.1 GCA_022571865.1 Pseudomonadota bacterium
TCGTTGTGGGCACTCACGGTCGATACGGTCTGGGGCTATTGTTGGGGTCTACAGCCAACGCTGTGCTGCACGGTGTTGGTTGCGATGTGCTGACCGTTCGAGTGAGAGTGTCCGAGTGAACTTGGATGTGCCGGATTCACGTCTCGTGACCCCGGCAGTTCTCGAACAATTACGCGAAGATCACGTAAGGCTCGCTCGAGTGATGCGCGTGTTGGAACGTGAAGTTGATTTTCTCGATGTCGACGATGGGCCAAACTACCCGCTGCTCACAGCCATCGTCACATACGTTCGAACATATGCAGACGCCGTGCACCATCCCACCGAAGCCAAGGTATTCGATCGGCTGTTGCACAAAGGGTTGACCCCGGCCGAGCGGCACGTGGTGTTTCTGAACCTCGGGAAGCATCAGGAGATCAACGAACATTCCCGGAAACTGCAAAACAACCTACTAGAGGCGATCCACAACGGAAACGTCCTAACAACCCGCAGGCTACTCGAAGACATCCAGCAGTATCTGTTGCAGCAGCGCAAGCACATGGCATTTGAAGAATTGCATCTGTTTCCGCTGGTTGAATCGCGTTTGAACGATGCGGATTGGAATCTGATCGATGCTGAGCTAATGCCTGGTCCGGATCCGCTCTTCGATAGCAAGCTTGAACATTTCCGAACGTTGTACGATTACATCATCGAAGCCGAACGGTAGCTCGGATTGGGTCAACAACCGTACGATCAACAGGGTCAACGACTGCATGTGGGATGGCTTTCAGTCCACGCATCACCCATTCCGATGGGTGGCGACGTTAACTTCCCTCCCATCCAAGTTTTGCTTGGCGCCTCAACGTCACTGGTCAAGAACGACGTTGGGCGCTTCCGCTGCTCAACCCGATCTTCCATCGACCCGCGGCCTGGTCAGGATCGGCCAGTAACGAAACACAAAGACCATAAATGCTAAGGACCACAGTACTCCGGACACGATGACCGCCCCTTGGTACAGTTCGGGCGATATGAGACTAGAGAGAACGCGTGCAATCGCTGCCAGCTGCACGAGCGTAAAAACCGCAATCTCCGCAGATCCCGCAGTGACTGTCCGTCCCGTATGACCCAACGCACTCCGCATCATCATGGCCACCATCAACCCGCCAATAGCTCCGAGGGTCAGTGCGTGAACGGCCGTTGCGGTGGGGATCGTACCCACCTGTGCATACGCCCGTAGCGTCAGGGAAATCGGAATCCATGCGTAGGCCACAGGCAACATCCACAACATTACATCGCGGTGGCGGTGATAAGGCTCCCAGAGTATGAGACGAATGGCGTGCGCGAATGCCGCCATCGCGAGAAGTCTAAGCCAGGCCCAAGTCGGTAGCGGATACCAGGTGTTCAGGACTCCGGCAGCAAGCACGAGAACCAGCGAGCCCAGGGAGACAGCTTCGACGCCCCAGATGTTACGCGGCTTTGCTGCCGCGATCGCATTTGCAGTAAAGGCCGGAATGATCCGACCGCTGACGATTGCTATCAGTAGGGTGATTACGTCGAGGGCAGCCGTGATTGCGACCCGCGTGAACCCCGCAGGCAAAATATTCAAGTAAGCTAGATGATACAAAACATTGGCGGCAGTAAGGCCGCCAAGTACGGCCAGAATCTTGAAGTTTTTCGTATTGTTACTGCGCAGTATCGGAATAGCGACCGCCAGGCCGAGCACCGGTAGAAACGCTACATCGACAAATGCCGCTATGCTATCCGGACCAGTCAGCGCCAGCACCCGAGCCAGCACCCAGAGTGAAGCAAGTCCGGCCAACCACATACGAGTTGGTGTCGGTTGGCCTGTCCAATTGCGCACCGCCGTGAGCAGGAACCCCGCGATGACGGCAGTAGCGAAACCGAAAACCATTTCGTGACTGTGCCAGGCGACCCCATGCAGGTATCCTCCCACTCGCACGATGCCAATATAGGATGCAATCCACAGCGGGAGGGTAATGGCTGCGAATACGGCGGCCAGAAGGTAAAAGGGCCGAAAACCCAGCGCCAGGACGGGATGTCTGGTGAATTCGAACCGACCGGAACTCACCGCGTCGCTACTCCTCGGTGACGGATGAACTCGCCATTCGGAAGCTGGTGGCACCTTACATGCAACACGACAGCAATCTTGCGAACGTCCTCAGATTGTCCATAACAAGCCCAGCACAACAACAACCACAACGACGTACCTAATCGGGTGGCAACTCATTAAATCTCTCCGTCCAGAAGATTACGTTCTACTCTGGACTTCTGGCCGGGTGCGACAATGAGGATTTGTACGTAGCAAACTAAGCATTAAGTAGCTTCGTGCCAGGAAACTGATTATCAATTCGTTGATTGTAATCAAACCAGGAGGTCAGCATTCCAGCCAGAGTGCGTTCATCTGCCGCTCCGGATGAATCACATATGGCCGCTGTTACTCGAGACGTACCCGCACCAACCTCTGAAACCTACGAGACGCTCATGAAGGTTTCCTGGAACTTCGACTACGAAAGCCAGGTGGCGAAACTCGACGATCTCTACAATCGCGCCAAGGAAAACCAATGGAATGCCGCTGATCTCGACTGGGATACACCCATCGACCCATCAAGCCCGCTCATCGCGTCCCAACACAGCCAATATGCGCGCATGCCGTTTTTTCAGAAGCTCTCGCAGCAACAACAGGAGACCTTCTCCGCGCACTCGACCGCGCAGCTGCTTTCGCAGTTTCTGCACGGTGAGCAGGGCGCGTTGTTGGCCGCCGCAACCGTCGCGCACGCCGTGCCGGACATTAAGGCGAAGTATTACGCCGCAACGCAAACGGTGGACGAGGCCCGCCACGTAGAAGTTTACGATCGCTACGTGAACAAGATCGCCATTCACTACCCCATGGTGCCGTGGTTAAAACAACTCATCGACGTCACGTTGCAAACTAACAACTTCTGTAAAGTAATGATTGGCATGAACATGATCGTCGAAGGTCTGGCACTGGGTGCCTTCAACAATATGTACAAACAAACGAATGAACCGCTGTTGAAATCCATCACATTCAACGTCATGCGGGACGAAGCACGGCACGTCTCGTTCGGTCACATTTACCTGAAGCCAACCATTGCTGCTTTGCATCCGGATGAGAGAGAGGATCTGGCGCAGTTTGCCTTCGATGCCATAAAGATTCTCATGGACGGGCAGACGGGTTCCATGGACGCCGGTTTTCTCGAAGTCCTCCAAGTGAGCCAAATCGATCCGGAAGATTTTGCCGCCGGTATGCGGGAAGCGGCCGAACTCGGCATCACCCGCGAGCTGCCGCCGGGCCAGATACATTCCGTGAAAGACCTCATGATGCCTGCGCTCGTGCGGGTCGGATTGGTAACCAAACGCTCCAAAGCGCTCTACGAAGCCGCCGGTATACCGGTAAATGAGGACCTCACGATTCTCGAAGCGATGGAAGACGAGGATTCCGATGTCAGCGTGTTGAATTCCGAACAGGCAGCCTGCTGAAGCGACTGGGAGATGCTGTTAGACGACATCTCTGCGAGCCAGCTGCTGGAAAGGGTGCCCGAGCCGATGCTGGTGATGTCATCCGACGGTTTTATTGTTTCCGCAAACGATGCTCTGGCGCACCTGCTGGAAACCGACGCTCCACCGCTGGCGACAAACGTCACCCAATTTCTTCCAGAAACCGAACGTGCACGATTGAATCCTCTGGCGTGGATGCGACGTTGGGCCGAAACACCCGAAGCCCCGGAACTGGAGTACGTTCACCTGATCTGTCGTATCGCGCGCGGCAACGACCGACCCGTACGGGTTCGCGTAGGGCGCCTGTTGATCGATGACGTTTATTATCTGGTATTGCTCCACGACATTACGCAGGAACAAACGAGGCAGCACCAGTCACGCCAGGCCCATCGTCTGGCAGCCCGAATCCTGGCGAACTCTGCCGACGCCATCGTCAACGTCAACGCCGAATTCACCATCATCTACGCTAACCCCAGCGCGGAGATCCTCTTTGGTTACGGCCGCGGCGAGCTGGTTGACAAGCCGCTCAGCGCCCTGGTCCCCGACAGGTTCCGGGAGTCTCACGAAATCCAGATGGCCAAATTTGTGAAAGCGAAAGCTCCCGCTCGGTTGATGGGCGCACGAGTCGAGGTCGCCGTTGTTACCAAAAGCGGGAAGGAAATTCCACTCGAAGCTTCCATCTGCAAGGTGACACTCGACCAGACCTTGGTCTACAGCGCCCAGTTGCGTGACTTGACCGTTCGCAAGGCCGCGCAGGCGGAACTCGCCAGATCCACGGCCAGCTTCCACACCGTATTTGACCATGCGCTGCAAGCGATGGCGCTCATCTCGCCCACGGGTTCAGTACTCGAGATGAACCCGGCGGCGATGGACCTGCTGCCTCCCGGGCAACAAGTGCTGGGTAGTTCCTTCTCCGAACTGCCGTTCTGGTCGGCCGATCCAGAAGTAACGGCGAACTGGCTGCGTGACGCTATGGCGCAGTGTCAACGAGGAAGGGCCTATCGGTCGCCAGTGAATATGCGGATGCCTGATGGATCACAGCGGCAGCTCGACTTCTCTCTTTCACCCATCGCCCGGGAGGGCGAGATCTTCGCCATGGTCGCCGAAGCTCGGGAGATGAGCGAAGCAGTGTCACCCGGTGCCTAAGGTCACCTATGTGGAAGACGACGGCACCACCCACGAGATCGACGTACCCGTCGGCACGACGCTCATGCAAGGTGCGGTCGGCCACCTGATTCCCGGCATCGAAGGCGATTGCGGCGGGTTGTGCGCATGCGCTACCTGCCACGTCTACATTTCCGATGAGTTCGTTCCACTTTGTAATTCGGCGGATGAGCTGGAAAGTGGGATGTTGGAGTTCGCCTTCGATGTTCGCAACTCGAGCCGCCTTGCGTGCCAGATCGAAGTCAGCGAAGAGATGGAAGGGATCGTGGTGCAGATGCCGCTTCGGCAGTATTAACATTTGACTTAAGGACCATCGAGGTTAGGTGGTTTCCCTTATTTATTGCGCTTGCCAGTCCGGGCACAGTTATATCTCATCAGCAGATATGACATCGACCTGCAACATCGCGACCGTACCGAAACCGGACCATAAACCACAGGAACCCGTTGGATGGACCCACTATTTCAGGAAGCGCTGGATCGTTTCGAGACTCTGTACCAACAGGCAGTCAGTCTCAAGCTAGATGACCCATCGGTAATGGCGCTCGCCACTTCGGACGCGAAAGGTAATCCATCAGTCCGGATGGTCAACTTGAGGCAACGCGATGAACACGGGTTTGTTTTTTTTACCAATCTAGAGAGCGGTAAGGGACAACAACTCGTCGAGATTCCCCGAGCCGCTATGTGCTTCTACTGGCATCGCTTGGCCGAACAGGTTGTTATCAAGGGGAACGTCCAACAACTGTCCGACGAGCAGTCTGACGGCTTCTGGCAAGCTCGATCCCACGAGCAAAACGTCGCATCTTGGGTTTCTCATATGTCAGAACCCTTAACGAATCCGGATGAGCTCAAAGAACGGATCAAGGAGGTTCGCGCCGAGTATCCGGACGGGAGGATACCGCGTCCCCCGCACTGGGCTGGTTATCGATTGAAGCCGGACCACATCGTGTTCTGGCATGCCGACTGGCGCGATCTGAAAGGGCGTATCACGTTCCAACTAAAAGAAACCGGATGGACCCGGGAGTTGCTGACTCCCTGAGAAACCTGCGGGAAAATAAATTTCTAGAATAACGATAAATTCACAGGATGAATGAATTCATAGAAGGATGGTCATGGATCTCAAACTTCTTCTCACCGTTTTCGGAACGGTTTTCCTTGCCGAGCTTGGCGACAAGACTCAGCTAGCCACGTTGCTGTTTTCCGCGAATGCTCCAGCAAACCGGTTAACGGTGTTCATAGGTGCGTCGCTTGCGCTGATACTGGCCTCTGCCATCGGAGTGCTCGCTGGGGGCGTCGTTTCCGCCTATGTGGATCCCAAATATCTTTCCTACGCCGCCGGAATAGGGTTCGTGGTGATTGGGACATTTACCATCGTACAGGCCTAGCCTGGGTGTTCATGAGTCCATTGCTGTGGACACCGCTAGCAGCGTGAACGGCAAGCGTTATGGCGCAAGGAGTTGCGTTCGCCATCCACCCAATTTTTTGGTGAACTCAACCCGGTCGTGTAATCGTCCGGGTCGACCTTGCCAGAACTCGAACGATTGAGGCAGCAGTTCGTAACCGCCCCAATAGGCAGGGCAGGGAACGGCGTGGCCTTCATATTGCATCCGCATGGTTTCCACGCAGCCGAGCAACACGGCTCGCGACTCGATCGGCCTGCTCTGTTTTGACGCTCGTGCGCCAAGTTGACTATCTCGATCGCGTTCGGAAAAATACGTACTGGATTGTGCTGCGGACATTCGCAGCACGCGACCTTCGATTCGAATTTGACGGGCGAGTGACTGCCAGAAGAACAGCAGAGCGGCGCGCGGATTGCTGTCAAGCTCGCGCGCCTTACGACTGCCATAGTTCGTGAAAAATCGAAACCTGCCATCTGCCAAGCCTTTGAAAAGCATCATTCGAACGGAGGGGATACCGATACGCGAAGCGCTGGCAAACGCTACAGCCTCCGGTTGTGCTTCCTCGGCACAAGCATCAGCAAACCAATGTTCGAAAACAACGTAGGGATCATCACCGAGTTCAAGGCCGATCGTAGGTGCCATACAACGCCAGATGGAATTTTGTAATATCGATTCGAAGGAACGGCCACATAACCTCATGCACCGAAAGTGTGATTCGATCGCCATACTTGGAGAGCCTGTTCAGCAAATCGTTCAGGTGATCGGGATGAACCGTACATCGCTCGTCAAGCCGGATGCGCAGGTTCGTCCCGGAACGGGCAAGCGCCGCTAGCTGTTGCGTGAGTTCCTTGAACAATCGCGTTTCTACAACGCGTGCCAACGTAATGGAAACCTCCCAGGTGTTGGAATCGACAGCGACGTCGCCATCAGGTATTACCCGAGCCAAAATCTGCTCGAGTCGTTCAATCGAGGTGCGTGCAGGCGTGCAGCCGGGCTGAGTGGTGAGCCGCATCTCGACATATCGCGCAAGCGCAAGACCGGAGATCCAATCTGCGATCACCACAGACCAGACTTGTACATTGCTGTGCCACAAGGTGCGCGCCACGTGATAAATGCGCGTGTACCCACCCGCCAGCACGCCGTGTAAAACGAATCGTTTCAGGATGCCTAAAGATTCCAAGAATCTATAGTGGGCGGATGCTGCGCGGTGTTTCATGAAACGCGTCTTGTTGATGATGCGTTCGGCAATAACCCGGTCTCGCGTAAGCCGGCGATGCAGGTCGACAAAACCCACAGACATCTCGTGCGCGGTCATACCCTTGGGTACGAAGTTGGTCGTGACTTGCGTGTTGTCGTCAGCGCGGGCGTATGGCACAAGCCGACCTTCGGCGTCGAGTCGGTGATAAAGCGGCGTCTTTGGAAGAGCCGTCAGCAGTCCGACCATCGCAATTTGTATCCCGGAACGAACGATGAAATCGTACTGCTTATCGAAGACCTCGATCGTGTCGTTGTCGAAACCGATGATGAAACCACCGAATACGTCGATACCGTTGCGATAGAGCTTATGTACCGCGCTCAATAAGTTGCCTTTCAAGTTCTGGCGCTTATTCGCCTCGGCAAGCGACTCTGCATCAGGTGACTCGATGCCAATAAAAACCCAGGAAACATTTGCCTGGCCGAACAGATTCAGCAACACGTTGTCGTCTGCCAGGTTGACCGAAGCCTGAACCCCGAATTGAAACCTGTAATCGTGCTTCCATTGATAGTCGGCAAGGTAGCTGAGGAGCGCTTTTGTGCGTGGTCGATGGCCGATGAAATTGTCGTCCACGAAAAATACGTTGTGCACACGAGCCGCCCGCAATTCATCGAGCTCGCGGCCAATCTGCTCGGGGTTCTTAGTACGCGGTCGGCGGCCAAACATGACGATGATGTCGCAGAACTCGCACTGATAAGGGCAACCACGCGAATACTGCAAGCTTACCCGCGTGTATCGGTCTAGTTTCAACAGGTCGAATCGAGGCACAGGTGAGTCTGCGAGATTCACCTCACCCGTTTCGTGATACAGAGAATCCGTATGGCCGTTTGTATAGTCGGCGCAGAACCGAGGCCAGATATATTCCGCCTCACCTGAAACCACAACGTCCGCGAGACCTTCGAAAGCTTCGGGGCACAGCGACGCGTAGCTACCCCCGGCAACAACCAACCTGCCAACCGTTTTGTAGTGCTGGATCAGTGCCCGCTGTCGCGGGAACTGGATCGCCATGCCGCAGATACCGACGATGTCGACGTCGGGGTCGAGCGGAATCGGCTCGACATTCTCGTCGACAATACGGACATCCCAGTGTTTCGGCGTCAGGGCGGCAACGGTGGCGAGTCCGAGAGGTGGGTTGACTGCAGATTTGCCGTCCAACACCTCATCCAGCGCCCAGCGGAAGCTCCAGAAGCTCTCTTTGAACTTAGGATTGATCAACAACAAGCGTGGCGCTCGGACCATATCGACGTCAGCCAATGGCACGACTCGGATTCAGCGATGGCATCATTATCTCGTCACCGGCCGGACATAGTTTGACTTTGATCAATCCGAGCGATGAACGCTTCAGCTGCCCAAGAGCATGCGCGCGGTTGCAGCGTGGGTATAGTTGAAACCCACCATGCGCATCTGTATCGATAGTTTGATCTGAATCAGAACAGGCTTCCCTTGCCTGGCATAACTTGTTATCAGGCTTGGTCTTGATGTGGTAAAGGTTGCGCGAACAGACGAATCCCGGTTGATCGAAGTACAGTTCAAAGACTACCTGGTCGAATCAGTGAGAGAACTGCAGAAAATTGAAGACGCCCGTCCGGAACATTTTGTTGTGGAAGCCCCGCTGAACGTTTGGAGGGAAATGATCGACAACATCACAAGCCGGGGAGAGCCCGATCTCGAACACACATTGAACTATCTTTCTTTCCCGGACGACCCGATGGTGGTTGACGGACCGGACCAACTGATGGTGGACGCGTTCTTTCGATACAACCAGAGCCTGCAACTTTTCTTCAATGGCGCAGCAACTCTCGTAACCGACTATCCAAGCTTGAATTCCGGCTGATGCGATTCACATAACCAGAGGATCAAAGCTATCGTTACTGACATCGTTGTGATCGGTGGTGGTCCTGCCGGGCTCAGTTTTGCCCGTTCGCTGGCGGATACTGAACTGGAAATTCTGGTCGTCGAAAGATCCTCACTGGATCAGCTTGCCGAACCCGCCCAGGATGGGCGCGAGATTGCATTGACGCACCGGTCGACTGAAATTTTAAAAAACCTTGGTGTATGGTCTCGTATTCCCCCCGACGAGATCTCACCGATCAGGAAAGCCGAAGTTCTGGATGGCGATTCGTCTTATTCGTTGAGTTTCGACAGGTCCAGTCTCACTGTCGACGCTTTAGGTTATCTCATCTCAAACCACCTGATTCGGAAGGCGCTTTGCGAGGAAGTCGAAACAGCAGCCAACATCGAATTGTTGACCGGCGTGACGGTGACAAACCTGAGCACTAATCCGAGTGGCGCGGCAGTCGTTCTCAGCAATGGAGAAACGGTCGAGGCTTCTCTGGTAGTCGCTGCTGACAGCCGTTTTTCAGACGCGCGCCGCAAGATGGGCATTCCTGCGAGCATGCATGACTTTTCCCGAGTCGCCGTTGTCTGCCGCATGAAACACGATCTGCCGCATGACGGCACCGCCTTCGAGTGCTTTCACTACGAGCGCACCCTGGCAGTGTTACCGATGTCGGGTCAGCGGTCATCCATCGTGATTACCGCTCCAACACATGCTGCGGCTGAGATCATGGGGATGAGTGAACAGACATTCAACATAGACGTCCAGCAACGCTTTCGCAACCGATTTGGGCAAATGATCTTAGAGGGAAAACGATATGCATATCCGCTGGTAGCGGTTTACGCGGACCGTTTCGTTGCCACCCGGTTCGCACTCGTTGGCGACGCAGCGGTAGGCATGCATCCTGTAACCGCACATGGTTTCAACCTGGGTCTGCGTGGTCAAGCTACGCTTGCCAGTGAGATCAAGACCGCATTGACACTCGGCAAAGATATTGCTGGCGCAAGTGTGCTCAACAACTATCAATCGAAACACCAGCGAGTGACACGGCCGCTCTATCTCGCGACTAATGCCATTGTTGGCTTGTTTACCAACGACGCCCCCCCTATCAAGTTAGTCAGGAAGCTGGTATTGCGACTTGGTAATAGTTTCCCTCCTGTCAAGCGTATGGTTACGCAGGGATTAGCCGAAACTGATACGCAATGGAGCTTATTTCGCTCGCTGCTTCCCAGACCGCATTGACGTAGACTTTGGGTGGCGCTGAGCTGGCGAGATGCGGTGAGCGTACGTCGTTTTCGGTGACTCAGCAATCGAACCGGACCGTTCCAGCTCAAGAGGCAAAAACCAGTGATGAACGAACTACACGCGCTAAAGGACTACTTAACCGTAGGGTCGAGAGCCTGTTTGGTGACGTTGATCCGTGTTGACGGATCGTCTCCTCGTCCGATAGGGAGCCAGATGGTGGTGTCCGATACGGGGGATCATGAGGGCTATCTCACAGGCGGATGTGCGGAAGCGGCCATAGCCGGGGAAGCGCTGGCTGCGATGACTGCCGGTCGGAACGTTGGTGTGCGTTTTGGCAAGGGATCAC
The DNA here is from genome assembly GCA_022571865.1 of Pseudomonadota bacterium. Classification (GTDB taxonomy): domain Bacteria; phylum Pseudomonadota; class Gammaproteobacteria; order Pseudomonadales; family Azotimanducaceae; genus SMWK01. The sequence goes on from JACZXA010000106.1 coordinate 10,758, forward strand.
CCTATATGGACATCGTCTTGCCTTGCGGCTCTGGAATCGACATATGGTTCGACACACACCCTACACTAAAAGTCGTTAACGCACTGATCGAACATCAACTCGCCAGGAAGCGCGTCGCATTGTTGACCCAACTCCGACCGGCAGGTTCGATCAGCACCGTTGAAACAGAACTCCACAAGCCGTCAGGAAACGCCTTCTTACGCACTTACTTCCCAACGCGACGGCTCTACATTTTTGGCGGAGGTCCCGTAACACACTCGTTGGCCTCGTTAGCACAAACAGCAGGCTACGAGGTTGAGGTCTTCACGCCGGATACGCGAACCTTGGAGTATCTGACTGGTCAAGCGGTTGCAGTGAGACGTCTAATCGGAACCGAACAAATTATCGCACTGCCCACCGACCCCTGGACTGCGGTTGTCCTACTCTTCCACGAACATGATCGAGAAACCGCACTTTTTGAACGGTTTCTACCCAGTGACGTCGGATACATCGGCGCAATCGGGAGCCGGGTGACTCATGGAAACCGGTTGGAAACACTCCACGGTATCGATTTGCCACAAACATCACGAATCCACGGACCTATTGGGCTAGATATTGCCGCCAAGTCGTCCAATGAAATAGCAATCTCAATACTCGCTGAAATGACGTTGAGTTTTCGGAAGGCTCAACCCGACAACCAACTCCTATGTTCAACAGACGCTTTCCCACAAACCGTCCCGCGCCTTGACAGACAAGGTGCACCGGCTATTCCGTCCCTCTGATCGTCAGGTCATCTGATCGTGGCCGCGGGCATGCCTCCATCCTCTTCGCCCGGTGGTACGCGCCGTTGAAGACCGCGTAGGCTCCGCAGCGGCTGCAATCCACGTCGTTACCGTAACAACAAAACGTACGTTCGAACTGGCCGCCCTCACCGAATCGCATACTCCAGGCGCGGTGCGTTCAGCGCATTCGACAACACCACGTCGCGGTTTAGCGATCGCGCCGCTTCGACTTTACGGTACATCTCGAACAGCCATCCGCGCACGCTCTGGTGCTGGATGATCGGTACGCCACCTTGTTTCCGTTCTTTGGTATGGTCGATGGCGAGCTCGAGAGCCGCGCGCGCCAGCCCCGCAAACAACGTCCGATCGACGCCCAGCCCTATTCGTTGCAACGTACGCAATCTGCGACGAGTCGAGACTCTATGTCGATAGTTCCGAAACCACAAGACGCAACCTACGCTCAACACAACCATGAAGCCGCCGACGTAGAGTTCCATTATCGAACTCATGGATCAGTACTCCTGTGGTTACAAACGCCACACCGGGTACGAAACGCGGTCGTCACATACGACCCCGGTCTGTCGCACAAAACGCCTAGACGACCGGCGTGAACCAGCCAACACTACACCTCAGCCGTTGAAAAAAGTTGATTCAAATCAGACCGCCACCAATTGCCGATCTATGGGATCGTTCATGGCCCAAAGCGTGTGAAAAACACATGCATCGGCTCGTCTTATCTCAGCCTATGTCGGCCTTCACAAAATAGATTGTGCTCCTGTGGTTATCATCGGACGTTCGATCTCTTCGGTCTTTTCCAAGAACGTGGCTCGATGCCGCAACGATTTCGGATCGATCCACAACGATAATTGAGACGCAACGTGAGACGTTGCCCCGCTGCGAGAATACTTGCGAAGCACCGGCTCATGGTGATGATCGCGACCAACTCCATAGGTCACAAGACCTACTTCTATCAGGGGAAGTATCTATATCCCGGCGCACCGAATTGGCTGAAACTGAGCTTGTTGGCAATGGATGTCAGGATAGTTCTATGGTTGATTCTACAAAGATTTTCGTAGTGCTTGACCCCAAGGTCATGGAGCAGGCGGCACTTACCTGGGGCGAGAAGATCGCGCTGGACCTGAAAAAGTACCGGTCTGACGATGCTCGGCTGCACGTGTATTGCTGTATCGATGATGAAGACGCCTCGCCGCGGCGCGGGGAAGATCTCGCCGAAGCGGTAGCGGCCGCCCAGGAAAGGGTTAGACATTGGATTGAGCGCCTGGTGATGCACACCCGGTCCTCGGGTATCGACGTGGCCATCGAGGTGGAATGGAACAAGGATTGGCGCAAGGCAATCGTGGCTGCGGTTGCTCGAAACGGCAGTGACGTGGTCATTAAGAACATGACCCAGCACGCACGGTTGGTTCGACTGCTGCGGGACACGGCGGACTGGCGCTTACTGCGCGATTGCCGATGCCCCGTCATGCTGGTGAAAACGCCACAACCTTACGATATTCACAAGGTGCTGGTTGCGGTGAAGCCCAGCCCCGACGATGTCTATGAGGCGGCAAACGCAAACATACTGGAAGCGGCCCGGAGCATAGCGGAAGACTTGGGCGCAGACTTACATGCGGTAACCTGCTACAAGAGCGACGCGCTCCCTGATTGGCAGCGATTTGCCGATAGTTGCAGCCTGGAGCGACAGCAGGTGACCGCCGATATAGGTGCGCCTGAGAAGGTCATTGCAGCCACGGCAACCGAGATCGAAGCCGATCTCGTGGTCATCGCCCGAGTGGCGAGACCGGAATCGAAGAGTTTGCTGGGGGACACGGCACGAAAAGTCATAGACGAGATCGACACCGAGGTGCTCGTTCTACCTATGTCGGCTTGATCCCGTTGTGCTTGGCTCATGGCCAAAACACTCAGCCGCAATGCCGTTCGCGATTTTTACGATCGGTTTGGCGCCAGACAGGATCGGCAGGGCTTCTATGAAGATGTTGCTCTCGATGCGTTGATCGAGTTGGGTGAGTTTTCATCTGCTCGAGCCGTATTCGAGCTGGGTTGCGGAACCGGGCGTTTAGCAGCCAGGCTACTCGCCGATTATTTACCCAGTAGCGCTCGATACGTCGGCGTAGATCTCAGTTCGACGATGGTGGGCCTTGCCAGGGATCGGTTAGCGCCCTTTGGAGACCGCTGCGAGGTTCGTTTGACCGACGGCGAGTTCCACATCTCTTCCCACGGCGGACCCTTTGACCGATTTGTTAGTACGTACGTCCTCGACTTGCTCAGCATTGCAGATATCCAGCACTGTCTGATCGAAGCTCACACAGCGATGTTGCAAGGAGGTCTTTTCTGCCATGCGGGGCTCACGAAAGGGACCACGCCGATATCGAGGATTGCGAGTGCGCTCTGGAACGTGATTCACCGCATCAAACCAACTCTCGTCGGGGGTTGCCGCCCGCTCACGCTCTGTGATCTGCTCCCGGACGAGCAATGGAGGGTGGTCGCGAGAAAGACGGTGGTCAGCTCAGGAATACCTTCGGAAGTCGTCATCGCGGAGCGGGTCATAACTAACCACACTCGCGACATCCGCGTTCTCTCACCAGGAGTGTGCGCTTCTCACCCGCTCGTTGCTGATTTTGATTAAAAACATGGTCGTGCTGCCATTCGTTCAGTGCTTGCGAGTGCATAACGATGCTCCTCTTCGATAGCGGACGAGAACAGAGAAACAATCAGTCACTGAAATCTACTCGAGTTCGAGTTCCATCCTCTTCGGACGTGTCCGCAATGTTGTCGATCGAAGACACCTGATCAATCGGCGACGAGAAGTTCGGACCGGAGCTACTGCGCGGACACGCTCCGTGGTTTCGGCGGGCGTGCCGATTCCGGCGTGACGCCCGGTACGTCGCCTGGCATGAACCAGGCGGGGATCAGACATGCGAGAAAGAGGACGCCAACGATCAGGAAGCTGTCGCGAAAGCCCATGATGCTCGCCTGTGTCGCAACGGCTTGCGACAGATAGCCCATCGAGACGCCTATCTGCTCCATATAGGACAAGCCCGCCGGCGTCAGCAAAAGCTGCACCTGGCGAATCGTCTCTTCCATGGCTAGAGAATTCACCTCGCCCTGAGCGGTGAAGAACACATCCCTGAAGAACGACGTGCGCCGCTCAAGCTCGATGGCGATGAGATTGACACCGAAGGCCGAGCCGAACTGGCGCAGGAAGTTGAGCGCGCCCGCACCCTGAGCTAACAGATCAAAACTGAGAACACTGAGTGCTGTGCGATTCAGACTCGGGAAGATGAGCCCGAGGCCGACGCGTCCGACGATCGCCCACCAGACGAGACTCCAGTACGGCGTATTGAGGTCCACCGTGCTCAACAGGACACAGGAGAGGGCGAACAGCGCGAGGCCCGAAATGATTAACACGCGCGACGGGAAGCGGTCGGAGAGTTCGCCGCCGATCAGAAAAACGAACGCCATGAACAGCCCCGCGGGCATCATCAATAGCCCTGATGCGGTTGGAGTCAGTCCCTGTATCGTCTGCAGGAACAGTGGTACCAGGTAGGTGGAGCCATAAAGTCCCGCGCCCATGATCGTGCTCACGACGGCGGCGGCAACGAATCTTTTGTTCAAAAATACCTGCAGATTCAGCATCGGCTCGACCGTATGGTTTTCCCAGACGACGAAGGCAATCCCCGAGACCGCCGCGATGGTGAAGTACGCAAGAATAATGGTGGAATGCCAACCCTCATGCTGACCACTGGAAAACCCCAGCATAAGGCTGGGGATGAAGATCAGCATCAACAACAAGCCGATCCAGTCGAACGGCGGACGTTCGCCGAACGCCTCGCGATCCGGAAGGAAGAAGATGGCCATGGGAAGCGCGAAGATGCCGAACGGAACGGCTATGAAGAAAACGTAATGCCAAGAAAACTGATCGATCAACACACCACCGACGGTCGGTCCCAAAGCGGGTGCAAGCATCATCCCGACTCCGAAGATTCCCATGGCGCGACCACGCCGGTGTGGAGGAAACACCTGAAACGTGATGATCATCCCGATGGGACCGAGAAGGCCCGTGGAAGCGCCTTGAACGATCCGTGAGAAGATCAGCATATCGGTGGTCATGCTCAGCCCCCCCAATACCGAGCCCACCATGAACATCGTCATAGCCGTGATGTAGATGGCTTTCATGCCGAATGCTTCGACAGCCCACGCGCTCAGCAGCATGGTGACGGTAGCGGCTGCAAGAAAGCCGCTCGACAACCACTGGGATTGATCCAGGGTCATTCCGAAAGCGCCCATGACCGCGGGAATCGCCACGTTGATGATGGTCGACGTCAGGAGCGACGCGATGGAACCGCTCATGATCGTGACCACCGCGAGCCAACGATAGGAGCGGCCGTATTTGAGAAAGAGCGCTTGCGTGTTGGGTGTGACGTCAGGCCCCGTGTCGTACTTGCGAACGAAACTGGCGGGCGCGCGGGTGTCAACGACGGATGGCAATCCTGACCTCCACCATCATGCCGGGCCGCAGCATGTTGCCGCGCTGCTCGAGCGTGATGCGCACGGGCAGGCGTTGCGAAATCTTGGTGAAATTGCCGCTCGGGTTGGGATTGGGTAGTAGTGCGAACTGACTGGTCGCCGCGTCGCCCACACGAATAATGTGTCCCTCGAAAATCTCGCCGGGAAACGCATCCACCGTCACCGTCGCCGGCATGCCGACCTCCAAGTACCTGATGTCGGTCTCGATCACGTTGCAGCTCACCCACACGCCGCTTCGGTCGTGGAGCATGACCAGCCGCTGGCCGGGCAGCACGTACTCGCCCTCGTTTGCAAATGTACGATCGATGACTGCATCTACCGGGCTTCGAA
>JACZXA010000107.1 GCA_022571865.1 Pseudomonadota bacterium
ATTCAACCGGCCCCCGGACTCCATCGAGCGTGAGGTTGAGGTTCCCGACATGATCACTGTAGGTGATCTTGCTCAACGGATGACGATCAAAGCCGGTGAAGTCATCAAAACGCTGATGGGTATGGGGGTGATGGCAACGATCAATCAGGCACTCGATCGGGATACCGCGACTCTCGTCGTAGAGGAGATGGGTCACAAGCCTAAAGCCGTTCACGAAGATGCCATCGAGAAGGACCTGGAAGAATATGGCAGGGTTGATGGGGTTCCTTTGCCCCGGTCGCCGGTCGTTACGGTGATGGGTCATGTCGACCACGGTAAGACCTCGCTGCTCGACTACATCCGCAAGACGCGCGTCGCGAGCGGGGAGGCCGGTGGAATTACTCAGCACATCGGTGCGTACCGGGTAGCAACGAAATACGGGCAGATCAGTTTTATCGATACGCCGGGCCACGCCGCGTTCACCGCGATGCGTGCACGTGGCGCCAAGGTGACCGACATCGTCATTCTCGTCGTAGCGGCGGACGATGGGGTCATGCCCCAGACCGAAGAAGCCATTCAGCATGCAAAAGCCGCCGGCGTGCCCATCGTCGTTGCGATCAACAAGATGGACCTCGAAGGCGCGGATGCAGATCGAGTCACCAATGAATTGGCTGCCAAGGATGTCGTTCCCGAGGACTGGGGCGGTGATACTCAATTCCTGAAAGTCTCAGCGGTGACTGGCGAAGGTATCGATGATCTGTTGGAGGCAATCACGCTCCAGGCGGAGATACTGGAGCTCAAGGCGGTGACAGACGCACCCGGACGTGGGGTCGTTATCGAATCCCGTCTGGATCGAGGACGTGGGCCCGTCGCGACGGTGCTCGTTCAGCATGGAACCCTGAAAAAAGGCGATGTACTCATTGCTGGTGAGTATTACGGTAAGGTTCGCGCTTTGTTGAACGAAAATGGCGAACAGGAGAAAGAGGCTGGACCTTCCGAACCTGTGGAGTTGCTGGGTTTGAACGGCACGCCGTCGGCAGGCGATGATTTTTCGGTTGTCGCGGACGAGCGCACGGCTCGTGAGCTCGCAGAATTTCGCAAAGACAAGTCACAGGAATCGCGCATTGCGATGCAGCAAGCCGCGAAACTCGACAACATGTTCGCGCATCTTGGCAAAGGTGAGAAACGCGTCCTCAAGATGGTGTTGAAGACCGACGTGCGAGGTAGCCTGGAGGCGATCACGCAGGCATTGGCTGAGATCGGTAACGATGAGGTTTCCGCCAACATATTGGCCTCAGGTGTGGGTGGCATCACGGAATCGGATGTCACTATGGCGATTACCTACGGCGCTGCCGTGTTCGGTTTTAACGTGCGGGCCGATAATGCCGCCAAAGCCATTATCGAGCGCGAAGGAATAGAGCTTCGGTACTACAGCGTTATTTATGAGCTGCTTGACGATGTAAAACAGGTGTTGTCCGGCATGTTAGCCCCAGAGTTGCGTGAAGAGATTGTCGGCGTCGCCGAAGTTCGAGACGTGTTCCGTTCGCCAAGATTCGGACAGATTGCTGGATGTATGGTCATCGAAGGGACGATGTTTCGTAACAAGCTGATTCGAGTGCTTCGTGACAACACGGTGATCTACCAGGGAGAACTGGAATCGCTGCGGCGATTCAAAGAAGACGTTAACGAAGTGCGCAACGGCACCGAGTGCGGCATCGGAGTTCGTAACTACAACGATGTGCACAGTGGCGATCTGATCGAGGTGTATGACACCAAAGAGGTCGCGAGAGAGCTGTAACTTTATGCGGGAATTTGCACGAGATCTCAGAGTAGCCGATTTTATACGCGATGAACTTGCCAGCATCATCCATTTCGGCATGCGCGACCCAAGAGTGGGCATGGTGAGCGTCAACGAGGTGACGGTCAGCAAAGATCTTTCGTATGCCGACATCTACGTTTCGTCCATTGATACCGATTCACAGGCCAAACGTGACGAGTTGATCAAAGTATTGAACAAGGCGGCTGGTTTTTTTCGTTCCGAACTCGCCAAGCGCCATAGCATGAGGACGACGCCCCAGCCTCGTTTTCACTACGATGAGATGGTTGAAAGCGGTCCGCGTCTCGAGAAACTCATTGCAGCCGCGGTGCGGGAGGATGAGGCGCGTCACCTGGACGCTGACTCTTCCGGAGAAGGATCCGATGGCTAGACGCCGCCGTGGACGGGATGTGAGTGGCGTGATCGTCGTGGACAAACCTTCGGGTATTAGTTCGAACGACGCGGTGCAGAGAGCAAAAAGACTTTTCGGCGCCCGTAAGGTCGGGCATACCGGCAGCCTCGATCCGCTGGCAACCGGCGTTTTACCGCTATGTTTCGGAGAAGCGACCAAGTTCTCCCAATTTCTACTTTCTTCGAATAAGAAGTACTGGACACGCATCAAACTTGGTATCGCAACCGACAGCGGTGATGCGGATGGCAAGGTTACTGCCACGCGCAAAGTGGAGAACGTGGACAGAGAGAAAATAGAGGATGCGTTACGTTTTTTTCGCGGCGAAATCGATCAGGTGCCTTCGATGTTCTCGGCGATCAAGTACAAAGGTCAACCTTTGTACAAGCTGGCACGACAGGGTATTGAGATCGAGCGTCAGGCACGACGCGTGACTATTCATGCCAACGAACTGGTGAAGTTCGATGGTGACGAACTGGAACTCGAGATTCATTGCAGCAAGGGAACCTACATTAGAACCATTGCTGAAGAGTTAGGCGAACTGCTGGGTTGTGGTGCCCACGTGATTGCGCTCAGAAGGAAAGCTGCAGGTCCGTACGACGAGTCGGATCTGGTTACGTTTGATGAGCTGGAAGCGGCTCGTGAGAAAGGCTCGCTGGATCCTTTCCTGCAACCGGTTTCCAGTACGGTTCGCGAGTGGCCGGAAGTCAAGTTGAACGACGACACGGCTTACTACGTTCGCCAGGGACAACCCGTAATCGTGCCACATGCGCCAACAAGCGGTTGGGTGCGGTTGTCAGAGATTATCGATGACGCATCCACCCGTTTTATCGGTGTGGGTGAAGTTCTGGAAGATGGCAGAGTCGCCCCGCGGCGGCTCGTCTCCTGAGGTAACTGTAAATATGCACGGTTATCCCCAGTAGCTGAATTTGCGCATATTGAGAAAGGAAATGTGAAATGGCGTTAACAGCCCAAACAAAAGCGGAGATTATTAAAGATTATCAAGTAGAAGAAGGGGACACCGGCTCTCCGGAGGTTCAGGTAGCCCTGCTGACATACAATATTAATGGATTACAAGAGCACTTTCGCGCTCATCAGAAAGATCACCACTCACGACGAGGATTGATTCGAATGGTGAACCAGCGACGGAAGCTATTGGATTATTTAAAGAGGAAAGATGCATCTCGTTATGTAGAGTTGATCAAGCGTCTGCAACTACGACGTTAGAGATGTCAAGGGAGAAATTGATTTTGAATATAGTAGAGAAAGAATTTCAGTACGGCGACCAGCTGGTGAAACTGGAGACTGGTCGGATAGCCAAACAGGCTACAGGCTCGGTAATGGTGTCTATGGGCAACACGATGGTGTTGTGTACCGTGGTGGGTTCGAAGACCGCTCGACCAGGACAGGCCTTTTTTCCGTTGACCGTCAATTATCAGGAAAAGACCTATGCGGCCGGCAAGATCCCCGGAGGTTTCTTCCGCCGTGAAGGACGCCCAAGCGAAAAGGAGACGCTTACCTGCCGCCTCATCGATCGCCCGATTCGACCGCTTTTCCCCAAGGGTTTCATGAACGAGGTTCAGGTGATCTGCACGGTAATGTCGGTCGATAAGGATCAGGATCCCGATATCGCGGCTCTCATAGGTACATCGGCCGCCTTGTCAATCTCAGGCATTCCCTTTGCGGGGCCGATCGCAGCCGCCCGAGTTGGTTATAAAGACGGCCACTTCCTGCTGAATCCCGGCTACGAAGCATTGGGGAACTCCATGCTCAGAATGGTTGTGGCAGGTACCGACACAGCCGTTCTCATGGTGGAATCTGAAGCGAAAGAACTCACCGAAGACGAAATGCTCGGTGCGGTTCTGTTTGCCCATCAGGAGATGCAGGTAGCCATCACGGCGATCAAGGAACTGGCCGCCGAGGCCGGTAAGCCTCGCTGGGATTGGCAGCCACCGGAGACGGATGAAAACCTGCTGAACGAGGTGTCGAGTCAGATCAGGGTGGAGCTGGGCGAGGCTTATCGAATTACCGATAAGATGGAGCGTCAGAACCGGGTAGGTGAACTGCGAAAATCGGTGGTAGAGAACCTGGCGGGTGGTGACGATGCGGAACATTCGAAAGATGACGTCAGCGATCTATTTGCCACGGTGGAGAAGGAAATTGTTCGCCAGCGAGTCCTCGATGGTGAACCGCGTATCGACGGGCGTGACCTGCGCACGGTTCGCCCGATCAGCGTGGAAGTAGGCCTGCTGCCTAAGACCCACGGATCGGCGTTGTTCACCCGCGGTGAGACCCAAGCCATTGTGGTGGTGACCCTGGGGACGATGCGTGATGCCGCGTTGGTGGACGCGCTGGAAGGGACGTTCAAAGATCCCTTCATGCTGCATTACAACTTTCCCCCGTACAGCGTGGGCGAAGCCGGATTCATGACCGGTCCAAAACGTCGTGAGATTGGCCACGGTCGGTTAGCGAGACGAGGCGTACAGGCGCTACTCCCCGATGTCGAAGATTTTCCCTATACGTTGAGGGTCGTCTCGGAGATCACCGAGTCCAACGGTTCGAGTTCAATGGCAAGCGTATGCGGAACCTCGTTGGCGTTGATGGACGCCGGCGTGCAGATCAAGGCGGCGGTTGCAGGTGTTGCGATGGGCCTGGTGAAGGAAGGCAACAGATACGCGGTACTGACCGATATCCTCGGTGATGAGGATCATCTGGGCGACATGGACTTCAAGGTGGCCGGAACCGCCAGTGGCATTACCGCACTGCAGATGGACATCAAGATCGACGGGATCACCGAAGAGATCCTGGACATCGCTTTACAGCAAGCCCATGAGGCCCGTTTGCATATTCTGGACGAGATGAACAAGGTCATCGCAACTCCCCGGGAGAGCCTTTCTGAGAACGCTCCCGCCATGACAACCGTAAAAGTTCATCCGGACAAGATCCGGGACATCATTGGGAAAGGTGGCTCCACCATCCGCAGCATCGTCGAGGAGACCGGCGCAGAAGTGGATATCGACGACGATGGCCTGGTTCGCATTTACGCGGAGAACAATGCCGCGAAGGATGCAGCGGTCGCGCGGATACTCGAGATCACCGCGGAAGCCGAGATCGGCAAGATCTACAAAGGCAAGGTGGCGAGCATCGTCGACTTCGGTGCGTTCATCACGATCCTGCCCGGTAAAGACGGGCTCCTGCATATCTCTCAGATTGCCCAGGAACGGGTTGAGAAAGTCTCCGACTATCTGCAGGCCGGTCAGGAGGTGGAGGTGGTCGTACTGGACGTAGACCAACGCGGAAGGATCAAGCTCAGCATTAAGGAGCTTGGCAACTACGCACAAAGCGCGTAGTTACAGGTAGGGTGCCGTGCGTAATCGTGAACGTTTCGTATGCGAAACGTTCACGATTACGCACGGCACCCTTTTACTCTTTTACTCTCTGTTAACCCGATTCTCGACGAGTTCGTCAACCACTGCTGGTTCGGCGAGCGTCGAAACATCGCCGAGACTGTCCAACTCGTTTGCCGCTATTTTCCTCAAGATTCGCCGCATGATCTTGCCTGAACGGGTTTTGGGGAGCCCGGGTGCCCACTGGATTACGTCGGGTTTGGCAAAAGCACCGATCTCACGGCGTACCATATTGATGAGTGCCTCGCGCAGTTCGCCTGCATCTTCGTTGTTGCCGGCCATGAGGGTAACGTAGGCATAGATGCCTTCGCCTTTCACATCATGGGGGAAACCCACCACCGCCGCTTCGGCAACCGCCGGATGCAGGACCAACGCACTTTCGACCTCCGCGGTTCCAATGCGGTGACCCGAGACGTTCATCACGTCATCGACGCGGCCGGTGATCCAGTAGTAGCCGTCAGCGTCGCGCCGAGCGGCATCGCCGGTAAAATAGCAGCCAGGGTAAGCCGCGTAATAGGTATCGATTACCCGCTGGTGGTGCCCGTACACGCTTCGGATCTGACCTGGCCAACTGCTGGTGATAACCAGGTTACCCGTCGCCTCGGTTTCTTCGATAATCTCGCCTTGCTCGTTAACCAGCGCCGGAGTGACACCGAAGAACGGTCGGGTGGCTGACCCGGGTTTTAATTCCGTCGCTCCGGGGAGTGCAGTGATCATGATGCCCCCGGTTTCGGTCTGCCACCATGTGTCAACAATGGGACAACGGCCCTCTCCTACGATTCGGTGGTACCACTCCCATGCCTCGGGATTGATCGGTTCGCCAACCGTGCCTAACAGATGCAGTGAGCTGCGCGATGTGGAGGTGACAAAATCGTCACCCTGGCCCATGAGCGCACGTATTGCGGTCGGTGCCGTATAGAAAATGTTTACCTGATGCTTGTCGATGATCTGCCAGCAACGTGATGCATCGGGATAGGTGGGCACACCTTCGAACATGAGCGTGATCGCGCCGTTGGCCAGCGGACCGTAGACGATGTAGGAGTGACCGGTGATCCAGCCAACATCGGCCGTACACCAGAAGACGTCACCCTCGTGGTAGTCGAAAACGTATTTATGAGTCATTGCGGCATAGAGAAGATAACCGCCACTCGAATGCTGAACGCCTTTGGGTTTGCCGGTTGAACCGGACGTGTAGAGGATGAAAAGTGGATCTTCCGCTTCCATCACGACGGGTTCGAATGTCGATGCCTCGTCTGCGATGAGGTCGTGGTACCAGACATCTCGATCCGGGTTCCAGGACACTTTTGCGCCCGTGCGTTGCACGGTTATCACCGTGTGTACGTTCGGGCACTGTGCGAGTGCGGTTTCGGTGTTTTCTTTCAAGGGAACTTTTCGGCCGCCACGAAGGCCTTCATCGGCAGTAATTACCGTCTGGCAATCCGAGTCGAGAATTCGATCTTGCAGCGATTGTGGTGAAAAGCCACCAAATACCACCGAATGAATTGCGCCAATGCGGGCGCAAGCAAGCATCGCGTAAGCCGCTTCCGGGATCATTGGCATGTAAATACAGACGCGATCGCCTTTGTCGACACCGCGCCCCCGCAATCCATTGGCGAGCCGGCAAACATGATCGTGCAGTTGCTGATAGGTAATGTGTTGGTCTTGCGCCGGATCATCTCCCTCCCAGATGATGGCGGTCTGTTCGGCTCGTTCCGGCAAATGACGGTCGATACAGTTGTAGCTGACGTTGAGCTTGGCGCCGTCAAACCAACGAACGAGCCCGGCGGAAAAGTCCACGTCTCGAATCGTATGCCATTTCTCATACCAATCGATGAACTTGTCAGCCTGCTCTGACCAGAATCCTTCCGGATCGTCGATTGAGCGATCGTACATGGCGTTGTACTGATCATGACCGATGTAACAGCGATCGAGCATGAAATCAGGAACCGGCACGGTATGAGTCATCTATTTTTTCCTTTCAGCAGAATTGGTCTGACCGTGTTGTTCGGAAATTAGACTATGAGTCTGGACGATTGTCGATGGCAACCGCGTTGAGGAGGGCAAGACTCAGGTTGGCCTCCGTCGATTCCGAAGGAATTCGGTTTAAGGGTGAACAAGAGAATCCCGAGCCTCTATAGGGTTGGGTTTGGCGATGTCGAGAATCGGGCACGCTGAGGCGAGTTGGATCTCGCTCATTGACCCTTCAGGTAATTGATTAGGCCTTTGGTCGCGGTGTCTTGACCGAGGGAGGAGTTGTCTCCCAGTTGGTCGAAAATCGGCTCTGCCAACTGCTTACCCAGTTCGACCCCCCACTGATCAAAGGAGTTGATGTTCCAGATCACTCCCTGGCAAAAAACCTTGTGCTCGTACATTGCCAACAAAACGCCCAACGTAAAGGGCGTGAGCTGATCCAGCACCAGTGTGGTAGTCGCATGATCTCCCGGCACGTTCTGGTGAGATGATTTCCCTTGCTCGCCGATCATCATGGCCTGGCTTTGTCCCAGGGCGCTTGCGAGTAGCCAGCGCTGGTGAACGTCATGGGCGTGGTCAGCGTTTGCGATCACCAGGAAGTCTGCCGTGAATGATCGGGTACCTTGATGCAGAAGTTGATGGAAAGCGTGTTGTCCGTTGGACCCTTCTCCGCCCCAGACGATGGGCATGGTGTGAATACCAACCGGCGTACCGTCGGTATGTACGCTCTTCCCATTGCTTTCCATTTCAAGCTGTTGAAGGTAATCGGGTAGCAGGTTCAGCCGATGGTCATAAGGCAGAATCGCATGATTATTGACGCCTAAGAAGTTGTAATTCCACACGCCTGCCAGGGCCAACAACACCGGGAGATTATTTTCCAGCGGGGTTTTGAGGAAATGCTCGTCCATGGCGTTTGCGCCACTCAATAAATTCCTGAAACCGGACGCACCGATGGCCAGTGCGATTCCTAACCCGACTGCTGACCACAGCGAGAACCGGCCACCGACCCAATCCCAGACCGGAAAGACGGTGTCTTCGCCGATCCCGAAGGCCTTAGCCGCGTCGATGTTGGCGGTAATGGCGACAAAGTGTTGCGCGAGTGCCTGTTTGTTCGTTGTGCGTTCCAGAAACCAACTTCGTGCTGATTCGCCGTTGACCCGTGTTTCGAGCGTGGTGAAAGACTTGGATACCAGAATGACCAGGGTGGTTTCTGGATTGAGACCTGTGAGACACCGATCAATCGCTTCGCCGTCGATGTTTGCGAGAAAGTGGAATCGCAGACGTTGCGGGAACTGAGTTTGCAGTGCTTCGACAACCAGCCTCGGACCAAGATACGATCCACCGATGCCGATGTGTACGATGTCTGTGAACGCTTTTCCCGAATAGCCCCGTCGTGCCCCTGAGCGTACTTCCTCGGCAAAACCAACGAACCGTTCCAGGGTCTGCTCCACAAGGTCTCTGACCGACTCTGGTCGTTCCCCCAATGGGGCTCTGAGCGCCGTATGCAGCGCGGATCGATGTTCCGAATTGTTCATCTCCCCGCCTTCGAAGAGTCGCTTGCGCTGCTCTGTCAGGCCGCGTTCTCTGGCGAGTTGGAGCAAGGCATCCAGAATCGGTTGATCGAGGCGTTGTTTGGAAAGATCCAGCAATATTTCGTGATGACCAAAGGTTGCGCGATAACTCGAACGCTCAAACCGGTCTGTCGCAGCGGAAAGATCGCTGAGTCTTGACTGAATGCTCAGTGCGGCCAACTGGGTCAGCTTTTTCCAGGCTCGTGAATCCTGGGGCTTGGGGCTAGTAGGCACTATCTCTACCCGAAATTTACAGCAAGGTCGGGTTGGGATTGAAGTATTGACGCAAACCATCCATTGCCAGCACCTGATCAAGTAGTGCCTCGAAATGTGCGTTGTTGTGGGCGAAGTCGATCTCGGTTGCGTTGATCACGAGCAAGGGTGCGGCGTTGTAGAAATGAAAAAACTCCGTGTATGCGCTATTCAGGAGTTCCAGGTAGTCGCTGTCGATTTCCCGTTCATAGCTGATACCACGTTGGCGAATTCGCTGAAGCAGAACGTTGACCGGTGCCTGCAGGTAGATCACCAGGTCGGGGGTCGCAGGTTGGATCGCCAGGTTCTCGTGTATTTGCCGATACAGGGAGTACTCGTTCTCATCGAGGGTCGCGCGGGCGAACAGATCGTCCTTTTCCATGAGGAAATCCGCAACCACAGTGGGACCCAGCAGATCGTCTACGCCGAGTTCGGACACCTGGCGGGCACGATTGAGCAAGAAATACAACTGAGTAGGCAGCGCGTTTTTGCGCCCGCCACGGTAGAAACGATCTAGAAACGGGTTGTCTGCCGCGGGTTCGAGCAACACCGGGTAGCGAAACGTTTCGGCCAATCGATTCGCCAGGGTGGTTTTGCCGACGCCGATCGGACCTTCCACGGCAATGTAGCGGGGCAGATCGTGTCCTTCGAGCTTCCGGCCGAGGGCAGCGGTATATTCGATCGTGGTCTGAGCGGGAGTGTTCATGGAAAAAGGCGGCTCCTACACCACATGATGAACAAGGCTTGCCTGGTCTTCAACTGTCGGCAGGCTTCTGCTCGGCAGAATTCTGCCGCCGGCGGCGCCGGCGCCGCCTGGGTTTTGGTTCGGCTGATCGACGGGCGTCCAGCATCGCGTCGCGCTCATCAGGTTCACACTCCTGATAGATCGTCCACCAGGTGGCCGCTTCTTCAAGTTCGGCCGAGTGATCGCTTGCGGCGCGAAACAGCAAAAAATCGTAAGCGGCGCGAAATCGACCATGTTCAAAAACGCGGGATATCGATCGTGCCTGGCGTTTTTCAAGTCGACCCTGTAGACCCCATACGTCACGAGCAAAGTGGGAGAAGCGACGGGGTATAGCGGTAATCTGCTGTTGTGCGGCAACCGCCTCGCTTGCGGCCAGCGCCCGCGCTTCGGCGGGTTTATGGGTCGCCTCCAGGGTGACACTGCGGGCCAGATAATCGTCCCAAAGAAGTACAGCCACGAGGAATCCCGGTGTGACCGGTTTGTTTTCGGCAATTCGAGCGTCGGTGTTGGCCATCGCGACCCGCACGAGGTTCGCAGCTTTCGGCGTGGCTGGAAAGAGCACCGCGCACAGAGGTGAAGAAGCAAGCAGTTCCCAGGCTTTGGCCGCGTATCCAGACATGAACAGTTTGAGCACTTCGTCGAAAAGCCTGGCGGCGGGAATCGCCTCGAGTAACTGAGCAGTTTCAGGAAGTTCGGCTTTGATCGCGGGGTCCAGGGAAAAACCGAGTTTTGCCTGAAACCGCAGAGCACGCAGTATTCGTACCGGGTCTTCGCGAATGCGCACCCTGGGCTCTCCGATGAAACGTAGCTGGTTTGCCGCCAGGTCCTTGAGACCACCGACAAAGTCCAGCACCTCACCGCTGATCGGGTCGTAATACAAGGCATTGACAGTAAAATCGCGCCGGAAGGCGTCCTCGTGCAACGAGCCGTAGACGTTGTCCCTGAGGATGAGCCCACTGGCATCGTGTCGACGTTCGTCATGCTCGTCAGCCGATTGGGATTTGCGAAAGGTTGACACCTCGATGATGTCCCGTCCGTAACGCACGTGCGCGATACGAAACCGTCGTCCTATCAGGCGGGAGCGGCGAAACAGATGCCTGACCTGCTCGGGTGTTGCACTGGTTGCGACGTCGAAGTCTTTGGGCTGCACACCGAGCAACAGGTCTCTAACACAGCCACCCACCAACATAGCCTGGTAACCGGCCTGGGTGAGGCGGTCGGTCACATCGAGGGCATTTGCGTCGACTCGTTTGCGGGTGACGTTATGCTCGTGTGCGCTCAGACGTGTCGGCTCGAGAGGTTGTTCGCTCAAGTGCTGTCTCGACGTGGACCACGCTTTTTGGTTTTCTTGCGGGGGATTTTGAGGCGTTGTCTGCGCTCCCAGAGACTTTTTCGGCTGATCCCCAGTTTCTCGGCGAGTTCAGTTTCGGTGAGCTGTTCCTGATGAGTGGTTACGAAACTCACAAAGTAGTCTTCCAACGAAGTCTGATCGGTGGCCGCGACCTGAACTTCGGGTGGGTGAGGTTTTGGGATCTTGATAGCCAACAGGGTCGCTTCGATGTTTTTACCGTCACACAGGATTACCGCGCGCTCGACCGCATTTTCGAGTTCCCAGACATTGCCCGGCCATGGGTAATCCAACATTGCGCGGCGGGCATCGGCCGAAAAGGTCATGGAAATCTTTGCCAGCTTGCGGGTGGTTCTCACCAGGATGGCATCCGCGAGCAGTAATACGTCGTCGTCACGCTCACGCAAGGGTGGAATATCGAGTGTTACGACGTTCAGCCGGTAGTACAAATCTTCGCGGAATTGTTCACTGGTGATGAGCTTTTGCAGATCCCGATGGGTGGCGGTGAGCAAACGTATATCCACTCGAACTGCCTCGGTCGAGCCGACCCGGCGAATCTCACCCTCCCGGAGAACCTGCAAGAGGCGTGCTTGAGCGTCCGTAGGAAGTTCTCCAATCTCATCGAGGAACAGCGTTCCCCCATTGGCCGCTTCCAATAAACCGTTGCGCGGGATATCGAGGGTAGGGTTGTCCGCATCGTCGCGGCCGAAAAGTTCCGCTTCGATAAGGCTCGAGGGAATCGCCGCGCAGTTCAATGAAATCATGGGTGTCTTTTGCCGGGTACTGGCAGCGTGTAAAGCGTGTGCTACCAGCTCCTTACCGGTGCCTGATTCGCCTTGAATCAACACTGAGGCATTGGTCGGTGCGATTTTTGCGATGCGTTCGAATAGTTCGCGCATAGCGGAACATTGACCAATCATCGGAAAGTCGGCGCGATTGGTAGTGACACTCGCAGAGCTTGTGGTCCGCTGCACGGCCGCTGTGAGCTCGTCAGCCGCGAGTGGATAGCTGAGGTAGTCACTGGCGCCTCGTTTAATCGCCGCGACCGCACCGGCAACACTACCGTCGTGGGTCACCAGGATGACGGGTACCGAACCGGCGATATCGAGCAGGGCTGCATAACCATCAGGATGAGGAGCGGACGACGAAACGATGCAGTGCACGTCGCTGATGTCGAATGGTTTAGCCAGATCCGCTGAGGTTACTTCCTTGACGCCGAAGCCACCCTTTTCCAGAAGCTGCCGCAGCTGCCTGCGATCTTCGGGATCGGGTTCTACGAGAAGTACATGGGTCATGGATTTCGATGGTAACAAAGGCGATGGCCAGACTCACGGGGCGGGTAAATTCTTTACCGCGGGTATGGCATCCATCGACCAGTTGTGAATTCCCCAGTTTAACAGCGCTTCACATGATGAGAACTCGCTTTCGACGGGGGGATTCTGCCCGAGAAGGCAAAGTATCTTGTAGAGGTTCTTCCGCGCGTGTGCGACTTCGACGGGTGCTGCGTGGTACTGCTTGGAAAGCTTTTGACCATTTGCACTCACGAGTGTTGGGATATGCGCGTAATCAGGCGGTTCGAGATCCAACAGTTCCATCAGGAAAAGTTGTCTTGGCGTATTGTCCAGCAGATCTGAACCCCGTACCACCTGAGAAATTTCATCGCTGCCATCGTCTACGGCCGTTGCCAGCTGATAGGCAATCAACCCATCGCGACGTTTCACAATGAAATCTCCCACCGTCTCGAAGAGACGGTTTTGCTGTCGTTTCTGGATCCGGTCGATAAACTCGAACTCGGCATCATTGACTTCCACGCGCAGAGCCGTTTCGGGCGCCGGGTGCCGTCGTTGTCGACAGGTTCCCGGATAGACCGTTATCCCGCGTAGCTGCCGTCGTGAACAACGGCAATAAAAAGTTCTACCAGTATGGATGAGTGTGTGCACGGCCGCCTCGTAGTGTGCTAACCGTTGACTCTGCCAGACGATTGTCCCATCCCAGTGGAGGCCATGGGCGACGAGGGTTCGAATGATGTCGTCGGCGGCTCCGGGCACATTGCGAGGTGTGTCGATGTCGTCGATGCGCAGGGTCCAGGGGATGTTCTGGGAACGGGCGTCGAGAAAGCTCGCGGTTGCGGCCAGTAACGAGCCCAGGTGCAGAGGTCCGGTCGGCGAAGGAGCAAATCGCCCGCTTGGGGTACTCACGGGCGTTGTCCAGATACCTTAAAACCTAACCGTTGTCAGCCGTGGAGTTGTTTCTCTTTGATTTCGTCCAGTGATTTACAGTCGACGCACTGGGTTGCCGTTGGGCGTGCTTCAAGTCTGCGTAAGCCGATTTCCACTCCACAGGTGTCGCAATACCCGTAATCTTCCAGATCCAACCGCTCGATGGTCCGATCGATTTTCTTGATGAGCTTGCGTTCGCGGTCCCGGGTGCGAAGTTCGATACTGAATTCTTCTTCTTGCGTCGCCCGGTCGGCGGGGTCGGGGAAGTTTGCTGCCTCGTCGCGCATGTGGTGAACCGTGCGATCCACCTCTTCCATTAGCTCCTGACGCCATTGCAGGAGGAACACCCGAAAGTGCGCCTGCTGCCGTTCGCTCATATACGTTTCGGCCTTTTTAGGCTGATACGGAGTGTAATTCTTGAATGGTGAATCAATTGCTTTTGGAGTAGTTTTTTTGCGCGCTTTTACCGGCATATCTCGTTTGATCCTGTACTGACAGTTCGAGGTCGCCCCGCTGGGCCGGCCTCGAATAGGCCTGAAAAACGAAGGGCGCGTAAGCTACCAGAACAATTTGCTGTTGACCATATAAACTGGCGAAAAATTTGTCGTCTTCGACGAGATCTTTGTGAAATGAAGCCAGGTTGCCGGGGTATGAGGACAAATAGGTGAAGTATGCTGCCCGTCTTGGGCGAATAACCCCTTTCCGGGTCATGGAATTGATGGAAAGGGCCAAATTGCTCGAAACGGCGGGTCATCGAGTGGTTCACTTCGAAGTGGGCGAGCCGGATTTTGTCACCGCGGCGCCAATCGTGGCTGCGGGGAAACGCGCGCTGGATGCCGGTGAAACCAAATACACCCAGTCGTTGGGTATCCCTGAGCTGCGTCGGCGAATTGCCACCTACTACTGCGAACTCTCAGGCGTTGACGTCTCGGAGCAGCGCGTTGTCGTGACCTCGGGAGCGAGCGCGGGGCTGTTGTTACTCACTGCCTTGTTGCTGAATCCGGATGAGGAGTTGCTCATGGCCGATCCGGGATATCCTTGCAACGAGGTATTCGTATTTCTTGTCAACGGTGTGCCCGTGAGCATTCCCGTTGCTTCCAACCAGGATTTTCAACTCGTACCTCGAGATGTGATCGACAGGTGGGGGGCGCAGACCCGCGGTATATTGCTCGCCTCTCCTGCCAATCCCACCGGGACCATGTTGCGTCGGGAGACGTTGCGAGATCTGTTGACGGTGGTGAACGAACGCGACGGTTTCGTCATCCTGGACGAAATTTACCAGGGGTTGGTGTACGACGATGCGGCTGACTATCGAACTGGCCTGGAATTGAGCGATGAGTTGTTCGTATTGAACAGCTTCTCGAAGTATTTCGGCATGACCGGTTGGCGACTCGGCTGGATGGTGGTCCCGCAAGAGGCAGTGGACCCATTGGCGCGGCTTGCCCAGAACCTGTTCATCTCGCCTTCGAGTATCGCCCAACATGCGGCACTGGTGGCCTTTGATCCGCCCGCAATGAAAATCCATGAAGCGCGACGAGCCGCCTTCGAAAAACGCAAAATCCTTCTCCAGGCGGGACTCGAGAACCTGGGGTTCAACATACCCGTCAATCCCTCGGGCGCCTTTTACCTGTACGTGGATGTGTCACACACCGGGCTCGATTCGACTGACTTCTGTTGGCGGCTCATCGATGAATATCAGGTGGCAACGACCCCCGGCATCGATTTTGGCGACCACGATGCGGGTCGTTATGTACGTTTTGCGTACACCACCGACGAGAAATCCATCAACCTGGGGTTGGCGCGAATTCGCGAAGCCCTCACCGACTGGGGCACATAGTGTTGTTGGACCCGCCGCTTGCAGTGGGAACCCTGAGACGCCGCTACAAACGATTCCTGGCGGATGTCGAAACCGTTGAGGGCAAAACGGTCACCATGCACTGCCCTAACACCGGTGCGATGCTCGGATGTTCGGAGCCCGGGTCGAGAGTTTGGTATTCGGTTTCGGACAATCCACAACGTAAGTATCGCCACACGTTGGAGGTTGTACTTACCCCACTTGGTCGGGTGGGAGTCAACACGGCGCGAGCCAACGCGCTGGTGGCCGAAGCGCTGGAAGCGGGCAGCGTCAGCGAACTCATCGGTTACGCAACGATAAAGCGGGAAGCGCGGATTCCCAACGAGACGGGTCGTTTTGACTTCCTGCTTAGGAGTCCCGACCGCCCGGACTGTTACGTCGAGGTCAAAAACCTCACGCTGGGTTACGCCGATGGCACCGGTGCCTTTCCCGATACTCAAAGCGAACGCGCGGTGCGGCACGTACAGGCGCTCATGGCAAGGGTTAGTGAGGGACAACGAGCGGTGCTGTTGTATTGTGTCCAACATACCGGCATCACTGTCGCTACCCCAGCAGACGATATTTACCCGGTGTACGGTGAAACCCTGCGTGAAGCCGCCCGTTCCGGCGTTGAGATACTCGCGCGAAGCTGTCGTATAGAGCGGGACGAAATATCCCTGGGGCATGCGCTCGTGGTTAAGGTCTAGGCATCATGTATTGACCTGTCCCATATTCAACGATCGTGGGTTACCGTGATTGTCGAGTACAACAACGTGGCAGAGCCACATTGAATAGGGACAGGTAATGAGAGAGTTTAGCGAACAAGTGT
>JACZXA010000295.1 GCA_022571865.1 Pseudomonadota bacterium
GACGGGCTTATGGTTATCGTGATGAGGAGTTTCTCAAGCTGAAAATTGTGGCGGCTTTTCTCCCGCCGCTACCCAGAAATACCAGTATCAACCCACACACTTCCGCGTAGACCCATAAATTTTTACGTTGAGAAGGCAGGATGACGCTTCTCGTGATCGACGACCACGCTCGCAACATTTTTGCTTTGAGCAAAATCCTCGCCGATGAGGGCATGGTGATCGAATCCGCCACCAACG
Organism: Pseudomonadota bacterium; assembly: GCA_022571865.1. Lineage (GTDB taxonomy): Bacteria > Pseudomonadota > Gammaproteobacteria > Pseudomonadales > Azotimanducaceae > SMWK01. Next base: position 238 of record JACZXA010000295.1, read on the forward strand.
GTAAAATGGGGATAGCAAAACTCAAACGAATCAATGATATAGATCTGGTTCTCATGGACATCATGATGCCAGTCACGGGCGGGCTGGAAGCCATGCAGGAGATCAGGAAGATCAAAAAGTTTGCCGATCTTCCTATCATCGCACTGACCGCAAAAGCAATGGCAGGTGATCGGGAGGCGTGCCTGGAAGCCGGAGCCAGCGACTACGTATCGAAACCCATTGATCGAAACTTGCTGCTGACAGTCTCCCAAAGATTGACTTCAGGTGACCACCCAGCTTACTGAACTCGTTCTCAAGAGCACAGAAAATCGCACGGCATGCTAGGGTGCTGGCTCGGGATCGGACTCCTGCACCCTCGCCCCACGCAGTATGTTGCGAACCGCCTGATTACCTTCGTGGCAGGCATACTCATAGATCCTCGAGCCACGCCGTGAGACGAGGGGTATCTCGACGGTCCAAGGAGCGGTATAGATCTCAGGGTCCTCGATCGTCACCCTCCAGAGAATGGTGTCCTCGTCAACGCGCTTGAAGCGTTCCACAACATGCAGTTGTGACGTGTGTAGAATGCCTTTGATGCGACGTTGGGAGCCGCTGGTCGCGATCCAGCCACCATCGACATAACCAAGAGTCTCTACGACGAGTGTATCGCCTTCCCATCGCCCTCGAGATTCACCGTTCCAGAAACGCGCGGTTACTCCTAACCGCGGACGACCGTCGAGAGGGATGATGCGCGCCTCATGGATCATCTCGTAGTGGATCATCAATGTGTCTGGCGTCTGTAGAATGCGGTAATAGTTGTTGTAGCCCGCCGGGAACATACCTCCCGGCATGCCTCGGGTAATGCACCGATCCCACGGGCTCATGTGCTCATAGGAGTCCGTGCTGAGTCGTCGCGCTTCATCGCGGCGAGCCTCGGCTTCCGGGCGCACCGGAACCCTGCCGTTGGACGGATCCATCACCAGTGAGGATCGATTAGTACCGACGACGCTGCTGCCGAAATCCATCCAGACCAGGTTATAAGCGCCGACGTTACCGCCCACCGGGGGCGGCTCGGTTTTCGGAGGTCTCACAACCGCGTCTCGAGCTCTCGCCGCCTGGATACGTGCGGCTGCGGCCGCGGCTTCTTTTTGGGTTACGAAAGGTTTATCCGCCTGACCGAGGGGTCTCTCGAACGGGGTCAGGGTTTCGTTCGACCAGACGCCATCGAGATCGGGAGTTCCCCAGGCGGTGCGGGGGGTTTGCCAGCTGGTGTCCCGGGCTTCCGCGGAAAGTCCTACCGGCAACACGTGCAGAATACCTATTACAATCGCCAGGACGGATCTCATCGTTTGTGGCACCCTCGCCTCCAACACGGTACGTCTTTATACGCCCTTGACTACAGGAACTCCAAAAAGCGCACCTCGAGTTTCATCTTGTTGCGAAACTGGTTGTTGTGGTCAAAGCAAAACGAATCCAAAGTTGCATAGACACTACCCACTACCTGCTTCCAGCTGCTGGGATTCGCTATGATGTGCAAGCGGGAGGAGACAATTCGGAACGGCAGGATAACAAATAAAGAAACGGGGGCAGATGCACATTCAAAACCAAGAAAATAGGGAAACCAGCGGCCGCGAACTCTGTAACCAGGCCTTCATCTGGGACGATCATTGCGGTTTCGAAATGACTCCCGATGCGCCGATTGCCCCGCTCCTGAAACCATGGCGGGATGCGGGAATCGACTATTTCTCCATCAACGTTTACTACGATCCGGTTCACTGGACCCGTTGCCTGGAAAACATCTCTGCCCTTCGTCGACGGATTCCTCTGGAGGCTCCCTGGTGCAGGATCGTGACCAGCGTCGCCGATATCGACGCGGCCCACGCCAGCCGTCAAGCTGCAGTCACTTTCGATATCGAAGGCATGAACGCGCTGAATGGCCGTATCGACCTGGTTCAAACATATTACGAACTGGGTGTGCGTCACATGCTGTTTGCCTACAACATCAACAACCTGGCCGGTGCAGGCTGTCATGACGAGGACACGGGCTTGACAGATTTTGGCCGGGCGGTGATCGACGAGATGAACCGGGTAGGTATGATCATCGACTGCTCCCATAGCGGTTTCAAAACAACCATGGAAGCGATGCAAAGATCCTGCGCGCCGGTGGTATTTTCCCACTCCAACGCGTTTGCGCTGACGGCTCACGGCCGAAACGTCCGTGACGAGCAAATACGGGCCTGTGCTGAAACGGGCGGCGTGGTCGGCATCAATGGTCTCAACTTATTCTTAGGCGATGGTGACCAATCTCAGGCATCCAGCGTTGCCCGTCATGTTGCCTACATGGCGGACCTGGTTGGACCGGAACATGTCGGCATCAGCCTGGATTACGATCCGCCTATCCAAGTCGACAAAAACGGTGTCGTCGGCAATGGTATCGAGGCCGTGCTGGCGGACAATCCCGACTACTGGCCACCGGAAGCAGGATATGACCGCCCGATTGATTTCCTCGAACTCACTAGATTGCCGGATGTCTGCGAGGCGCTGATCAAAACCGGATTCGTGGATGACGAAATTATCAATATCCTCGGTGGAAATTTTCGCAGGGTCGCAGAACAAGTGTGGAAATAAGCCCGTTGCGAACCAAATTGCGACGTCCAAACTGCTTGCCTACAACAGCAAATATGGTTCGCTCAGCAACAACTCAGGCTCTACCATGACGATTGATAATATGGCTTCGAGGGTAACAAGTGAACGATGATGATGGCTCCGCCAGCTAAATTCTGGGACAGAGTCGCAAAACGCTATTCGAAACAACCCATCGCAGACGAAGCGGCTTACCAGAAAAAACTGCAGATCACACGCGATTACTTTCGGTCGGATATGGAACTTCTCGAATTTGGTTGCGGAACCGGGGCGACTGCCATCAGCCATGCACCGTTCGTAAAGCATATTCTGGCAATCGATATCTCATCGAAGATGATAGAAATCGCCCAGGGTAAAGCCGATGCTGAAAATATCGACAACGTTACCTTCAAACAAACGACCATCGATGAATTCAGCGCCCCGGATCAAACATTGGATGCCGTATTGGGACTCAGTATTCTGCACCTGCTGGATAACAGGGAAGCGGTAATCGCCAAGATTCACAAAATGCTCAAACCAGGCGGTATTTTTGTCACCAGCACGGTCTGCATGGGAGACACGATGAAGTATCTAAGGTTCATCGCGCCGATTGGCAAACTGTTTGGTCTGATAATCAAGGTTTTCACCACGATGGAATTGCAAGACAGTTTGACCGATGCCGGTTTTGCGATTGACTACCAGTGGCAAACGGGCGAAGGCAAAGTCGCCTTTATCGTGGCGAAGAGGCCTGAGTAGTTGATCGAAACGGGGAAAGGTGATTTATTCTACCCGTACCCTAGCAGAGGGTTAGATTAGCAATGTCGACCGAGGTGTAGTGGTTCGCATCCAAAGCATGGCACACAACTTGGGACACCTTTTTACGGAGACCAAGATGTCCAGAGGGCTCGTTTGTTTCATCTCCTTCATGACCTGTGTGGTCCTCACCATCTCCTCGGTGGAATCGGCCGAAGTTCAACAAGGTAATTCGGACGGTGAATGGCGCGTCTACGGAGCGGATAAAGGCGGCACCAAGTATTCGCCCCTCGACCAGATCGACAGGGATAACTTCCAGGATCTCGAGATCGCCTGGCGATGGAAGTCCGTCGACGGCTTTCTGAGCATGTCCACGGCGGACGGTGGTGAATGGTGGTCGTCTCGCGACGCCGTCGTTGAGCGACTGGAGCAGGAAACACCCAACCTGTATCGCACTCAGAACTCGCCTAATTACTCGAACTTTCAGGCCACTCCGCTGATGATCGGAGGCGTGCTCTACTTCAACACCCCGCTCTCCCAGGGGGTCGCAGTCGATGCTCGCACGGGGGAGAC
>JACZXA010000296.1 GCA_022571865.1 Pseudomonadota bacterium
TTGGGCTGGGGCGCTCGTATTATCATAAACTCTGGTTCGACTCCTGAGGTTTCCGCCAGCATCCCGCATTTTCATTAGGCTGTAGCTAGATTTACGTTATTGGTATACCAGTCGGTATGCCAGATTGATCTCGGTAGGAGTCGTTGCAAGACACCGAGCCATAGGCTTATTATCCGAAGCGACCCCCACCACCGCGATGAAGAACGGTGATGAGGGCCTAACCACAACGTCAACTATTGGGAGTCGACGTCATGGCTACGCCTAATTCTAACCCAGCAACGAGAGCCGGGGAGGTGTGCCGAGTACAGGCATAGTTGTGTGACACTCTAAAGAGACGGGTACAATTCGACTAGCCATTTGAGGGTACACTGCTTGCCATGGACGAACCGCGCCTGAAATCTACTCTCAGAAGCCTGCACGAGGAGCTACGGACCGCCGATCGACTCGACGATGAGCTGCAGACACTGCTTAGCGAACTCGACGACGACATCCATCGGCTGCTCGGTGAGGACCGCACTGAGTCGCATTGGGAAAAACTGCAGGTCCGAGCCGAGGCATTGGCGGTGAGGTTCGAAGCGGGTCACCCGCGCGCGGCAAAGGTCTTTGCGGAGCTCGCCGACAGCTTGGGCAAGATGGGGATCTAGTATTATTCAAATGCACCCCCTGCTTATGCGGCAGGCGCCTTGAGAAAACCTCTGCGATCAACCGTCATCTCATGCGCCAAACAAGTTGCCGATAATCCATAAAACCGCGAACCACGAACCCACGATTACCGCTTCGGCCCACACTTCGGAATTTGCCAGTCTGATGAACCGACTTTTTTTCATTTACGCAGTTCATCCTCATGCGTCTGAGAACATTCATCGCACATTACCTTGACGGAATATTGGGGCATTTCGTTCCTCTGAAAATCTTGCGTCATGGCTCGTCTGACCTTCGAGTTATCTGGGGTCGGTTCAACTTAGTATAGATAGTGGCTGGGAGGTGTAATGAAGAGAATGAATCAGTCCGCTGCAGCGATGGGTGAAGCGTAAAAAAAATGACCAATTGTGTGACCGGTTTCACGTTGTAAGATTTTTGTGAACCTCATCACGACGGCGCCTTGATGCAGTTGGTATTTTCCCAACTGGACAGCACGAGAGAGCACCCACTTGGTCAGTAGGAACAAAACCGTCTATCGAGATAAAGCGACCAATCGTCTAATTCCCCAGAAAGTCGCCGCGCAGCGTGATCCATCAACCTGGATCGAGGAACCGTTCACATTCTCCGATCATCCGGATTCAGAGCAGCCTTCAGGCAACAGTGAAGACTCCACTTATTTGGTTAGGGAGGTTGCACGATGATCGGAATCACCCATGGATTCCCCTGGCAATACCGCGCGTTGAGCGACGAACTGTTGGTTATGTCCAGGTGTCATTGCTTCCCATTGAAACGTTATCAAAAGATCGGTCAGCCGGTCTCGCCAAAGGAGGTTCAAGCGATTGCCGATCGGAAGGTGCAAGAAGACTTTGCAGACCTCAAGGACTTAGAACAACAAGCCCGTATGCCCACCGGGAACGGAACCACTGGTGCGTAGAGATTGGTTGCTGTCAAAACGCATCTTTCGTACCGATGATGGATGGTACGTTAGCACTCGTAAGGGTGATCTAGGCCCGCTACCACACCGACGATTAGCGGTGATCAAGCTGAAGCGCTGCATCACAACGGAAAGATCCCGCCATACCTGAGTGATCCCGGGTACGCTTCAAGTGGTGTGACAGCCTGGAGAGACGGGCGCTAGGTGGCTGGATGATCCCGCGCAGCAATCGTAAGCGACCAACGCGGTCCGTCGTGAAGATTTGTACCCTCAATATCCGTTATCCAACCGTCCGCCTCGAGGAACTCGAGACTGTCTTTCACGATTGCTTGAATATTATCTTTGTCTACAATCCACGAGAATAAAGCTTCCTCGCCTATCGACCCCTCTTTTACGCTGACGAGGTCAACGATTGCTTTTTGTGAATCAGAAAGGCTGCTGTAGGGTGTCATGTGACTCTGTTATCGCTTTGGTCGGACCAGCCATGCAAAGAGCAGGCACCCGCTGCTCGCCTCCCTTCCTGGTGTGTTGTCAGCGTCGGTCAGCGCCCTTGGTTCGCAGGTCGGGGTCCCGTAGCTTCCCGCGCCGCATGACCGGGTGTGTATTCCGTAGCTGGTGAAACCAGTTCGTGTGTTCAGTTCACAGCGAGTGCTTTGTGAAAGCTAATCCTGTTTCACCCTGGATGCTACGAATTAATGGGCATCAGAAGCGCGGCGGCTAAGGTCATTCCGATCTAACCCAACTGCTACGCTCATAGTGGTGTGACAGCCCGGAGAGACGGTTAACGTGTGCACTTCGAGCATACCGCATACCTGCGAAACGTCTCCGGGATCTCCGCGAGCGTGTTCAATCGTCCATCTCTTCTTCATCCAGGCCATCTGCTTCTGGAACGCCAGCAACTAACCATACGTTTGGAGTTTCTTCCTGTCGCCGCCAATAGGTGGTGGTTACGTACCCCCCGGCCCCTAGTGGTAGTTGTGTTGTTGTGTTCATGGCTCCGGTTTCTGGCGTTGTTACAACATTCCGAATCAACTCTTCCTCTTGTTCCACTTCCTGTTGCGTAACCTCAACGCCCGCTGAGGTAAATGCTGCTGTCAATTTCGTCTCGATCGTGACACTGCGAACACCAACTCGCTCTTTGAACTCTTGTAGGAGCCAATCGTTTACGTATGCCTTCCCGTATAGCGTTTCGGCGTAGGCTTACTGCAAGTGGATGAAGTGTTTGGAACAGTTACAGCTGCTGGAACGACGAATGAGCTCCACAGTTCATCAAGCGATGAGACGATGCGAACGCCGGTCTCTGGATATAGCGGCTGGCATTGGCTCGGAACCGTGTAGGTCAATATTCCGTGGTGTCAGCTCGTGCGCCTCTAGCGTTGCCCACAGATTAGTTCGCCGACCAACGTGAGCAGAGTCGAAGACGATTCGCCGTTCACCTTCCACTAGAATGACGCTGGAGAAAGCGATGTAACTTGCCGGGGAGCTAGGCTCGACACCGTGGATGAGCGTGGTAACCGTTGGCATATGAAGATCCTATTGGCGTTTGCACGGTCCAACACAAACCCTGGAACGGTCGTACCCTTGGTGATTTGATCGAGGTCAAGTCAGTTCGTTTATGTCCCGGTAGTTTTGTCGATACGCGAAGTCACCAGGCATTCGATCGTTTATCCTTTGTATCAATAATACCGAGGAACAAGCCATGTCTCGGCTAGAAACGTGGAACGAACGATACGCCGCCAGGGAACTGGTTTGGTCAACCGGACCGAATCAGCGGTTCGCCGGAGAAGCGAAACACCTGAAGCCGGGTAAGGCGCTCGATGTGGCATGCGGTGAAGGGAGGAACGCGCTCTGGCTGGCTGAACAGGGTTGGTCGGTTACCGCTATCGACTTCTCCAAGGTCGCCATCGAGAAGGCAAAACGGATCGCCAAACGACGCGGAATAGAACTCGATTGGATGATCGAGGATATCTCCAGATTCCCATTACCTGAGCAATCCTACGATCTCGTTGCCGTTAACTATCTGCATACCGGAATTGCCGAGCGTGCACGGTGGTTGGTTAACGTCGTTGAAGCGGTAAAACCATTGGGTACATTCATCTACATCGGGCACGACCCCTGCAACATCGAGAGCGGGGTTGGCGGCCCTCAGGATCCGGATTTGCTGCCTGGTATAGAAGAACTCAGTGGCGCACTGGATGGCTTTCGCATCGACGTTGCCATGGTCGTGGAACGGCCGGTAGTCAACGAACCCGGACACGGAGTTAAACTGGAGGGGATCGCACTGGACTCGATCATCCGTGCGGTCAAGAATATGGGACCCGGCTAAGTAGGCAGGATGGGAATGTCTATTCTGATTATTGCTCCCTGAATGCCGTCGCTGATATTGCTTTTCGAGAACAGCTTGGCGCGGTGCGGGCTGAAGCTGAGTTCCCGCGACTTCCGGAGAGGGTTGGCTGCCCGCATGAGGCGCGCCGGCCTGGATATTTGCCCACGTCGCGCGGTTGCTCGGTCACAGCACGCTCACGATGACGCTCAGATACTCCGAAGAGGGAGAGGAGGACGCCGCGATCT
>JACZXA010000108.1 GCA_022571865.1 Pseudomonadota bacterium
GTGAGGGTTCTCCCGGGTGTAGTAGTAGGTTTCCGCCCAGGGACCACCATAGGTCACCAACAAGGTTGGCGTATAAGCCAGGCCCGATTGCGCCACAAGTTGTACCGTATCGGTATAAAGATCCACGATCGGGAAGTTGTGCTCATTGCCACTGAAACCGTCGATCACGTGGGTCAGATCGAGCTTCATGTCCAGACCCCCTTCGGTAGTCGGCATGAGTTCCAATTCTGCGGCTGCCTGCAACAGCCATTGGCGCTGTTTCCGACTACCCGAGAGGTACGCCTTCAGATTGCTCACCCGGTAATGATCTTTGTAGCGGCGCAATACCGAAAGCGCGTGTTCCTTCGACTTGAAGGCGTTGTTGTTGAAGATGCCCGGGCCCGTGGACAGAGCGCGGGGACCCAGCATCAGTCCCGCATCGATCATGTCTTCGTACGCCAGAATATCGGTGGTGCTCGGTTGCACGTCGATTCCCGTGGTCACACCATAAGCAAGGTTCGCAAGAAACGCCGGATTCGTCAGCCCGAACAGGTTTCTGAGTGGTCGGTAGTGGGCATGGGTGTCCACGTAACCGGGCACGATGAATTTACCGGATACGTCCACCACATCCGCATCTTCCGGGATGATCACGTCCGCACGGCTACCCACCACGCTTATCCTGCCTGCCTTCAGTATGACAACACCGTCTTCAATACGGTCATCATCCGTTTCCATCGGGATGATGGTGGCACCCACCAGCGCAAGCGTGCCCTCGGGCTCGAAACGAGCCATATAGATTTCGATGGCTGTCTCGGTGACAGACTCGTGTTCTTCGGCAAGGGGTTCGGGAGAATTTTCCTCTTCAGATTCAGCTGCCGCGACGGCATTTTCTGATGCATCCTCGCCTTCGGGGTTGGGTTCGGTAGAAGACTCCGTCGAAGACTCGGAGGCTGATGAGGAACCATCATCTTCATCATCTTCTTCATCATCTTCTTCATCGTCGGCAAAACTCACCGAGTCGACGGGCCGTTGATAAACATGGTGACCCACACTCCAATAAATAATTTCCCCATCTTTGCTCCAGCCAAAAAAATCCGCGCCCACGTCGGTAATCTTGGCAAGCGGGATCGACGGGGAGCCGACATCCACCGCCACGTTCTGCAGGTTGGGATTCAGCAGCGGCGAAACGTAAAGCTGGTGTGCGTGCTGCATGAGCACGTATCGGCCATTCGGTGACATGCGAATGTCTTCAGCCCCCACGCTCTCTTCGGCGCCGTAAATGCCTGGTCCCTTGAACGAAATGAGGTTGCGGCGGTCGGTACCATCGTAGCGCAGTGATACCAAGCCGGACGCACCCGTCCCGCCAAACGGTCCACCACCAAGGTAAAGGTAAATTCGATCACTCTCTATGCCAAAATGCGGGGTGCCTAATCCGCGGGTGGGGATGACCACCTGCGCGCTGCCTCCGCCAGCAGGAATCCATATGACGTCAGACCCAATTGTCTGACCACCATCAAATTCCCGGTAAATGCGTTCGTAACTCGTCCCGCGCAGGGCAACGATTCGCTTTCCATCCGGGGACCAGGCGGGGTTGGTATAATAAGCGGGGTATTCGGTCAGCAGTCGTGCGCCGCCGCCACTGACACGCATTCGCCAGATATGACCGCCCTCGTCCGACCAACTCACAAATGCCAGGTGTCGCCCATCCGGCGACCAGGTGGGTTGGAATGACGCCAACCCGGCCGGTGAAACCACCTCGCTCGACCCGCTTGCGAATTCGTGAACGTACAATCGCGCGAACGCCGAGAACGCAACTTTCGACCCATCGGGAGAGAGGGCTGGATTCCCGATCATTCTGGATTTGACCGGACCGACCCCTAACCGTCGGGGAAAGTGCAAACGTGGACCCAATCCCTGCTCGACTTTTGCCGAGAAGGCGATCTCCGTGACCGTTCCAGTTTGGACACTCACTCGGCGGATGCCACCTTCGGCCGTATAAATTACCGAAACTCCGTCGGGGGTAAATGCATACCCCGGCAGCAGATCACGGGTGAAACGTGATTCCTGATCGTCCCGTTGGATGGGATACACGAGCCAGCTGTCCTCGCCCGTTTCCAGATGACGAATACGCAGCCCCGTTTGCTGCTCGAAGCGGGTGCCGTATACCAGTTGTTTACCATCCGGCGACAACAGCGGACGGATCGCGCTGCCTTGTGCAAGCGTCAGAATGTCCTCATCCCCGCTCGTCAAATCTTTTCTGGCAATCTGCCACATCGGGAAGATGGCGTTATAACTGAACCCGCCATTTCTGCGCGCGTAATACAGATATTTGCCGTCTGGGCTATACACCGCCCCCAGGCTATTACTCCGCCGACTGGCGGGGGTGTTTTTTCCAGCCTTGGCTTTCGTCAGTTGAACACCCTTCCCACCGTCCACGTGATAAGCCCATAACTCGAATGTGCCCAGTCCCCAACTGGATCGCGAGGCCACAACGTGGCTGCTGTCGGGGGACCATGTGGGCGATGCGAATTCAATCCGATCGCCGCCCTTCGACAGTTTCTTCAGACCGCTACCGTCCACATTCATGATCCAGATGTTTTCGTTTCCATTTTTGTCGCTGACGAAGGTGATTTTTTTGCCGTCCGGGGAAAATCTTGGCTGGCTGTCAAATTGCATCCCCGTCGTCAACGGTAGCGCTTCTCCACCTGTGATCGGCAGCGTGTACAGATCCCCGAGGATCTCGAGCACCAGCGTGTGGCCATCGGGAGAGACATCCAGGGAAAGCCAGGTCACTTCATCGGTTGTAAAGGTGATGGTTCGGCTTGGCTGGAGCGGTAGATCGGATTTTTTGTTTTTGTCCGCCGCAATGCACTGGCATACGTATACGGTGAAAAACAGACAGGTAAGGAACTTCACAGGCTATTCCAGGGAAAACGAAGTTCGCCATTCTCGACATCTAGCCCACTCGACGCAACTGCACGAGGTCCTCGATTCTGGCATTTGTTGCCACAGCAGGTAGGATACTCAGCCTCGATCTATCAGACGTGGGTATCGTGGAAACCGACAACCTTCGAATAGTGAAAAGCCATCCCTTGGTTTCTCCAGCCATCCTCGAGGAGGAGTTGCCTCACAGCGAAATCGCGGCCGAGTTTGTCGCGGCGTCCCGGCAGACCATCAAGAACATACTGTTCGGAACGGACGACCGTCTGATGGTTATCGTCGGACCTTGCTCGATCCATGATCCCGACGCCGCGATCGAATATGCCGAAAGGCTGAAGGTCGTCGCGGACGATCTCGAAGATCAACTTTTTTTCGTGATGCGGGTGTACTTCGAGAAACCCCGTACGGTGGTGGGCTGGAAGGGACTCATCAACGATCCGGATCTCGATGGTACGTTTCGCATCAACAAGGGTCTCCGCCTGGCTCGGGGATTACTCCGTGATGTCACGAACATCGGCCTGCCCGCAGCGACCGAGTTCCTCGACACGACCTTCGGTCAGTACTACACAGATCTCATCAGTTGGGGTGCAATCGGTGCCCGCACGGTGGAGAGCCAGATTCATCGCGAACTCGCCTCCGGATTGTCCATGCCCGTAGGCATCAAGAACCGCACCGATGGAGACATCCAGGTGGCGGTCGACGCCATCTGTGCTGCCAGCCACAAACACCTGTTCCCTTCTCTCACCAAAGAAGGCGCGCCAGCGATCCTCGAAACGAAGGGCAATCCCGATTGCCACCTGGTGCTGCGCGGCGGCGAGCAGCCGAACTTCGATGCGGCGTGTGTTGCCCAGGCGCAACGTCTGCTGAAGGATGCCGTGCTTCCCGAAGTGCTGATGGTGGATTGCAGCCACGGTAACAGTGGCAAAGATCCGGCCAGGCAACCTGCGGTTGCCCAGTCCGTCAACGAGCAGCGCAAACACGGCAACCTGGGTCTGCGCGCCATCATGGTTGAGAGCCATCTTGTGGGCGGCAGGCAGGACCTGGGCAAAAATCTGGTTCGGGGACAGAGCATTACCGACGCCTGCCTCGGATTCGAAGAGACCCGCGAACTGCTGGAAGCGCTTGCACGCTGACCGATGGAAATCGAAACTCCTTATCTCATTTTCATTGGTGACGCCAAAGACGCGCTAGCGGCGAAGACGGGTCAGGGTATCGTCGATTGGCGTCCAACCTGGAGTCTGGGGCAACTCAGACTCGAGAATTGCCGAGCCGACCTCCACATACCGGACATGACGGTGGCAGAAGCAGCAACTGCCGGTGCAAAAACGTTTGTGATCGGAACCGTCAGCCCCGGCGGCACGTTGCCGGAGAGTTGGATTCCGGTGATCGTCTCAGCTCTCGAAGCAGGGCTCGACATCGCGAGCGGGATGCACACTCGATTGCGCGAGTTTCCTGCGGTTGTCGCGGCGGCTGAAAAACACGGCTGCAAGCTATACGATGTCCGTCATTGCGACCTGCAGTTTGGTACCGGGAACGGCACGGCACGCGCGGGAAACCGTCTGCTTACCGTGGGAACAGATTGTTCGGTCGGCAAGAAATATACAGCCCTGGCCATCGAAAGGGAGATGCGCAAACGCGCAATGAAGGTAGACTTCCGGGCTACGGGGCAAACTGGAATTCTAATCGCAGGTGGCGGCATCGCCATCGACGCGGTAGTCGCCGATTTCATCGCTGGAGCGTGCGAATACCTTACCCCGGAAAATTCAGACGATCACTGGGACATCGTCGAAGGACAAGGGTCCTTGTTTCACCCTTCGTTTGCTGGCGTGTCGCTGGGTTTGCTGCACGGCACTCAGCCAAACGCCTTCGTGGTCTGCCATGAGCCAACCCGAACGACGATGCGCAACGTTGACACTCCCATCGCCAGCGTCGAGGACGTCATCGAGCAAACCACCGCCCTCGGCCGTTTGACCAACCCGGTTGTTCGCTGTGTGGGAATAGCCGTAAACACTGCCAGTCTTGACGATAGCCAGAGTGCCACCTACCTCGAAGGGTTGCAGCGACGGTTCGAATTGCCCGTTACAGATCCCATGCGTCGCGGTGTGGCGTCGATCGTCGATGTGTTGACCCGCTGAGTCATGAGCATGGAGATTTCTGCTCGCCATGAAAGCTGGCCCATCGACGGGCAATTCGTCATCGCACGCGGTTCGAAAACGGCGGCAGACGTCGTTGTGGTGACGGTTACGGAAAACGGCGTGAGCGGTGTCGGCGAGTGTCTGCCATACCCGCATTATGGCGAATCCGTACAACAAACCCTGACGATGATCGATGCACTCGACCCGTCAACTCTAGAGGCGATGACGCGTGCGGATCTAATCGAAACCATGCCTGCGGGCGCAACTCGAAACGCAATCGACTGTGCTCTGTGGGATCTAGAGGTGAAACAAACCAGTCAGCCAGTCTGGGTTCTTGCAGATCTTGCAAAGCCCGAACCTGTGATCACTGCTTTCACCATCGGGCTCGGCACGCTTCGAGAGATGCAGGCCAAAGCCGAACAGCACAGTCACCGACCCCTGTTGAAAATCAAACTCGGTGGCTCTGACAAGACAAACGACATCAAAAGGCTCAAGGCCATTCGATCCGGCGCCCCAAACGCCAGACTCATCGTCGACGCCAACGAAGGATGGTCGTTCGACTATCTCCAGGAGATCGCGGTAATCGCTGCGGACGTCGGCGTTGAACTGTTGGAACAGCCACTGCCGGCTGACGACGATCTTGCGTTGCTTGGCTACCAGTGCCCCGTGTCACTCGGTGCGGACGAGAGCTTTCTCGAAGACGTCGATCTCGCCGAACTCGCCAGAAAGTATCAGGTAATCAACCTCAAGCTCGACAAAGCCGGGGGACTGACAAACGCCCTGGGAGTAAAACATCGCGCTGAGACACTGGGTCTGGAGATCATGATCGGGTGTATGGTTGCGACTTCGCTGAGCATGGCACCCGCGTTACTGCTGACACAAAAATCGGAAACGACGCAGACTGCCCGTTTTGTCGACCTCGACGGCCCCCTGCTGCTCGAGCGTGATCGTGAACCGGGTTTATGTTATGACGGAAATACGGTGTCCTGGCCAACGGGCGCTTTCTGGGGAGTTGCGGAATAGTTATGTCTAGAAAAATATGGCGCGACGGTGACTTCATCGAATGGGAAGCAGCCACCGTACACGTTCTTTCACAAAGCCTGCAGCGAGGATCTCTTGCCTTCGACTACACCAGCGTTCACTACACCGATAAAGGAACGGCAGTATTTCGGCTGACATCACACATCGACCGACTCATCACCACCTGTAGAATTACCGGCTTACCACTGACCTATTCCCGGGAAGAGTTGATCGAAGCCTGTGAGGAAACGGTGCGCCAGAATCCCGGCGCGGTCTCCCTCAAGATCAGTGCAATCATTCCGTCCGTGGAAGTGGAACTCGTTCCGCAAGATCCCACTGTTTCGGTACTGATCGCGGCCTACGACAGCCAAGTGGACATCATCGACAAAAACCAGGGTGTATTTCACTCGGCCGCGAGGCTTTCACTCAAGATTGCCCGCGATATCAGCAACCGGCGTGAAGACATCATTCCACCTCAGGCGAAGGTTGCCGCAAATTACACTTCTCCGATGATCGAAAAATGGAAGGCGCGCAAAGAAGGCTTCGACGACATCATCCTGCTCGATGCCCGGGGCAACGTGGCTGAAGCGCCGACTTCAAACATCTTCATCGTCGACGAAAACGGCGACCTGGCCACACCTCCAGCACAAAAGGTGTTACTCGGCATCACCCGGGCGAGCATCATGGAAATGGCGCCATCCATGGGCATCGGCTGCCGGGAGGAAGAACTGGTGGAGGAAGATCTCTATCGTGCCAGTGAAGTATTCCTCTCGGCTTCCTCAATCGGGGTCTGGCCGGTGGTGAAAATCGATGGCAGAACCATCGGCAACGGTGAAATGGGGACGGTGAGCGGCAGGTTGAAAACGCGCCTGCGCGAGATCAAAGCGGGTAAAGACCCGGAGTTCGAACACTGGTTGCACTACGTATGAACTGGCCTGACCAACGGTTACTCGAACTTCTCGGTATCGAATTGCCGATCATTCAGGCACCTATGGCTGGCGCAAGCGGATCGGAGATGGCTATCGCTGTCAGCATTGCCGGCGGCCTCGGTTCGTTGCCTTGCGCCTTACTCAACGCCGCCAAAGCAAGAGAAGAGATCGGGGTAATCAAACAACGTACGACCAATCCGTTGAACGTCAACTTCTTCTGCCAGACTCCGCCTGAACCCGATCCAGATCGCGACAGAGCTTGGCAGGAACACTTAGCCGGGTACTACACGGAACTCGGGATCGAACAATCCGCGTCTGTTGCCAGCTTTGGCCGGGCGCCGTTTGACGAACGGATGTGCGAGGTTGTCGAAGAGTTCAAACCGGAAGTTGTGAGCTTTCATTTCGGACTACCCGATCAGTCGTTGCTTCAGCGGGTTAAAGCGTCCGGTTGTACCGTGCTCAGCTCGGCAACCACGGTAGAAGAAGCGCGGTGGCTGCAGGATCGGGGTTGCGACGCAATTATCGCCCAGGGATACGAAGCGGGCGGCCATCGCGGTATGTTTCTGACGGACAACCTTGCTTCCCAGCCAGGGACTGTTGCATTGATACCGCAGGTTGTCGATGCCGTAAAAGTACCCGTAATTGCGGCCGGAGGGATTGCCGATGGTCGAGGCGTGGCAGCGGCCTTCGCCCTGGGTGCGGCGGGTGTGCAAATAGGCACCGCATTTCTCTTTACCCCGGAATCGTTGATTACCGAGTTACATCGCGCGATGTTAGCTGGCGCACGGGATGATCAGACCGCGTTGACCAATGTGTTTACGGGTAGACCGGCGCGGGGAATAGTGAACCGAATCATGCGGGAAATCGGGCCCATGTCGAAACAGGCACCGGCATTCCCCACCGCAGGCGGGGCGTTGGCGCCGCTGAAGGCAAAAGCGGAGGCGACTGGCAGTACCGACTTTTCATCACTCTGGTCGGGACAAGCAGCAAGCCTTGGTCGGGAAATCGGTGCGGGAGACTTGACCCGGCAACTAGCCTCGGACGCCCTTCAGCGTTTGCAGGCGCTGACAGTACAAGTTTGAACAGACCCGAAAGCAGCTCATGGTGGGTTGTTGGACAGACCGGGACTCGGTAGTGCGCCGTTCATGCTCGTTGAACACCGAAAATACCCCGATCGCATAGCTGACAATCTTGTTCCGGCGAAGTGCCTCCTTTCAACCTGCAACAGTTGCGGTCCCCAGAAAACGACCGCGCACAGGCACCCACAAGGGGTTAGACATGTAACTCTTGGTTCACATATCATCCTGTCAACATGTGAACCAAAAGTTACATATCGTGATCGATCCATTCACTGCTATTGCCGATCCAACCCGCCGCCAGATTATCGCGTTGCTGGCCCAACAGGACCGGACGGTCAACGAAATCGCGGGGGGATTCGGCTTGACGCGCCCGGCGATTTCCAAACACCTGCGGGTACTTCGAGAAACCGGGCTGGTCATCGAGAGAAAAGAGGGCCGACGGCATGTGCAGTGCTTCAATGGTGCCGGTCTGGCACCGCTGTCTGACTGGGTCAGAACCTATGAGGACTTCTGGGACCGCAAACTCGCCAAACTCAAATCCATGGTGGAGGCCGACCAATGAACGAGGTTAGCAAAGCAATACATCTCGCGGCCCCGGTTCAACGGGTCTGGGAGTTTCTGCAACAAGGCCGGGTCGAACCAACGTTCCAGCATCAACCAATTTGAGCGGATCGGATTGTTTCAAGTCGAGTCCTTCTTTTCTGAGGTAACGATATCGGACTTCCGAGTTCGCACTACCGAATCGGTATTGCCAGTGTATTATCTGTAGTTACTACAGATACCGGAGAAATACTTCCCATGTCCAACAATCACTTCACTCACCGGATCACCATAGGTAAGGTCGCTGCCCGCACTGGCTGCAAGATCGAGACCATTCGGTACTATGAAAAAGAATCGCTGCTCCCGTTACCTGGACGTACCGAAGGCGGTCATCGCCTCTATACGGCCGCCATGGTGGAGCGTCTCGTATTCATAAGACGTTGTCGCGAGCTCGGCTTTTCGATGGATGAGATACGAAAACTCCTGTCCATCGTTGACGGAGAGCAGGTCTCGTGTGAGCGGGTAAAACACATAGCCGAAGTCCATCTGCGAGATATTCGCTCGAAGTTGACTGATCTGAAAAAGATGGAGCGAAGCTTGCGTGATCTCTCCGCCCAGTGTTCGGGTGAAGATGTCCCTGAGTGCCCCATCATTGAAGTCCTTCAGCAACGATGAAGGGATCGCAGATACCCGCACCATACCGGTCCGAAGATGCTGGAATACCGTCAGACTTGGATCAAGCCGCGTACAAGGCGACGAATCCCGGCGAGTCGTTGATTCCGTGTGCGAGGAACAGTGGCCCGAGGTATGGTCCGACTGGCACGAAACCTGTCCGGCAAACCAGACCACCAATTCCGATGAGTATCATTTGCCAGTTGTCGTCGATTACTAAAGGCATCGGTGACCTCGTGGGTAACGATCAGATGATGTTGCGTATCCACCGCCGTCTGTACGTGGTAGCCGACAACCCCAGACTCTGTGCCTCAGGGATCGGGCGTCAGGGTCGGTCAGCGACAGTTGTTGGTCCGGTGCCTTAAGCATCCGGACTTTGAGCTTTTTTGGTCGCTCCATCTCCTCGGTGAGTGCTTTAACCCTATCTTTGATTCGTTGTGTCTCTTCAACTGGAGCAGCCTCATCAGCACTGTCCAACTCGCCCAGGTATCGATCAATACTGGCTTCAACGTCCGCCAGTCGCCGTTTCATCTTGGTACGCGTGTAGTTCTTATCGCGATTATTCACTGCTCCTAAATCGGAGATGTCCAAGCCATCGATGAAAACATCGATAACCCGTACCGGGCTGTCTTCACCGACCTAATCATCGAATCGTTCGGGAAAGAGAGTGGACGGGTCTCGATGCACTCCTTCGATAAATCCTCTCATCCGACTTCCTAACGCTGGAAAGTCCTATTCTAAATCACTAACGAGTTTTCACACACCCTCGGCACCAAGCGGAATTATTTCTGGTCTTGTTCTATGTCCGCTTTGAGGAACTGTGTTTTAAATGACGGGTCGGAGCGGTTGGAGGGTCCAGGGGTCTCCTTCAACCTGTTCTTGTTCAACTGGAAGTGTTCGAACGCTCGCTCCACCATCGGCCGGCGTGCACCCTCGGGAACCGTGAGCGCAAAATCCGGGTCACGCTCCCCTCCTGACGAGAGCATATGCATGGTGTGTGCGGCATTGATGTGCCCGGCAAACCCTTGTGTATCTTGCATCTGATTGACTGCCATCTTCATCATCCGCAACTGGAATGGATCGTTTTTTGCGATCCGCTCGGCGTAATCGATGACGGCGGAACGTAATTCATCTTCGGCGAATACTCGGTTTACCAACCCCAACTCCTTCGCCTCCTCGCCGTCGATGAACCGGCTCTCAAAGAGCAGTTCTTTGGCTTTACGCGGATGGATGTCCCATGGAATGTTGAAAAACTGGAAGTTCGAGCCGAGAAACATCGCGTCTTTTGCAGCGTAGATGATGTCCATCGCGGAAGCGATCATCCACCCGGCGAAAATGCAGTAACCCTGGACACCGGCAATGGTGGGTTTTGGAATATTGCGCCAACGCATGGTTCGTTCCACAAACTGTGTACGTGAGTGATCAAAGCGTCCACGTACACCTGCCTGCAAGGGCCGTTCCTCCCGGTCCGCCAGTTCGTCGGCCGAGCCGAGATCGTGACCCCCGGAAAAATGTTCACCGGAACCGAACAACGCGATGACGTACACATCTCTGTCTTCGGTTGCGGCTGCAAACGCCTCATCGAGTTCCTCGAGCAATCGCCGACTCTGCGCATTGCGCTGATCTGGACGATTCATGGTAATCCGCGCGACCCGATTGACTACTTCGTAATCAACGAATTCGTAGCTCATTGCAAGCTCCTTCAGACTCTCGGACTAGACCGCGGTAGGTCGGTAGCGCAACATCACGCGTGATCCATCGGCTAAGCCCTTGCGCCATCTGGGACCCCAGATCACCCACTCGATTGTGTATTTGTCGCCAAACCGGTTGAGAATACGTTCCTGGACATCCGCTGCCCGGACATAGTTCACGAGGGTTTCGAGTTGCGGCAGGGATCGATATTTACCGCCCGAGTCAGTCCACACGCCCTCCTCGCCGACCCAGACGCGAGCACGATCGAGACCAATCCGGGGCGCGTGCGCGCGCCATGTGCTGGAATCCGTTACCACGTAGAGATCTTCGCCGTCGGCAACGAACCACACTTCGGCCTGACAACGGCTTTCACTACCGTCGGAACGAATCGGTGTGAGATAAATAAGATCGGAATCCACAACCGCTTGTTTGAGTACTTCATCGCTCGCCCACGCAATACGTGATATACCACCCAGAGCCATTGCACTGGACCCCAATATCAAGGCCGATCGCCGGGTAATCATCCTGTTCCGCTTTTTTCGTGATCCCGCGGTAATTCTGACATTTTTTTACTACCTATGTGCAAACCTTGCTTCATGAGTAAACTCGTACGCAGCGATCTTGCACTGCAACGGCTCCGCCACCCGCCGAAACTCCCGAGTACCGCCCGGGTGTCACGCCAAACTGTTTCTTGAAAACCGCGATGAAGGCACTCGTGCTGTCATAACCGCAGGCAAGGGCAGCCTCGGTAACGTTGGACCCGCCGCTCAAGCAACCCACGCCATTAATGAGCCGCACCTTCTGCCGCCAGGCTTCCATGGAAATACCCGTTTGCCGGACAAAAAGCCGCTGCAGGGTGCGGAGCGAGCAACCGCAACGCCTCGCCACAGTGCTTAGATCATGCCGCTCCGAAGGATTTGTCTGAAACCACTGTGCCGCCACGCAGGCTCGGGGATCAGTTGGCATCGGCAGGCGCAGCTTACCTGGTGGTGCACTCGCGATGAGGTCCGTTAGTACACCCGCCAGCTTATCGTGCTCGGCAATGCGCGGATCGAGCATGCTCAACCTTAGAATGTGCAGGATGAGTTCACGCAGCAATGGCGAGACCTCGAGTGCCATGACCTCATCTTGAAGGTCCCGGGTTCGCCCGGACGCAAGATATAGCGTGCGCAGGGCAACGTCGCCCTGCATGACAATTCTGTGCGTTCGCCTTGGGGGGAGCCAAATGGCACAAGTCGGCGGGACGAACCAGACAGTATCGGCGGTCGAGACCCGCATCACTCCGCTGATCCCATAAACGAGTTGTCCCCACGGATGAAGGTGTTCACCGATGGTGAATCCGTCTCGATAGCTTACCGCCAGGGAGCGGACGTCGAAACCATCCCCCGTCTTGTCCTGAGCAACGCCTAGTCCCACAGTCCGTGTTCGTACTCCATGGCGCCGCAAATATTGCCTTCGGTGTCTTCGAAGTAAATCAGCTCGCCAACACCCTCTATGCGAAACGGCTGCATGACGATCTTGCCACCGTTGGCTTCGATCGCTGCGATCGTCTCGGTTATGTCGTCGACCCCGAACGAGGTTTCAAAGGTGTTCGTCCGCTTGCCGGGCACGAGCTCACGACGTTCCTGCAATGCACCTTGAACGCCATCGCCAACATTTTTTATCTGATAGAAGTTGGGCGGTCCCCCGGGGTGAACTTCAGACCAAGCGCCTGCTCATAAAACTGTTTAGCGCGCTGAACATCGTCGGCGTTTATTGCGAAATGGCGAAATGGCGAAAGTACGTCGGCATGATCGTCTCCTGATGGATCCTCCGAAGTAACCTACCAGATCCCATTGCGATATTATGACAATATATAGCTTGTTTGCGTCATTTCTGAGCAGAATACAGACACCTGGCACCCAGGGCGCGAGCTGCCGGATGTTTCAGTCGAGGGCTTCTGGAGCCCCGTTATTATTGGGATACGAGTACTACAACAGCCAGAAGGTGGTGGCCATCACCAGCAGCAGGCTGGGGATTAGCATAATCGAATAGGAGATTAACAAGCCAACGAACTTGAGCGTAGTAATGACACCACTCTGACCGTAGTACCGTTTCAGTGCTAAAAAGTAGTAAACCAGAAATACCAGGGGCAGGAAGGACGACACCGTCGAGACGGCGGTAATTCCGTCAGGAAGCACCATTTGTAACGTGAAAAGCAAGAACGACAACGTATGCAGGTACACGCCGAAAATAAGATGTTCTACGTAAAAACGACCGCTCCCCAGATAAAAAAATTGCAACAAAACCGCGTACACGGGCAACAGAAGAAAAAGCGCGATAGGCAGATTGTCCATCAGCTTGTCAAGCGCCACCTCGGGACTATCGAGTACCTCAATGAACTGGCCGACCAGAAAGCGGGCCGTCTCATCGATATCCCTTGACTCTTCAGGTGCTTCGGCAAACTCGTTAGCCGTTGCAATCAGCATGATACGCGCGAACCCATCCTTGCTGGCGACGATGCGATCCACCTTCTCACGGTTATCAGCCGACAACAGGGTCTTGAACAGTTCGATATTGTCATCATCCAGCACGACCCCCGCATGGGCTTCGGCTCCAACGGCCTCCCTATGGTCCATCGGAGCAATTTCGGTGTGGAGCGAAAGTGTGAAAAAGAACAGGATGCTGACGAACAGATACATGCGAATCGGGGACATGTACTGCGCCCGGCGGTTCTCGGAGAACTCGATAGAAAGCTCTCCCGGGCGCGTCAACAGCAGGCGCAAGCTCTTGAATAATCGCCCATCGATCTCGAAGGCCTCCCGAACGATTTCCCACAAAACCGGAAACAGAGAGCGCAGGTAGTTCCTGTCGTTCTGCCCACAGTTGGGACAGAACCGCGCATTGCGTTCGTTCCCGCAGTTCGGGCAGTGATCGAAGGTCTGTTCCGCCATTAAGCTGATTCCCAGCTATTCCAGCCGGCTTCGATTGTTCATGAACAATCCCGGCTTGCGCTGCTTGTGCATTCCACAAGGCGGAATAATGCTCTCATTATTCTGAGAAATTTTCAGCGTATTTCCTTCGATAGCTCCCGAGATGTATCTCGGATCCCGAATGGAAGGTCGTAAACGCGGGCCACTACTTCGCTTTCCTTGAGCATTCGATAGAGAAAGGAACCCAGTGAGTCGTTCTCGAACCGAAAGGTTTTGCGCTAAGACCCCGTACGCAGATCGCTGGAAATGATCGCAAAACCACGAATACGCGTTACATCCTGCTAACAGTTCACCCCGATTAGACCTCTAGAATTCAGGTCTTGCCAGTGTCACTGGCTGAACCCGTCTGGAGACACGATCGGTGCATACAGCGAAAAACTTTGAGGTATCGAAGATCGACCGAAGATCGTCCGATCATGCTCCGGCCAAGCTCGTGGTAATCGGCGGGGGATCCGGGTCCTTCAGCATCCTCAGTGGACTGAGATCGAACCTCAATGTCGACATTTCGGCCATCTGTTCGATGATGGATTCAGGAGGCCACTCCGGCGTGCTGCGTGATGCATATGGGGTTCTCCCACCCGGCGATGTCCGACAGTGCTTGATCGCGCTCTCTCAGGAGACCGATCTACTGCGGGACCTGTTTTCGTACCGTCTGGACGAGGCGCCCTACCACGGCGCCAACATCGGCAACCTGATGATACTCGCGCTAACCAAGATACTGGGAAGCGAGGAGCAGGCGATTGAAGGAATGTCCCGGTTGTTGAACATCCGCGGAAAGGTCATCCCGGTAACACTGTCGAGTACGCATTTGAACGCGGTGCTTTCCACCGGCGAAATCGTCCGCACGGAATCTGACATCAACCTGCGCAGTGCGCAGTGCACAACGGGAGCACTTCCGTCGATCACCTCGGTGTTTCTGGATCCCGCGGTCCAGGCAAACGAAAAAGCCCTGACGGCAATCGAAGACGCGGATTATCTGATCATCGCGCCAGGGGACATTTATACGTCGATCGTTCCGAACCTTCTGGTTTCGGGCATTACCGACGCCATCTCTCGTTCTTCGGCACCCATGTTGTACGTGGTAAATCTGATGACCAAACATGGAGAAACAGATTCCTGGACCGCAACAAAACACGTGGAGGAGATTGCGGCCTACGCAGGCCGCGTACCTGACGCCGTGATCGCTCACAGAGGTCGAATACCGCCACAACTCAGCCACAGCTATCGAGTAGAACACGCCGCACAGGTAGTAGTCGATCGAGCCAGTTTGAGCGACCTTGGAGTTCGCTTTGTTTTCGAAACCGACGTTATGTCACGAACGTCTGTGATACGTCACGACCCACGCAAGACGGCTGACGCGATTGCATGCGCCTGCGGGGAATTAGCCGGAAAAGAAGCGAACCTTACCGCAAAGGTAAGCTGACCCGGTCAAGCTCTGGGTCCTCGTGCAATTTCCGGGCTAGATATTCTCCGCAGCAATGCGATTCGCAATATTTGCAGACCAGACTTTTGGACCTTCTATGTGCACCGAAGTACCCGTGGCATCCACAGCCACGGTCACCGGCATATCCTTGACCTCAAATTCCTTGATCGCTTCCATGCCGAGATCAGCAAAGGCTACCGGCGTCGATTTAACGATGGCTTTGGCTACCAGAAAGGCGGCCCCACCAACAGCAATCATAGATACCGCTTTGTTGTCGCGGATGGCATCGATAGCCATCGTGCCCCGCTCCGCTTTGCCGATCATGCCGATAAGTCCGGTTTTCTCGAGCATCACGCGAGTGAACTTATCCATTCGGGTGGCCGTCGTCGGACCCGCAGGGCCAACCACCTCATCACGCACAGGATCTACCGGACCAACGTAGTAAATGACCCGGTTGGTTAGATCTACGGGCAGTTTCTCTCCCCGGTCCATCATCTCGATCAGTCGTTTATGGGCCGCGTCCCTGCCCGTTAGTAATTTCCCGGACAGTAACAGCGTGTCACCCGCTTTCCAGGATTGAACCTCTTTCGGCGTGAGCGTATCCAGGTTCACCTGTCGTACATCATCACCGAGCTCGAAGGCGATATCCGGCCATTCGGTCAAGTCCGGCGGTTCAAACAATGCAGGGCCACTGCCGTCGAGTGTGAAGTGGATGTGCCGCGTAGCCGTGCAGTTGGGGATTACGGCCACCGGCTTGTTCACTGCGTGAGTCGGATACTCCCTGATCTTGACATCCAGAACAGTGGTCAAC
>JACZXA010000109.1 GCA_022571865.1 Pseudomonadota bacterium
GCACCCAGCCTGCGAGGCCCGGCGTCTTACTACTCTGGCAGTTTGCTTCGCAAACTGCTTAGCAATTCGCTTGCGAATTGCCCTCGACCCAACCTCGCTACGCTTCTTCATGAATAATCCAGGCTAGCAAGCGCCAACCAGCCGTTTTCGTGCCCGATGGTCGTCAGTCACTTTCGCTGTTTCTTGCGGCCATTGCATCCTTTTCCAGTATCCGAGCCCCGCGCATGATGTTGCCGAGCGCATAGTTGCCTTCGTGGCAGGCGTACTCGTATACCTTCTGCTCGCTCAACCGCCAGATGTACTCACCGGTCCAGGGCGCCGTCCACACCGTATCGTCGTACATCGTGAAGTTGTAGAGCACGTTGCCGTCTTCCTGCGCGGTGAAACGCTCGACGACGCGGGTGTTTACCGAACCTCCCCGGAATCCAGCGGCCTCAGGATGAAAATTAGTGGTTTCGACGACTAACGTATCCTCTTCCCACCAGCCAATCGAATCGCCCAACCACTTGTGTATGTCGGCGGGAGGATGCTCGGAATTCATTCGGACGATGCGCGCGTCATGCACCATCTCGATCAACACCAACACATGATCCTCGGTTTGCACGATCCGTTTGAAGTTGTTGTAGAGACTGGGATAAGTCGGCGCCGCGCCGGTAAACCCGAGCAGGCAACGCTCGGCGCTGTTGCGCTGCTCCATGTTGTCATAGGGCCCTGGCCCCTCTTTGTCCAGCCACCATGCGGTACCGTCATTGGTACGAAGGAACCCGGCGAACAGTTTTGCTCGCTCTTTCTGTGCGGCAGGCGTCATCGGTGGCATCCGGCCATTTTTTGGATCAATGACAATGGAGGTCCGAAACTTGCCGTCGACGGAAAAAGCGTCGGTGCCACGATCGATCCAGAAGGAGTTGTACCCACCTACGTTACCAGAGGCACCGGGCGAACCATCCCCTCCTTCGGGAGGCGCCTCGCGGGTTGGGTCACTGTCCTGGGAGCTCTCTGCAATACGAACCCGCTCCTCCTGCGAGATCTTCTCAGCCTCCTCCACGCTCAGATACAGATTGTCGCCAAACGCCGTAGGCCTCTCGAACGGCGTAAGCGTCGCAACGTCGTAAGTACCGGAGAGATCCGGCCGGCCGGAGTCGGTTCGCTTGATATCACCTTCGGCGCCTGCGGCAACGAGCAATAAGAGTACGCAACTGGAAACGAACAGGTTGTTGAACTTTCTGTTAAGGGAGCGAGCCAACAGCATGGGCTTATCCTCAGGTAATGGATCGTTTTAGGCTCAACGAGTATACATTCCCTCTACAATATGGAACCACCGCGATTGTTCGGCACGGCTTCGGATGACTAGAACGAGTCATTTACGATTCGATTCTCGCCCGCTACTTTGACTTGTCTGCGCCGGAGATGGACATGTTACCAGCCGATGCCCGACCGAAATTTGAAGATGACAAGGATCCGTTGTCCCGTACGGAGTGTTGGCTGTTGTGCAGTTCGCTGACCCTGCTGGTAGCCAGTATCTGGTTGGTTCTGGTCATCTCTCCATGACGTGCAAGCGTGGAATCGAAAAGTTGGATCACGCCCGACAACAACCCTACCGCAAAGTCGCCGATATCCATTCCTCGACCTGACGCTCCAATACCGGTAACGGCACGGCGCCCTGCAGCAACACGGCATCATGAAAATCCCGTACGTCGAACCTGGATCCGAGCACCCGCTCGGCTTTGCGTCGCAGCGATTTGATCTTCATTTCGCCGAGTTTGTAGGCAAGCGCCTGCGCCGGCCAGGAAATGTAACGATCGATTTCGGTGCGGATGTTGTGGAGCGCAAGGGCCGTGTTCGCGGCCAGGTAATCCATGGCCTGCTGACGAGTCCAGCCCAGGGCGTGCATCCCGGTATCCACCACCAACCGGCAGGCGCGCCACATCTCGTAACTCAACCGGCCGAAGTTGCTGTATGGGTCAGTATAAAAGCCCACTTCGAGACCCAGCCACTCGGCATACAATCCCCACCCCTCCCCGAATGCGGACAGGTACGAAAAGCGGCGGAAGGCAGGCAGATCTTCTATTTCGTTGGCAAGCGCAATCTGGATGTGGTGGCCGGGTACGGCCTCGTGCAGGGTCAACGCCTCCATGTTGTACAGCGGACGTTTATCCAGCGCATAGGTATTGACCCAGTAGGTACCGGCACGTGTGCTACCAAACGGCGCGGTCACGTACCGGCCCGTTGTGTATTTCGGCGCGATCGACTCAGGCACGGGTTCCACGCCGTAAGGCAGTCGCGGTAACGTTCGAAAGAGCTTCGGTAACTGCGCATCCATCTTCTTGGCAAGATAGGCCGCATACCGCATCAACTCTTGCGCCGTTTTCGGGTAGAAAATCGGATCGGTGCGCAGATGACCGAGGAACGCCTGAAATCCGCCCTCGAAGCCCACCTCGCTGATGACCTCGAGCATCTCCACACGGATGCGCGCCACTTCCTCGAGACCCAGGGCGTGGATCTCCTGCGCCGTCATGTCGAGCGTGGTGTACTGGCGAATCTGCTGAGCGTAATAGGCGTTTCCGTTCGGCAGGCTGCTTGCCGCGATGTCGGTTCGAGCCTGAGGGATGTATTCGTCGACCATGAACTCGAAAAAGCGCGAATAGGCCCGCACTACGTCAGCTTCGATGACGACCAAAGCCTGTAGGTTGAGCGCCTCCCGGGTACTCTTCAGAATGCTTGCGGGCATATCGTGAAACGGGCGAAAGAAAACGCTGTCGGCGGGATCTCCGACGACGTGTACGGCAATAGTCGCCTCGTATCCTTCCAACACGACCGCCGGTAGAACGAAGTTCCGATCCATACCGGCTCGCATGTTGGCGATCTGCTGGTCCATATATTTTGGAAACGCCCGCAATCGGCTCAAGTAGTTCTCGAAATCGGCTGCGGTGCGAAGGGGAACGTTCACCGGCAACCGGGCGAAGCTCATGTGAAAACCCGAATCGGCGTTGAGGGGTATTTCGTAGCTACGAAATTCAATTTCGGCCACCAACACTTCCAGCTGCTGCTCGAAGATGTCGTAGTTCACCCGGTCACCCACACTGAGCTCGGCGCGGTCCATCCGCCGAAGCTCGGCTAGAAACCCGCGCCAGGTTTCCCCACGCCGGCGTTGATCGACAGATCCGATGACCGGCAGGCGATCGTCGTACTCATGCCGCCCAACAGACGTCGCCAATAACGGGTTTTCCGACACACGGAAAGCCCACTCGCGATCGAACAGATCATGCAGGCGACCCGCGTCATCGGCATGAACGCCACTTGGCAGACAAAACAGCAACAACAATAAGAGCCGCGTAAAGCCATAACGCATCGTAGATCCTGGATGAGTGTCCACGGCTATCGTACAGAGCCAACCCAGTGGCTAAAAGCGCCGATGCAGGATCTTTCGACCCGTTCCGGGGTTTGAAATGGACGAGGTCAAGCGTCGATTACGGTATCAACGGGTGCGGATCGATCTCCTGAACGGCGGCTCTGTACCCCGAAATTCGATCCAGGCGGTGGGTAAGTTCAATCCTGGAAACGCCGTCGTCCAGCGCTAAATTGGTACTCCAAAGGCTCCTGCGGAGGTCGGTATGAAAACCACCCACTTAGTGGCGTCTGGATTATTTCTGGTGTTGTCGATGGCGGGATGTGCAAACCTCCCCATGGATCAGGCTTGCCGCGCCAACATCGAGAAAGAGACCAAGGTGCTCGCGGCCAATGGCCACCGGATGCGATACCATCGCTCAGCGAATTTCCCCGCACTGCTCAGTGCCGCACAGGACAGCGAACAG
Organism: Pseudomonadota bacterium; assembly: GCA_022571865.1. Classification (GTDB taxonomy): domain Bacteria; phylum Pseudomonadota; class Gammaproteobacteria; order Pseudomonadales; family Azotimanducaceae; genus SMWK01. The sequence continues at coordinate 3,813 of JACZXA010000109.1, forward strand.
ATTGGCGACTACCCGGGTTGTCTGAACATCCTGCAAATGGCTCACGTCGGTCGCTCTGTACATACATAGCGCCTCGGGCGACTATGCCCCCTCACAACGACAAGCTTATTCAGGGTCGTCCAATCAAGGTCATAGTCGCAGCTATAGCGGCGGTGGCGGATCGATCGACGCGGCACATCACGCCGCCGGCCATACCCATCACCACGGCCACTAATCGTCATTCGACAACGCTAAGATGAGCACTCGCCTTCGGTGCTCGCCCACCGACCCCGCGAGGTAGAAGGCTTCGGCTCGTCAGGAGTTCGCTCTGCGCGCAGCCTTGTTACAGGCTGCAACTATTCCCGCCCTGTTGTAGACAGTATTCCCATACCGCGCGGTCCGGTTGGCTACACATGCTTCCGACCAGTCCTTCTCAGCCTGGCGTTTCAGACAAGTCAACGACGTACAAGTCTCGGTGCTCACGCAGCCGCCAGGTTCCTCTGGTGACCGTTTTTCCTTCGAACTCTTCCCATCGGCCGTTGCTCTCGAATCGGATTCCCAATCGGGACATTCATCCGCTAACTTCGGATTTTCCTGCTTCCACTGTGCCTGCGGCTCGGCAATACAAAAGCCCGCCAGCAACAAGAAAAAAATGATCAAGACAGTTCGCATGGACTCCCTCAATGCCCTGTCTGGTTATCGACGTCCTAAGCCTTCCTAAGGAAACATCAGGCTAACGTCAGGACTGTTTTCGCTCTCCAACTGTACAATAACAACTTCCATGGCTCGATTCAGGGAAGAAGATGAACATTAGTCATTGTGCAGCGGTCAACCGAACGTCTATAACAGGTCGGATCGCCAAGAAGCTATACACGGTGGCACCGTTGCCTGGGAAGTTCTCATGAGACAGGTACGGTTGCTGGGCGTGGCAGGCGCGCTGCCTGCAACTGCCCGCAGCAGCGCAGAGGTTGAAGAGATCGTATCGCGCTCCGGTGGCGGCTACACACCTCGCAGAGGGCTGATCGAAGCCATGTCCGGTATTCGTGAACGGCGAGTTGCAGCGGATGATGTGCAGTGTTCGGACCTTGCCGTGGAGGCATGCCAGCGAGTGCTGAATGAGGCAAATGTCGCTCTGGCAGAGGTGGATCTACTCATCTTCGCCGCAGCCGGACAGGATTTGACCGAGCCTGCCACGGCGCACATCGTTCAAACAAAACTCGGAACCAGTTGCCCCGTATTCGATGTCAAGAATGCTTGTAACAGTTTCCTGAACGGAGTGCAGCTGGCGGAAGCACTCATATTAGGCGGTACCTGTCATACCGTGCTTGTTGCAGTGGGCGAAGTGAATTCGCGTGGTATCGCCTGGGATCCTGCGAATCCGGAAGAGTTCAAATGCAATTTACCCGGTTACACGATGGGAGATGCAGGGGCAGCGGCACTTTTTACGCCGGCCGATCATGAAACCGGCATTTTTTATCGAAATTTCTCGGCCGTCAGCGAGTACTGGAGCCTCACCACGGTTTCCGGGGGTGGCTCAATGCACCCGCGCGGGGACGAGCATACCTATATACGCGCTGACGGCCCTCGCCTCAAAGTAGCGTTCAGGGACACGGGTCTGCCGTTTCTGCAACGCGTCATGCGGGAGGCTGATGTCAGATTTACGGATTTCCAACGCATTTTCGTACACCAGGTTTCCCTGCCGTACCTGCACGACATGTTGTCCGAGAGTGGTATTCCCCTCGACCTGGTCGAAGTGACCATAGCGGATCTCGGCAACATGGCTGCAGCATCCATTCCTGTTGCCATGGCGCGCGCGTTTGAGCGTGGCGCGATTGGACCCGGCGATCGCGTCATGTGTCTTGGTCTCGCCAGTGGCATCAGCATTGGCATCGTGATGATTGACCTGTGAGTAAACTGAACGCGCGCACAGATCACCAACGGCTGTTCGTCGTGGTCCCTTTCTACAACGAAGAGCGCGGCATGCTGGCGACTCTGCAGGCACTCGCGGATCAATTGGATGGTGATTTTTCGCTGATCCTGGTGGACAACTGCAGCACGGATGGGAGCGTAACGCTGGCCGAAGATTTCGCCCGCCAACACCACGAAATGTCCATACAACTGCTGCACGAGCCGACAAAAGGTACCGGCGCGGCTTCGGACACCGGTTTCCGTTTCGCCATCGCACAAGGTGCTGAGTGGATTGCACGGACAGACGCCGACTGCCTGCCAGATCCGGACTGGATACAAAATCTGAAGGTGGCGCTCTCAGACGACGCCCTTGAATTCGTCGCTGGCAGAATTCTGCCGCGAAACGACGAGCAATCGCTGACAGCAGGTTGGCGTCTGCTGATCGCGATGATGTTGTGGATCGCCGAAAATTACGGAAAGATCCACCGACGGGGACCGCAATTCCGTTATCCCTATTTCATGGCCGCAGGGAACAATCTTGCGATCAGCGCTTCCCTCTACGAACGCAGCGGCGGTTTCCCGCGCAGTACGCTCGAAGAGCTGAATGAGGATCAGGTGCTGTCGGAAACAGTGCGCACTATCACGACACGCGCCGCGCGACGACCCGATATCATCGTTCGTAATTCGGCGAGGCGCGTGCACGCCTATGGTGTCATCAACACTCTGCGTTGGTACCGCAACCGCGGCTACCAACCCGAAGTGGTGGACGTCCGTTGAGCGCGCAGCTTCACGAGTCGGTGCTGCATTTCTCTGCACATCCGCTGTTGTGGGTGCTGGCGCGGTTGGCGCGGCGTGCCGGCCTTCTTTGGAAGGTCCCGGGATTGGGCGTCATGGTCAGCGACGCTGAATGCGCGCGCGAGATCCTTCGCCGCGATCGCGACTTCAGCAAAAACGGTACCGGGAGTTTCGCTCAGGCAATGACGGCTGCCCTCGGACCAATGGCGCTCGGTAACATGGACGGCGACGACCATCGCTGCCTGCGCACCGCAATTGCAGACGTGTTGGCACCCGCTCGAGCCGACATGCTCGTACGTTGCCGTGGTGGCGATCTGGCGTCGATGTGCGCGCGGTTAGCCCGGGGCGATTGCGTAGATCTGGTACATTTCACCCGTGGCTGGAGCGGTCGCATCGCTTTCGACGTGGTGGGAATTGCGCCTCCGGTGACACAAGAAGAGGAAGCCTGCCACGAAATCGTCAGGCTGAGCGAGCGCCTGGCATCCGTACTGGGATTCCGTGATCCTTCCAGGAGGCAGGCACGCATCGCGTTGGCGGACCGCGAGCGGCTTGCCGCCTATTTCCGTGAGGGATACGAACGTTCCGCTCTCCCATCTTCTCTGGCGGACCGATTGCAGACGTTGGGATTCACCTTCGATGAGGCGGTGGGCCTGCTGCTGATTTATATTATTGGCGGAACCTTGACGATCAGCGCTGCGCTGCCGCGAATCATTGCGTTGCTGGTGGATAGTGGCGCGTTCGCGCAGCTCAGGAAAGATCCGACCGGCATACCACGGGCAATCGATGAAGGACTGAGGTTCATCACCCCTCTGCCAGGCACCGTACGCATAGTACAGCGCGATACGATCGTACAAGGCCACCGACTGACAGCCGGCACTCGCCTGGTGATCCTCACCCACAACCTGGCTCGAGACGAAAAGCTGTTTCCGGATCCGGATCGGTTCGATATCACCCGAATGCACAATCCACGCGCCGCCCGACTGTGGTACGGCGCCGGGCCACACCGCTGTGCGGGGTTCAATCTGGCGCAACGCGAACTCAAGGCGGCATTGAGTGCCATGGTCGGTGTCGGGCGAGAGTTTCGCGTCGTGAAGCGGCGTGCTTCGATCGGTGCCCTGATACCGGCCTATGCACGGCTGGTGATCCAAGCCTTGCCTGACTCATGACATCGATCACGCTGCTCCAAAAGCTGGAAGCCCGGTGTGGGGACGCACCGGATGCCCCGGCTATCATGGATGCGAACGGCCGTGGACTTTCAAGACGACAGTTGCTGCAAAAAATTCGTGTTATGTCACGCGGGTTTACGGCCGCCGGGCTGGAGCCCGGGGAACGGGTTCTGTTTGCCGTTCGTGTGGATGTCGCGGCGGTGGTGTTGATGATAGCGATCGTCGAGGCGGGAGGCGTCCTGGTGCCTCTGGACTCCGTTGCGGGTCCGGAGTTATTCAGCTCGCGGATGGCGTTACTTTCGCCCCGTTGGGTCGTCGCCGAATCACTGTTGTTTTCAGCATCAGCGAACCCGTGGGTCAGGCGATTTCTCGCGTGGTGCGGTATCAAACTACAGCCTCTTACCAAGGTGGAAAACGCGAGGTTCGTACGTGTCGGGCGAAAGTGGCCCGGGGTCCCGGCGAGTCAGTCTTCGAACACGCTCGAAAAACTTGGGGAACGGTCCGACAACGCCAATCGCTCGAACGTTGGCAGCGAAGACGCGGTAATTATCGTCTTTACCTCTGGAACGACCGGCTCACCCAAAGCGGTGGTGCATTCCAGAGGTTCGATGCAAGGGGTGTTCGAAACTGTCGGCTCGATGTTAGACACCGACAGTGATGACGTTATCTACGCACGCGAGTTACATCTGATTCTCCCGGCACTGTTTGCCGGAGCGTCCGTCATCGTGCCACGTCGTTCCGGATTCTCGGTCGAACGCACTCTGCGGGATCTAAAAAGATTTCATGTCACCCACTTTTTTGGCGTTGCGGCGGAGTTCCAACAACTGGTCGATCATCTACATTCTCACAATCGGAAGCTGCCACAGTCGCTGCGGGAAATCTGGATTGGTGCCGCCCCGGTACATGCCGTGTTCCTCGAACGCCTCGAGACCGTGCTGCCGCGAGATGCCAAGGTGTGGTGTGTCTACGGAATGACCGAGATTCTGCCCGTGGCACGAGTCTCCCTCGCGGAGAAGGTGCGCTACGAGGGCGAGGGCGATCTCGTCGGCAAGTGTGTTCCCGGCGTACGCGCGAGTATCTCGGCGGATGGTGAGTTGGTGCTTCGGGGTGCGAATCTCTTTTCGGGATATTTTGGCGAGGCGGCGTTTACTGAACTTGCAACGGGCGATCTGGCACGGCTGGATAACAACCGCATCGTGCTGCTGGGCCGCCGCAAAGACATGATCATTCGGCGCCAGTTCAACATCTATCCCGAACTGTACGAGTCGACTATAGAACGTATCGATGGCGTACGGCGTAGCGCCATGGTGGGCCTATACGACGAAACCGCGGCAGACGAGCGCGTCGTACTCGCAGTTGAACCCTGTGCTGGCGTTGGCGGATCAACGCTCACCGAACGTGTGTGGCGCGAATTGCGTAATGGACCTTGCAGCATCGACCCCGCGGCGCTGCCCGATGACATTCTGGTGATGGTGCTTCCTGTCACGGGTCGTTCCAGCAAAATAGACAAGGTCCGCTTGCGTGAAATCGCCCGGCAGATGATCACGTGCGCATCGCCGTAACCGGGGCAAGCGGATTCATGGGTGGCATGCTGGCAAGCAGGCTCGCCGGACAAGGTCATACCGTTTTCGCCTACGGACGCCGGCCTGTTATCGCGATTCCCAGCCAGATTCCAAACTATGCACAATGGGACCTGACGACGGGTCCCATAAATGTGCCCGAGGTCGACGCGGTAATTCATTGCGCTGCGCAAGTCGGCGACTGGGGTCCGGAAGCCGGTTATCGGCGGGTAAACGTCGATGGAACAAAAGTCGTCCTGGAGACGTTTGCGAAGGCAGATCGTTTCGTACATGTCAGCAGCGCCAGTGTCTATTCGAACGATCAACCCAACCACGATCTGACAGAGAACGCGTCTGTCGGCATCGCACTCCTTACCGCGTATGCAAGAACCAAGGCTGAAGCGGAAAAAGTCGTACTGGCAAGCCGTCGCAGCGCCGTGATTCTGCGGCCCCACATCGTCTATGGCCCCGGTGACACCACGCTGATGCCGCGCGTTCTCGCCGCACGGTTGCTCGGTTGGCTGCCCGTGCCAGGAGATGGCCGTAATCGCATCTCGGCCACCCACATCTTCAATTTTCTTCACGCAATCGAGTGCGTACTCGCAACACCTTCAGCGCACGGTATATTCAATATCGCGGACGGGGAACCGGCGAGCGTCGATGAACTCCTGCGAACTTTACTGCGGCGCAATGGCGTCGAACCGCGATTGATTTACCTCCCGCGCGCCATCGCATGGGCGATTGCCCTGGCAAGCGAACGTATCTGCCAGCTCACCGCCAGGCAGCATGCGCCGCGGGTAACACGTTATCTTGTTACCCAGATTGCAGACGGGCACACGCTCGATTTGAGTCGAGCATATCAACTTCTGGGGTACGCGCCTCGATACAACTTTCACCATGATCCGGCTTGTGATGGGGTGATGTAATGGCAGATATTGCAGCAACCGTCGTCCGCCATCGCCTTTGGTTTGCCGCGGGGTTCCTCGTAATTGCATCGCTGTTGCTGCCGTTGTCGCCGCAGACAACTGAGAAGCTCGAGATCGGGGGTGCCGGGGTAAATCGAAGTGAAGCGGCGAAAGTAGACTCGTTGCTGGAATCTCAATTCGTTGCGCCATTCTCGAACAATCTGGTTCTAGCGCTAACGGGCATTCCATCTCTCGAGGAGACTGACGGGCTCGACGTCCTGATGGAGGTCATCGAAGAAGTAGCAAGGCTCGATATTGTCATCGGCGTTCTGTCGTACCTCGACACCGTCGACCCCACTTTTTTCAACGAAGACAGCACTTTCATCGTGGTAGGTCTGTCTAGGGGTGAGCGCCGCTCTGAAGAAACTGTATTGGAGTTACGCCGGTTGACTCAATTGCTGGAAACTCGATTGCGTCCAGCACACCCGTTGATCGAACTGTCGTGGACCGGTGCCGCCGCGTTCGACTATGACGTACGTCTGACCAGTTCACAGGATGCCGCACAGGCCGAGGTACGCGTGCTACCCGTTGTCCTCGTGCTGCTATTCATTGTGTTTGGCAGCGTAGCGTCGGCGCTATGCCCGGTCGTTGTTGGCGGGCTTGGGGTTGGCCTCAGTCTTGGCGCTGCCGTTCTGATCAGTTCCTTCTGGCCGATGACGGTACTGCTGCAGAACATCGTCTCGATGGTTGGGCTTGGAATCGGTATCGACTACACCTTGCTGATGCTGAGCCGGTTTCGCGAAGAGATGTCGGCAAATCCCGATGCCGAACGCGCAGCCACTCACACGCTACACTCGGCCGGGCATACGGTCATTCTCTCCGGTAGTGCAGTTGCAATAGGTTTCGCAGCGCTGCTCGTTGTTCCAGCTACGGAACTGCGATCCATTGCCACGGGCGGATTACTCGTTATCGGCTTTTCGATACTCCTTGCCACGGTGATTCTGCCAGGGATATTCGCATGGTTGGGTGCCCGGATCGAAGCCGGTAGACTGTGGAAGCCACGCGTCGCGTCGGAACTACCCAGACAATGGCTCGCGTGGGGCCACTGGGTAACTGCACACCCCGTGCGAATTCTTGTTATCGCGGGGCTGCCTCTTGCCGTCCTTGCATGGCAGGCCAGACAAATAAGTACCGACATTCCTTCGGGAAACTGGCTGCCAGAACGCATGGAGTCGACGCGAGGTGCCCTTGCTCTACAGCGGATCGGCCAGAGCGGCATCGTCCAGACGATGCGCGTGTTGGTCGAAATACCGGCTGAACACGCGGCAGATACCGAAGAAGGCTGGGACGCGGTTCTAAAACTCAGTCGAAAATTCAAAAGCGACCACAGGGTGGCTCGCGTACTCACGTTGCAGTACGTGCTTGGACTTGAAACCGCAAGTGCAAGGGAGGCCAAATCAGCGATCGTCGAACCTGAACTTCGCGCTGCGTATGTCAGCCAGGACGGAAGGTTGGCACTGATCCAGATCATCCCGCATGAGAACGCTTCCGCGGGAGCGCTCATGGATTATGTTCGCGAACTACGCGAGATGGACGCTGCTGCAGTCAGTGGTCTAGCGAACGTTCGCATTCTTATCGGAGGATTGCCCGCGCTCAATGCGGACTATCAGGATGCCATCGGCGGCAGCGTCCGGGAGATTGTGGTATTTATCGTAGTCGCTTCATTTGTGGCACTGCTGGTTGGATTCCGTTCATTGCTTGGGGCATTCAAAGCGGTCGCACTGAATCTTCTCTCGGTGGCCGCCGCGATGGGCGTGACGGTGTTGGTCTTCCAACAAGGTTATGGTTCAGAGTGGCTGGGCGTTGCGCAACCGCTCGACGGGCTGTTTCCAGCCGTACCAATTATCGTCTTCTGTGTAGTCTTCGGTTTGAGTATGGACTACGAAGTGTTTCTGCTGTCACGCGTCCTCGAGGGAGTGCGCAAAGGACTTTCCAACCACGACGCATTGATCGACGGACTGGCACGCACCGGCGGAGTAATCACCAGCGCTGCGCTGGTGATGATCGTCGTATTTGCAGGTTTTTCCATGGGCGATTTTCTGATTATCAAAATACTGGGGTTTTCGGCCGCCGTTGCGGTGTTTTTCGATGCGACGCTGGTCCGACTGGCCATCGGGCCTGCCCTGATGGAACTCGGTGGCCGCTGGAATTGGTGGCCGGGGATACGCTGAGCCGTACTTGGTAAGTACGGGCTTGTTATTGGTTGTTTTATTCTCAACCAGTGTGATGAGAATACCCACGGATGCTGACACCCCGTGCGTGAGCCGACTCCCTGCCTTGAATGCGACGAATACTGTGCAACCGATAGCAATACGAAGGTACCGCCAAATACGTTTTGCGATGCACCCATTACCCTGAGGTGTTAGTTGCGTTGTTCTTGGAAAAGCGACTGCTGGTCTCGACCAAAAAAAACATAATCCGCTTTGGGTGTAAGATTGACCATTGGAGCTAACCCAACCATCTCGGGAATCCTAAATGAAAGTTATCAAGATAATCGCGATTTTGCTCCTCGTTTATGTCGGGATCGTTGCAGCGTTCGAATCTGCACTTGGATATTTCCAGCCCGCGGGTCAAAGCACATTGGTCATCTCAACGACAGCCGAAGATGGAACGGCAAACGACCGCGTCCTGGCTCGAATCGAAAGTAGCGGCCAACTCTACGTCGCAGCCAACCACTGGCCCCGAGCCTGGTATAGACAGGCTTTGAGAAATCCAAACGTGCAAGTCTCTCTGGATGGCGAGATGACTGCCTATCTCGCAGTACCCGTGACCGATGAAGAACACAATCGGGTTGATAGCGAGCACGGCCTCGGACTGGTCATTCGAATCTTGACCGGGTTTCCACCCAGGTATTTCATGCGGCTTGACCCGCTCCAATCGTCTCAGCCATAGCTCGAGGAATCCAACAGGTCATAACACCTCTAAAACTTGCCCGGCTGAACCGCCAGGAATGCTCCGCGAAAAGAGTTTGCTCACATCTCGAAAGATTCATATCGCAAGCTCGCCGACACGTTGCTGATGACATTCCAGATGGGAACCAAGCCTACCGAGTTGATCCGAGGTAGGGCAGTTGAAGAACTGGCTCTTTAGGAGCTTGTTACGAGAGGCAATAAGGGTCTCTTGTTGGCCGTTCATGCATGAAAAACACTCGGACCTGAGCGTCCGCTTTCTGGATCCTAAAGCATTGCCCTCGTGCGATTTCCTGTATTACCGCCAGAACCAGAAAAGCAATTACAACGCTATGTGCCCTCGTCTGCTACTCGACCCAAGTGACGTGTCATTCGGCCAGCTATGATGCCTGTGACGAGAAGGAAAATAGCGATACCCAGCAGGTATTCCGGATATGTCCTCGTGATGCCGCAATAGTAGATACCAGCGATCGCAATGACCTGAAAAACATTGATGAAATTACTCTTGCGTCGCGTCGCCTTCGGGAATCGCAAGCGCGAAATCATCAACAAGGCCAACACGAACATCAGCACGGGCAGATACAGGTGTAGGGGCAAAGATTCTGCCAGCTCTTCATGATAGATCAGGACCAGTACCAACGAGGACAGCATTCCGCCGGCAGCCGGGATAGGAACGCCAGTGAACCAGCCGTTACTTGGTTTGTCGGACACCAGGTTGAAACGAGCAAGGCGCATGGCGCCTGCGAGTACGAAAACCGATATGGCGATGAGCAGAATCCAGAACTGCCCCGAGTCGTATTCGATACCACCCAGTTGCAAGCCCGCGTTCAATATCAATACGGCCGGCGCAACACCGAATGACACCAGGTCGGCCATTGAGTCGAATTCTGCACCAAAACTGGACGTCGCATTCAGCAGTCGGGCAGATAATCCATCCATTACGTCGAGCAGACCACACCAGACGATAATCCACCCAGCCAGTTCCAGATCACCCAGCTGAGTCGTGATGATCGATGCTACGCCCAGCAATAAGCTCAGCGCTGTAAAACTATTTGGTACCGTGTATCGAAGAACACCCAAGCGCTGACCTCCCCACCCGCTGCTCATGCCGCGCATCATAGCCCCATATGGTGCAGCAACAACTGTTAAAACAGCAACCACCACATCTGGACGATTTCGGGCTTGATCGCATTGGATTTTGCGTGCACTTCCTCATGCTGCGGTCTTTCCAATGGAGAACCCAGATATCAGCTTGTGAACCGCCGCTCCCAAGCCGTCTCTAAGGCTCAACGCTTGCCGAGTTCGGACCGATCATGACCGTGGTGGAGGAGTTCGAGGTATTCGCCGACAGCTATCTGCACCTTGACATTTGGGCCGACGACACGGCGGCCGTATGGTTGGACGCAGCGCTGCTGATAGCGGCTAACATGTCACAAAATGTTTGTGCAGACGGCGCCATAGGTTGCGAGCCTGGCGAAAACGGGATCGTGGACCAAATACTCGCCATTGGTGTTCATACGTTGACCTTCGTTGTTCACCAGGCCGGCACCTACACAGACCCTAAATTCAATCCGTTCGGACTGCTTTACAGTGGCGAATTGGTCGCCGTTCCCGAACCGGGCTCCCTCGGCCTCCTTGGTGCAGGCTTGTTAGGAATTGCTTTTGCGAGACGTAAAAAAACCACTTAGACTAGACACGTCATGCGAAAAATTGAGTTGAAGCTTTCACAATAGACATTCTGCCACGGAGAACTTGGATCGATATAGTAGGTGCCGACAGATTGTTCAGCAGACTAATTCTGAACCGTCTTTGCGATTTACGTTGTTAAACACCCGGGGTTCATTCTAAAGTTACATTTTTATCAACAATTGAACTTGTCAATCACAGGATAACCGGTGCCTAAAACCACGCAACCTCACCTTTCTTTTCTTACCGTTACATCGGTCGAGCGGATTTAGCCCAACATCGATTTCAGTACCATCATCCATACCGTCAAAATCAGAATCTGGGTTGAGTGGGTCAGTAAAAGTAACAAAAACCTCATAGCCATCAATCAAACCATCGCCATCAGTGTCTGGATTTAGCGGGTGAGTTCCGTAGATGTTGATCTCTTCATCATCAGTCAATGCGTCATTATCATCGTCTACGTCGCATACGTCCCCCAATCCGTCGTTGTCCCAGTCGGCTTGAGAAGGGTTGTATACAGTTGGGCAGTTATCCAAGACATCCAGCACCCCGTCCTGATCAACGTCCACGGCGACCGGACTAATACTGAAAAAACTGCAACTGGCATCTACTTCTTCCAGCGAAAAGCCACCTATGACAAAAATATTGGTGGTTAGAAAACCGAGTAAAACTCCGTATTTGGTAACAAAGGGTGGGATGGTCGTAAAATCGTTGTTTGCGCTGTAAGTGCCGAAAGGACTTCCGTAGATACCAAACGAGTTCCGAACGCTGAGTACACTGAATTCCGAACCGTACGTACCAAATTGATTGTTGATTGATTCGGTTGCAAATTCATTGCCGAAGAACCCTAGATAAGTTGAAGTTGATTCTTGGGAGAAATTACCAGGTCTACTGATTAGGGTGAAGAATGAAAGTATAAAAATTCACGCTATCGGTCACATCATAAAAGACCGGTGGTTGAACTTTTCGGAGTTTTTTAAAGAACATCAAGAGGGTTGAAAATAAAGGCGTTGGAATGAAAAACCTAAAGCACACGACTGTTTATTTAAAATTTAAAGCTGAGATGATTCAGGACGAAAAAGAAGTTGTAATTACGACTGATAGGAAAGGTCTGTTTGGTAGCATTATAGCACAAGGAAAATCATATAAAGAGGCTGAAAATAATTTTTGGAAATTGGCAGCAATTGTAGATAAATATCATGAAGCGAGATCGAACGAATTAAATCGCTGGAAATGGTTTCAAAAAGGCAATTGGAAAAGCATAGGAGGAACCTGGTTTACTGTATTTGGT
>JACZXA010000297.1 GCA_022571865.1 Pseudomonadota bacterium
TGGCCGCAACCCTGGGCGTGCCAACACTCGTTTACCTGCCTTTCTGTTTTTTCAACCTGATCAATCCCTTCGTGTCGGCTGCCTACGGCTTTGCCAATTTCAAGATCGAGCCCATTGAAGTTCCGGAACCAAGCGGCGCTGAAGCGGCTTGAGATGGGCTGGTTAATATTCGGCCGCGCTTTTTAACTATTGAGCCGCAGCGCTTCGCGTAGACCGATGAGGATCAGATCCGGTACAACCGCGTCGAACAGGCGTTCGCTGTCGAAAAGATGAGCAAACCCGCCCGTGCCGATCACCATGGGTGCATCATCGGCAAAAACCTCGGCACTCATCCGGGTCACCAACTCTCTGACCATGCCGACGTTGCTCCAGAACAAACCACCCTGGATACTTTCGATGGTGGTCCGCCCGATAGCCGTGCTGACCGGTACAATCTCCACGGAGGGAAGTTGCGCCGTGTTCTCTTCGAGGGCATCCATAGCCAGACGTACCCCCGGAATTATATTTCCGCCTAAAAACTCCCGCTGTTTTGTGGTTGCACAAACGGTGGTCGCGGTGCCGAAATCCACAATAATCAGGTTGCGACCGGGATACAGTTTGATCGCGCCGATGGCGTCTGCGATCCGGTCGGCGCCGACCTCCTTTGGGTCTTTGTAGCGGATCTTGAGTCCGGTTTTGATGCCGGGACGCATGATCAGCGGCTCGAGTTGGAAGTACTTCTGACAGCAGGACCGCAGCGAGTACAGCGTGTCCGGAACGACCGAGCAGACGACGACCTGAGTGATGTTTTTGGGAGATACACCGTTTTCCCGCAGTGCACTGCGCAAGAACACGCCAAGTTCGTCCGATGAACTGCGCACCGTAGAAGTGCGCCGAAACTGCAGCGTCAGCCGATCGTCGTCGTATACGCCGCAGTAAATCTGACTGTTACCGACATCCAGACACAGAATCATATTGTTTGCTTATCCCTCCGGCAGGGATACGTTGTCGATGAGCCGCACTTCGCGGCGACCGCAATGGAGCGATGCGGCCGCAAAACGGCGCCTGGCTCGGGTGACCACGTAGTCGACGTCAAAACCAACCTTGGCGAGTTCTGCCGCGACGTTATCGTCATCGAGCTTCGAATTCAGCAGGGTATGCAACTTCGCCGCACGATCGCGTCCCGGCTCATCGAGATACTCGTTGCGCGAACTCATCGCGAGGCCGTCACATTCTCGTATCGTGGTGCAGGGAACAATCTCCACGTCCAGAAAAAAGGCATCGCACATATCCCGAATGAGCAGGTACTGCTGATAGTCTTTCTCGCCGAAATACGCGCGCTCTGGTCGTACCAGATTGAGTAGTTTGAGCACCACGGTCAGCACACCGGTGAAATGGCCTTCGCGATGAGCGCCACAGAGTTCATGACTGAACTCCCGTTCGCGAACCTGAAAACGATACCCATCCCGATAGATCTCGTCGTAGTCCGGTATGATCACCCAGTCCACCCCAAGGGTACGGGCAAGTTCCAGGTCTCGTTCATGCCTCGCCGGGTAACGGTCGAGATCGGACGGGCTATCGAACTGAGCGGGGTTCAGGAAAATGCTGAGCACCGTGATATCACACTCGGTGACGCTTCTTTCGAGAAGCGACGCATGCCCGGGATGTAACGCGCCCATCGTTGGCACAAAGCCGATTGGAACACCCAAGGTTTTCCGTACCTCTCGCCACTCGGCAACCGATTTGACGACTTTCATCCGTACGACTCGGCTTGACTCGGAAAACACCCTTGCACGGTTTCCGCATGAAATCGATTCACCGCGTTACTCACGAGCGAGAATCCATCCCCATAACGACGCAGGAACTTAGGCTTGAATTCCGGGTTCATGCCCAACATGTCGTGCAAAACCAACACCTGTCCGTCCGTGTGGGGGCCCGCACCAATACCGATGGTGGGGATGTCGATCGCCTGGGAGATGCGTCGTGCAAGGCTCGCAGGTACGCACTCCAGAACCACCGCAAAACAGCCCGCCTCGGCAACCCCCAGGGCCGAGGCAAAAAGTACCTCGGCGTCAGCGTCCTTTCTACCCTGCACCTTATGGCCACCGAAACCATTGACCGACTGGGGCGTCAGACCGAGGTGGCCCATCACCGGCACGCCGGATTCGACAATGTGAGCGATGAGTTCGCGCTGCCCCGCCTCACCCTCGACCTTGACCGCATTGGCTCCTGCCTGCATGAGCATCTGCACCGCATCCATGGTTGGCTGCAGACCCTTTCGGGTCGAAAGAAAAGGCATATCCCCCACGATGAATTTGTCCGGCGCACCCTTGGCTACCGCGCGAACGTGCAATGCCATCAGCTCGATCTCGGCGAATACCGTCGAGTCGTAACCGTGCATGACCATGGCAAGGCTGTCGCCCACCAACAGGCAGTCGATGTCGGTTTTTTCGAGAATCTGGGCCGACCAGTAGTCGTAGCAGGTCACCATGGAAATTTTCCTGGTGCCTTTGCAGGTCTGAAAATCGAGTACGTTCACTTGACACTCCTCCTGATCGGTCGAACTGCCGATCGAGGCCGAGCGCAATGCGGGTAGCAGGGGAATCGTGGCGTTTGCATTCGGTACCTGTCCATCGGGATCAAGTCCAACTCATCAAAGTCGTAAATTCCTAAGCCGGGTCTCTGTCATTTCCAGATCAGAGCCTGTATCGACCCTACGCGAGCCGTACGGGAAAGTCCAACTGCACTGGCTGGACTATTGCGATATCCGGCTCAGCGCACCGAGAAATCGATGATTGAGCAGCGGTTCCTTAAACCAACAACGGTCAAACAGAATTGCCCCAGGTATCAACATAAGCGAGCTTCGCTACCGGTCTTCTATGGATTGGACCATAACCACCCAGCACCGGAAACCCAATTGGCAGGAACGCGCACGTGTACCAGTTTGCCGGTACATCCAGCAGAGTTTTTACCTCCTCTTCACACAAACAAAGCAGCGTCGTCAGGGTGCAACCAATCCCCTCCACGCGACACGCCAACATCGCATTCTGCACTGCCGGATACACCGACCCCCCACCAACGACGGTGGGTCGGTCCAGACCGGCGTCGGTAATCGCCATGTTGCCGGGATTGAAGCAGAACACCAGAATCAACGGGGCTTCGCCAAAGTGTTCACCCAGGTGAATCGCGGCGTTCAGGGCGCGTTCCTGACGTGCCAGAGCATCATCGCTCAAATGCTCGATTCTTTTGCGCGCGCCCGCTTCGTATTGCTGCCACTGCGGTCGATATAGATCACCAAGTTTTGCCCGGGTAACCTCGTCTTTGACGACAATGACCCGCCAGGGCTGCGCGTTCCCGCCGCTTGGCGCCCAGCTGGCAGCCAGCAGAATGCGCTGTAAAACCTCCTCGGGAATCGGGTCCGAGCGCAATCGGCGAACCGCCCGCTGGGTACTCATCGCTTCATAGATATCAATATTTGCCATGTTGCCCCCTGGTGACAGCGTCAGGTGCTGAAGTCTACTCGAGGATACTTCGAGGCCACATCCGCAACCAGCAACCACAGCGGATCTCCAACCGAGGGCGATCGGTCGATGAAATCCACCTTTTCATACCCGCTGCTTTGCAGATAGGTCGCCACGAGTCGAATTTTTTCAGCGGCTTCCAGCTGGCGAAACGCCAAAATCGCCTTGGTCGGAAACATCCGGTGGGATACGGCGATGCAGATTCTCCCGCCGGGGCGCAGCACGTTCGCCACCGAGCGAAGCACCTCGACAGGACGAATCAGGTACTGGATGGAAACGGTAATCAACGCGGCATCGAAACTATCAGGTTCGAAAGGCAGATCTGGTTGGTTGTTCAGATCGTGAACGCAATACTCGGACAGTCGGGGATTCGCGGCCAACTCCTCGGTATTCATACCGAGACCGGCGACTCTACCGTAGGTTATGTGGGTCGGCAGATGCGATATCCATGACGACATCAAGTCCAACACATCCGCGCCCGGGGGCACAAACTCCTCGTAAAAATCGGTCAGCGCCGCGATCGTTTCGGGGTCGATGTGGGCAACCAGTCGCGGTTCCGTGTAGAAGTCGGCATCGGGAGTCTCATCGACACGCGTAAACATCTGCGCCGGTAG
>JACZXA010000110.1 GCA_022571865.1 Pseudomonadota bacterium
TCGACACCTGCAATCGGCAAAATCTCACTGATCTGTTGGAAACCAATTTCCAATTCTCCACGTGCAACGACGGAAGCTACGCGTTCGCTCAATACCCGGGTGCTTTTCGATTCTATTTCTTTCCAGATGCCCAATTTGGGCCACAGACTTCTCGACAGATAGGTTCCACTGGCGCTAGCGGAATACCCGATGGATTCAGCGTTTCTCAGCGTTCTCAGAAAGGCGTCTTCAGTACTGATATCTGGTATCGGCGTTCCGACTCTGACAGCCGCGCCAATAGTCGACTTCACCAGGTTGGTACGCGTTAGTGCAACGATGTCTCCCCTGGAGTTCAGTCTGTCCAGCGAAGGACGTGACATGATTACCACGTCGAATTGTTCTCCTCTCGCTAGTCGAACGGGGATCGAATCAGTTGCTCCACCCGAGGAAGACCCATAACTGGTAATCAGGTTTACCCCGGTTTCAGCTTCAAAACGTGGTTCAAGAATGTTGTAGGCGGCGGCAAAACCGCCAGAAGTAATGACACTGATGGTCAGCGAAGCTGTGTTTTTTGCTACGGATTCTGGCTCATGGGAGTTGCAACCCAGCAACAAGAAAAACAATGCTCCGAGTTTGGTACCGCGGGAGACTTTGGATTCGACCGGTTGGTGAAATGTCATCGGCAGTCCCACGTTTTTCTAACGGCAGTAGCCAAAAGCGTCGGAAAAATTTGCCAGGATTAGCGAAACTTTCGACCAGGCTTGAACTTAACCTGATAGTCACCGATACCCAACCGGTGAGGAAAAACGCGTTGTCAAACTATCCTTGACCGATTTAGGAAACGATCTGATATTTGAAGTAGAAGACTCCGGCAAGGGTGTTCCCAAAGAGATTGCTCAGGACATCTATAACAAAGACTTTTCCACCAGCAAAAAGCAAGGTAAAGGCATAGGCTTGTATTTAGTCAAGGATGCGTTGCGTCACATCGATGGTCATTTGATTCTGGATGAGTCCAGTCTGGGCGGTGCTCTGTTTACAATCTATATTTCAAAGCGGCCGCAGCGTTATGGGTAGACCGGGATCTGTCGACGCAACTGTTACCGAAAAGTTCCAGGTCGTGATAGCCGAAGATGATCCTAAGATATCTGAAATTCAAACTAGATTTGTCGAGAAGGTTGAAGGGTTCGAGGTCGTAGGAATCGGCAATACGATTTCCGAATCGGAAGATCTTATCGAAGTATTTCGGCCCGACCTGGTGTTGCTGGATATCTATTTCCCGGATGGTAACGGGATTGATTTGTTGTGGACGATCAGACGCCTTTACAAGCAGACAGATGTAATCTTGATTACCGCTGCCAAAGAAGTTGACCCTTTGCAAGAAGCCATACGCGGTGGCGCATTTGACTACATTTTGAAACCAATGACGTTTTCGCGTCTGCAAAAGTCATTGCTGAACTATGTTGAACATCGGAAAAAATTGCAGGAAATTGTCAATTTAGAACAAACTGATGTTGATCAAATTTTTCGACCTGCCGATCAAGTTCGTTTGCAACCCGAAGATGCGCGAATGCCGAAGAGTATTGACCCGCTCACCTTGGACAAAGTGGGAGATGTGGTCAAACAACTGGATACCGAGGGAATCAACGCCGAAACCATGGGTGCCCGAGTGGGCATCAGCAGGACAACGGCGCGAAGATATCTGGAATTTTTGGTTTCGCAGCATGTGGTCACACCAAACCTTGTTTATGGTTCGGTAGGTCGGCCAGAACGCTTGTATTTTCAGATCCCACCTAAGGAGTAGTAACTGGTAATTAGCCAGCACCAACCTGAATTGAGCAAATTCAGGGAACTCGCCCGCGAGCGATGCGGCTGCTTGCTGGAGTTTGGCAGTGAATAGTCTTAGGCGGCTATTTTGGCAAACTGCCGCCGTTACGCCGGGCGATGTCAGCCAAACCCACTTCACGCATGCGCTTGTCCATCCAGCGGCCGCGAATCATGACGCCTTCGATCGTCGTGCTGTTGGCGATGTCCTCCAACGGGTTTTTCGAGAGCAGCACGAGATCGGCGGCGAGCCCTGGTTTGAGTCGGCCGAATTCTTCTTCCAGGCCGAAAAACCTTGCTGGGTTCGTTGTGCCGGTTTCCAGCGCTTCGTAAGGTGTCAATCCTGCCGTGACCATGGCCTGGAGTTCCCGGTGGATGGAAGAACCGGGTACGTTGAAATACTGTGGCGAGTCGGAGCCAAGCAGAATGCCAACGCCGCCATCGTGTAACGCCTCGATGATGCGACGGCGCAACTCGAGGAACTTCGGACCAAGTTCGTTTCTGGTCGTGCTGCCTGCTCGACGGCTGTAGTTCGCCAAAACGTTTCGAGGCAGATAAATATTCTGTGGTCTCGCGATTAACTCTTCAACGCTCTCTCCGGACCAGGAATTCTCCAGCAGCGTCTGGGTTGGAACGACCCAGGTTCCGGCCCGGTGGGTACTCTGTACAAGCCCGGCGAGGCGGGTGTTATCCACGTGGGGAGTTAATCCAACTCCGAAACCCCCTCTGGCGCCCTGTCCGTGCGCATCGGGGTCGGGCACCAACGCGGCGATATAGCCATCGAGGTGATCGATGGTTCTCTGGCGCCGTTCGAGCGCATGCGAAAGTCCCACGGCAACGGGCACGTGTCCGGCAAAGCCGATCCTTTGCAGTCCGGCCTCCTCCGCCATCGCGTCGTACTCGGCGAGGGTCAGACCGGGATGAATCTTTAGAAAATCGTAACCGGCGGCTTGTTGCGCCTGAACCATCTCAACCGCCTGCGCTGGGCTCGAAACCGAATTACCGTTGAAGGAAGGCCCCGAGGTGATGAGCCTTGGTCCCGCCACCCGATGGTCCAGGAGAGCTTGTCTGAGAGTCAGGTGATCCGGATGCCCAAGCATGCCGCGTACTGTCGTAATACCGTGGGCGATCCACAGAAACAATACGTCGTCGCGATACTGTTGACCTTGACTCGGTGCCGGCACATGGGCGTGCATCTCCGCGAGCCCTGGCATGAGATACCCGCCCTTCATGTCGATCACGATCGCTTCCGGACTCGCGCTCAGGTCGGGGCCGATGGTTGTAATGTGTCCATCGCGAACCAGAAGATCGGCGCGGATCGGTTCGGGTGATACCATCGTGACGAGTTGACCGTTTCTGAACAGGTACTCGGATTTGCCGCTCGCGGCAAAACTGCTCAATAAGAGCAGTGCGATGGTTGACACTCTGGCAAGGCTCGTAGGTTTCATGAAACTATTTTCCTCTGATCCCCGTCGGGAGCCTGGCGGGGAAGTGGTTACGCATCCACAAAGACTGGATCTCTCGATCTGCCCTATGGGCTTTTGGAGAAACTCGCTATCCGGGTTTTCTCCGGTCGTTTCGTCGATAGCAGGTACGATTGAGCGACTACTTCAATCGGAGTAGCTCACTCCCATCCCGGCTCGCACGTCGTTATTCACCCCATAGCTCGCAATCGGATAGCGCAGCCCGTTGCGAGACAGATGCTCCATACCGCTGATCACTTTTGGCAGGTAACGCGGAGGTATGGCCATGAGGAGTTCATCTTCCATGACGCCGCCGTAACGACGCTCGGCAAAACAAGGAATGGAAAGACTCGGCTCGCCCGTAGCAAGTGCTCTTCCCCAGGAATCGGCGCAGGAAGATTCACCGACACAGCTCCATTCGAGTTTCTTGTAGCCGGTCCATTGTAATCCGTTGATGAACAGGATCATTTGCGCGGGCGTTGCGTAGATGAGACAGATGTCGGGCGGATTCAACCGGCCGCTCGCCAGCGGGCTGACGGCCATGGCTTGGTAATCTCCGTAAGGGGCGACATCCATCGCGTGTTGATGGGCGCTGGCTTCTGCTGGATTCTCATACCAGACACCGGCCATTCGACTTCCTGTCAGCCATTCTTCGCTGCGCGGATGTAATCCGATCACGGTGCTGCACTGCGGCCCGACCAGGTCTTCTACGGTAATTCCCACCGTCCAGCCATTCCTTGATGCCTGTCCAACGATCTGATCGGTGGTATGGATGGCTGTGGGGCGGCGAACACGAGGGATGGACTCCATTTCGGCGCGGGTTTTGAACAGCTTCATGCCGATGGGAGTCGTGCGTAGACGTAACAGTCGATTCAACGAATCGATGAGTTCGGCCCAGTCGAAGTGGGTTTGATCGGTGGCTATGATTTCGCTCATTTTGAGTTCTACAGTGACCGTCTTGCGATAATGATTGCATGCTTTCTCGATTGCAGACAACCAGGAGAATGGTGTGTGTTTGAGCTATGATTTGCGAAATTCGAAAGTAATTGAGTCGTAGTGAGTCGGCCCCTAGTCGGTTTCTTGTTGTTCTGTATGGTCCTTGGCGGGATCGGGGGGCTGGTGGCATGGGTGGTGGGGCCGACCCTTGTCGCCCTGGCTCTGGACGAAGAACAGCGCAACCAACCTTACTATCTTCTCCATTTCTCTGCGGTGGAGTCTGGTGATCGGGAAGACTATATGCGCGCTTACCAGGAACCGATGCAGCATTTGGTTATCGCCGATGGGGGGCAGTTGTTGTGGCAGGGTGAAACGCTGCAGTTGGTGGAAGGGTCGGTGCGCGACGAATGGACCCAGGTGGTGCTCGCGCGATTCTCCAGGGCGGCTGAATTTGTTCAGATGATCACCAGCAGCCAATTCCGCGAGATTAGTGCCGCCAACCCGGTTGCGCGAGTGGTTGTCGGCATTCGTGAGGATCCGGGAGACCTTGCCGAGGATGCGGTGGTTGTGCTGTATTTATTCCGGCTCGACGAGACTGCGGAATTCCAGGGGATGACACGCCAGATGGTCAATCTCGATCAGTACGGCGGCCTGATCGTCTGGGAAACTCCGATATCCGTGATTGCAGGGGAAGTCGAGGACTGGGATCAATTGATCGCGTTGCAGTTCGCAACGGCCGAGCGGGCGGAATCCTGGCTCAGAGATCCGGCAAGCATTACCGAACGTGCCATAGCGAAGCGAAACATGCAGCAGGTAGTGATCTTACTGGTACGTGGAAGTACGTTAGAGCCCGGCGGCGTGGCGGCGCACCCAGAATAGTCCGACTAAACCAAAGGCCACAATACCGAGAGTGGACAGATCCCGCTCTGGTTGAACGAGAGGTGCGGTGGGTGGCGAGGCTTCAAGCTCGCCACCCACCGAACCTTGGTAAGTTGACTCCATAGGCGTTGTGTCCGATAAGGTGGTTGAACCGGATAACGCTTGCGTAATCACCTCATGGACATTCTCTGACGCGGTAACCTCACTGGCGGTTACGGATGTCCACAACATGGTTCCTAGAAAGAAGGCGATACACGGTGAGAATTGCACTTGTTTTTCTTTTCAGCCATTGTTTTGAGTACGTCGTCGAGTGTATTGAAGGAAGCCTCGTTACGCAGCGCGATACTTGTATGAGATGTAAGAAATTGTTAGTCGCGTTGCTGTGTGGTTGGTGCGGCTCTCTGGCGGCAGCCACGGGACCCTGTTCTGAACCCGCATACCGGGCCTTCGACTTCTGGGTGGGTCAATGGGATGTGCGCATCCCGGATGGTCGAACGGCGGGTACCAATCACATTGTTCGGACGCAGCAAGGCTGCCTGCTTGTTGAAAACTGGCAGGGTGTGAAGGGGAGCACCGGTACGAGCATGAACTTCTATGATCCGCTAGCGGGTCAGTGGCAGCAGATCTGGGTATCTCCGGGCGTGATCATCGATATCCGTGGTGGCCTGGACGATGGCACCATGGTGCTCGAAGGCTCGATCACCTACATGGCCAACAACGACCAGTTCCCCTTCAAAGGCAGTTGGACATTGCTCGACGATGGCCGGGTTCGCCAGTTCTTCGAGGAATCCCGCGCTCCGGGCGAATGGAAACCCTGGTTTGAAGGCTTTTATACCGAGGTTTCCGGAGCGAATGCCGAGGCTCGCGCGGAAGACGCCGCACTCGACAATCCGGCCTCATTTTGATTTCATCAGTTGCTTTGCTTTCGGGACTTCGGGGGGACGACCCAACATGCCAATGATCCTTAATGAAGAGCAGAACATGCTCAAGGACACCGCCAAAGACTTCTGCACCAACAACGCGCCCATCAGTCAGCTTCGCAAGCTGCGCGATGAGGACAACGTCGATGGGTTCGATCGCGACACCTGGGCTTCCATGGTGGAACTTGGTTGGGCGGGTATTCCGTTTCCCGAGGAGCATGGTGGATTGGCCTTCGGCTACAAAGGCCTGGGCGTGGTTACCGAGGAAACCGGCCGTACGCTGGCACCGAGCCCGCTGTACGCAACTGTCTGGGTTGCGGGCACCGCCATCAATATTGGTGGAAGCGAGGTGCAGAAAAACGAGTTGCTTCCCAAGATCGCGGCGGGCGAGTTGCTCATGACCCTGGCTCTGGAGGAGTCTCACCGCCACAACCCCTATGGGATATCGATGACGGCTGAAACTTCCGGGGACGGTTTTACGCTCAATGGCAACAAAACATTCGTCCTGGATGGCCATGTGGCCGACAAGCTCATCGTTGCTGCACGGACGTCGGGCGCTGCTGGAGATCGTGATGGCATAACGCTGTTCATCGTGGATCGAGAAGCCGCCGGGGTAGAGGTAACCCGCACTAGAATGGCAGATTCCCGCAATGCGGCGAACATCGCCTTCGAAGACGTAAGCGTTGAGGGGGATGCGGTACTCGGAGTCAAAGACTGTGGTGCTGACGTGTTGGATCCCACCCTCGACATTGCCAGAATCGGGATCGCCTCGGAGATGCTGGGTTCGCTGCAGGAGTGTTTTGAGCGGACCATCCAGTACCTGAAAGAACGCGAGCAGTTTGGTGTGCCAATCGGGTCCTTCCAGGCGCTGAAACATAGAGCCGCGGATATGTTCTGTGAGGTGGAACTGTCGAAATCATGCGTGCTCGAAGCGCTCACAGCGCTCGATGAACAGCGCGACAGCGTGGAAATCGCGAAGCTCGCCAGTCTCACGAAGGCAAAGGTTGGCGAGACCTATCATCTGGTATCCCGTGAAGGGATTCAGATGCACGGTGGTATTGGCATGACCGATGAGTTCGATATCGGTTTTTTCATCAAACGCGCGGCCGTAAGCGAGCAGACCTTTGGCGATGTGAACTTTCACCGCAACCGCTACGGTGAACTCGAAGGCTACTGAGCCCGCACCCACTCGAGAAACTCGTTCACGGCCTCCTCAGGCACGGGATTGGGAATCATACCGATAGCTTTGGCGACGTTTTCCTGATCGAAAAGGAATGCTCTCATCACCTGATCCGGATACTCGCCGAGGGGCAGGCCATAACCTCCTTGTGGTTTCCCGGTTAACGCGTTCAAGTGATATGCACGAGCGGTTTTCGTTCCGATGGGGTGGCAGTAAACACACTTGTTCTCGCGGGTGATTACCCTCTGGATCGTATCGGAATACGCCGCGATTTCGGCAAGTGGGTTCTCATGAGAGAAAGTGATTCCCTCGAGTGAGAGTGCCGAGCGCAGCAGCAGTGGAATGTTGAGGTCGTCCGGGACGCGTTTGCGGAAATGGAGCACGGGACCGAGCGATCGGGCAGATATCTTAGGCACGTCATCTGTCCAGGTATACATTTTGTGGGTTCGATAGAACCATACGAAGCGGTACATGTTCGGCTCGTCATCAACGCCCACGATGATGACGGGTTCGTATTCAGCATACCGAAGCAGATCCAGGTAATAACGTTGACCACGACGATTAGCCAGGGTCAGGTAGCGAGTGCCGGGAGCGGTGCGGTCCCTGAATTTCAGCAGGTCAAAAGCGAGGTAGTTGTCGAATTTCCACTGTTTGAGCTCGTGGAGCTGGTTGCGGAAGAAATAGCGAAACAACTCGTCCACGGATGAGTCGAGACGATACGACTTGAGGAGGTCGAAGTGACCGCGCAAAGGCTGATTGTCGAAAGGGGGCGTGCGCCAGGCGAGGTACGCATCGAGCAGCGCCATGAATTCAACTCTGGAGGAAGGTAACCCAAAAAAATGCAGGATGATGTCCTGGGCCATGGGTCCCATATTCCCGCTGCGCAGTTCTCCATTCGGCATGAACATGAAGGTTGCCGGAACGCCCCGTTTGCTCAACAGGGTGGCCGTTCGCCGGGACTGATAGACGAGATCGGCGTCTGCGTCAGCTTCCGCCACGACCAGCAGTTTGGGTCGTCTGCCCGTCGGTCTGATTGAAAGCTTAGTGGGAGCAGCCCCGAATAGAATTACTCCGGAGATTTCATCGAGCGTCTGAGTCGTATAGAGGTTCAGCAGCTGCACGGTAAACGCGCTGTCTACAAACAGGTAGTTGGCGCCTTCGTTATCGGCAAGCCTGTCAAGGAGACACTCTGCTACGTTCGACTTGCAGGACAAACGCTCCGCGGTGAAACCCTGTCTGCGCCATTGATCGAGTTGGTTTTCGGTAGGCATGCCCAGCCAGACGATGTTGGCAACCGTTCGTGAGCTTGTCAGTCCTGTTGATGGAAATCCGGCAAGGGTCAGAGTTATGAACAAGGCGAGCTTTTTGCAGTTCATCGCGCGAGCATAACAAAGGCTGGAGTGGGATACTGCGGCTTAAATGAGGAGGTATGACATGGTTCGAAATATTGCCTGGGCCGGTTTGATGTATGTTTTGTTATCGCCGGGTGCCGGGGCCGAGACCGCGAAGGGTCGAGTGTTCAACGATCTCAACGGTAATGGAACGTTCGATGCCGGTGAGCCGGGAATTGCTGGAGTCAGGGTGTCCGATGGCATCAACGTGACCCAGTCGGATGCTCAAGGCGCCTATTCACTCGAAATCGGTGATGAGGCGGTGATCTTCGTGACCAAGCCACGTGGTTATGGCGTTCCGGTCGATAAAGATCAGCTGCCTCGGTTTTACTACATACACCAGCCGAACGGTTCGCCCAGCGGGCTTCGCTATCCGGGTATCGAGCCGACCGGTCCACTACCCGATCAAATCAACTTTCCGATGATCCAGCGAGACGAGCCGACATCCTTCGAGGCTGTACTGATCGCCGATCCGCAGCCGCAGACCGAGATTGAACTGGATTTCATCCGAGACGATGTAGTCACTGAGTTGATTGGTACCACCGCCAAGTTTGGCATCACCATGGGGGATATCATGTTCGACGAAATGTCGCTGTTCCCGCGCTATAACGCGATCATGGGACAGATTGGCATTCCCTGGTACAACGTACCCGGCAACCATGAAATCAACTACCTGGCCGAAGGAAACCGATATGCGCGGGAGACCTTCAAACGCTATTTCGGGCCGCGTTATTACAGTTTCGAGTATGGCGATGCCTTGTTCGTGATGTTGGATAACATCGAGTATCAGGGCAATGGGGAAGGTGATCCGGGGGATGTTCGCGGGACCGGTGGTTACGTCGCGAATATCGGCAAGGTGCAGCTTGCCTGGCTGAAACAGGAACTCGAGTTCGTAGAAGAGGAGCGGCTGATTTTTGTGGGCATGCATGCGCCGCTGGCAAGCTACCTGTCCCCGGATGCCACCGGTATCAACACCGCAGATCGGCGTGAGCTATTCAAGCTGTTGTCGGGTCGTCCCAACTTGTATTCGGTAGCGGGACATACCCACACGACCGAGCATGTCTACTTCGGCAAAGAAGACGGTTTTCGCGGACCCGGTGAATTTCATCATCATGTACTCAGCACGGTTTCCGGATCTTGGTGGAGCGGGCCGTTCGATGAGCGGGGGGTGCCCACGACCGATCAGCGCGACGGAACACCCAACGGTTATCACATTCTGGAAATAGACGGTACCGACCTGAAATTGCGGTACAAAGCGGCGGGTCGCAGCGCCAGTTACCAGATGCGGATTCTGTTCGATGTCGCTTTTCACGGCTTGACCAAGGATGGCATGCGGGACTTCCGTACCGGCGAATTGTTTGACGGGCGGATGATGAAGGATCAAGTACCCGCCGCGGAAATTCTGGTGAACCTGTTTGATGGCGGTCCAAAGTCCATCGTGGAGTTCCGTATCGATGAGGGCGAATTTCTACCAATGCAACGGGTCTTGCGCAAGGATCCGTTCATCATCGAGGTATTCGCCCGCAACGAGGCCACCAAGAAATCCTGGCTGGAGGCGACGCCATCGTCGCACATCTATGCCGCAGATTTACCCGATGATCTTGAAGTTGGCGTCTATACCGTTTCCATTCGCGCGCAAGACGAGTTCGGACGGGTGCACCACGGTCATGCGGTGCTGGAGATTACCGGAGGTTAGTCGGCGATCACTTTCGCCTGATCCCCATGATGTGACCGACGCGTTCGTCACGCGGCAACGATGCGTGATCCGCCATCAATTGAGACAGCTTCTCCTGGATGTGCTGTGGAAACGCGGCGGAACGGCGGCTCTCCATATTCACGTGTAAGGCTAGCTGTTCGGACGTGGCGGCGAGATAACCCTTCTCTGCGTGGAACATCTCCTCATAATAATGCAATCGCTTGGCGTCCCAGTCGAGGAGTTGAAACGTTACTCTGACCGGGTCCCCCAACACGAGTTCCTGCAGGTAGTTCACGTGGATCTCGAGTGTGAAGCACGATCCCCCTGTGGTGCGCGCATACTCCGCACCGATTCCGATATGGTCGTAAACATAGTCGACGCATTGATCGAAAATCAGGTTGTAATACGCCATGTTCATATGGCCGTTGTAGTCGATCCAGGCAGGGTCGACTGTTTTTTGCGGACAGACGATCGGGGTTTCCTGCAAAACTCGCTCCTGATGTGGTTATCCGATCTTACCTTGACCCCGTTGGACATAGCACGGATGATCGCCGTCAAATGGGGAGGTCATGTGTTGGGCATAGGCGTTGGGCGGAGTGAATAGTGCGATTGTCAGGAAGCCTGGACCGCTCGCGCTGGCTGCTCGCGTCGGCGGCCGAAGTCTATGGTAGTCCCCTCCGGGTCTGACGTGTCTCGGGAATTGCCGAATCTGTCATGGACAAGAACCAGCAACGAATACAGAAGGTAAAAAAGGAAGGCCGCATCGAGCGGTACAAACGTCAAGCCAGGCAAATTCACGAAGACCCAAAAAGTATCGGCACGATGATCCGCGATGGGCTTGTCGGTGTATGGCGTGCTCGCGGCGGGGGATTCTACGGGTTGGGTTACTTGATCACATTCATCGTGCTTGAAATTCGGCTCATCGTCGGCGACGTATCGGAAAGCGAGGGGGTTGTCGACTTTGTCAGCAGCCAGATGATCGAGTTTATTTTCCGGTTCGGCATTCAGTCATTTGTCAACGGGTTCCTGGCGTTCCTGTGGCCAGTCTACGTCCTGAACTGGCTGGGGGCATGGAGCCTTGCATTGCTCGTGGCTGGGTATTACGTGTTCGAGAAGCTGCTGCGTCCCGCCGTTGAGGGCTGGCTTCCGGAATTGGTATCGGCATCCGCCGCTCCAGCCGCCAATGACGATGACGATGAAGCGAACCGTTAGAACCCGATCCTGCCGTTACGACATCCAGTCATTGGCGCGTAACTCGACTTTCCAGATCCCCGCACCTTCGTAGCGGGCGATTTTTGACAACAGCTCCGCTGGCATGCCGCCACCCCCACGCGGCACATCGCCCGTCGGCAACAGCGGCAAATCGTATTTCTCCCACCAGGCAGGCTCGTCGACAACGTTTCCTTCGACCGCGTGTTGCCCGAGGTTCCATTCTTCGAACATGTCATCGAGTGGCGGGTGTCTCGCGAGCACGAATTCGTTCGAGTCCATGATCCACTGGTTGGTGACCTCGCGCATGCCATCGGCCGGGTCATCGTCGGTGTTGTCGGTCGGGAAGACGAAAACGCCATCCATATTACAATTTATTCGCACGCCACCGTTCTTACCGGCAACCGTCCATCGCATGTGTCCGCGCTTCCGTACCTTGTTGAAATCCTGGAATACCGCCATGCGGATGTTCGAGCCTTCGTGGATGCCAGCCGAATGAACCATCCAGCCATGACAGAACAACACATCCCCGGCCCTGCCGACAAACTCGAACGGCTGCACGTTGGCTAGGATGTCATCCATTACCTCTTTCGATCGGTTTGTCGGCACCCAGTTCAGCGCTTGCTTAGAAGTGGCGTAAAGCCGCCGATGTGAAGTGGGATAGAACGTGAAGCCTCCCGAGTTGGGATGAACATCTTCCAGATAGGTGACACCAATCAGTTCGGTCATGTTCTGGTCCATGTGGGGACCCAGTTTGGATTTCGGCCCTGCGCGGTCCCGCGGAAAGATGGCATAGAGTCCCCGATTACGTCGCGGCCGCTTCACGGGCCCACCTAACAACGCCTCCACCATGTGGAGCACGCGCGGGTGTGCTGACGTTACGGCAACGAATGCCTTGTCGTGGCCTATGCCGTGCCAGCGCCAAACATCGTTGCTGACGTCCTGTGTCAGCTTGTACGGTAACCGGCCCACCCTTTCGCCGACGCTCGCACCGGGGCGCTCGTCTTCAGGTGAAGGCCACACACCTCGGCCCATCCAATTGTTGGCGAGGCCCCATCGATTGTGTTCGGGCCAGTGCCTGCCGGGAGCCTCCCACGAGGCAGGGTCATTGGGCGACATCTTCGCGGCTGATACGGGCGGTTGCTGCCACCACAATTTGATGAACGGAGAAAAATCTTCCTTTGGAATCAATCCGCGCTTGATCACAAACCCTGTTTCTCTGAAATGTTCGGCTTCTTCTGCCGTAAGCCCCAGCTTGTCAGCCCCTTGTGGATCCAGGTCCCGAGTTGCCAAACGTGGTGGGTAGAACGGCTTGTGTTTGCTGAAGAAAGCCGACTCCGGGTCTTCGGCGACGGGCGTGACGGACTGGCTGTTGGAAAGGTTCTTCCTGGACGGATCGGACATGGCTGTCTCCGGAGCAGCTGGATCGGCATTGAGAGAATACTCAAAGGGCGAGATTGAGCAACATTTAGTCCGATACCCTGTACTCGTCGAGGTGTTATGCAGTACTTTGCTTCGATCATATTTTTGGGGGTGTACCATGGTGTGGCAACCGGAGATCGAAGAGCTGAATCGGCGCAAGGAAATGGCCGAGAAGATGGGCGGCCAGACCGGCATTGATGTTCAACATGGGCGCGGCAAACTCACGGTCCGTGAGCGGATTGATCTCCTCGCCGATCCGGGGTCGTTCCAGGAGATCGGTCAGTTGGCGGGTACCGCCACCTACGATGGTGACCGGCTGGTCGATGTGCGGCCATCGAATATGGTGATTGGTCTGTGCAAACTCGATGGCCGCAAGGTTGTGCTCAACGGCGGCGACTTTACCGTTCGGGGTGGAGCGTCAGACGCGAGCGTCGGAAACAAAGGCGGCAAAGCTCAGAACATGGCTCTCGATTGGCGGCTGCCATATGTCCGCTTGTTAGATTCCACCGGCGGCAGCGTCAAGACGTTCGAGCAGATAGGCCGCACCTACATCCCGACCAATCCCGTTACGCCAGGTATCGAAAAACTACTCAATACTGTGCCGGTAGTTTCGGCGGCGCTTGGTTCGGTTGCGGGGCTCCCAGCGGTAGACGCGTGCCTGTCGCATTTCAGCCTGATGGTCAAAGGGATCAGCCAGGTGTTTCCCGGCGGACCACCCGTGGTCAAGGCTGCTCTGGGAATCGATATCTCCAAGGAAGATCTCGGTGATGAGCGAACTCAAGTTTTCGGGAGTGGCGCGATAGACAACCTGGCCGACAGTGAAGTGCAGGCTTTCGAAATGATCAAGCGGTTCTTGAGTTACCTGCCGAACAACGTCTGGCAGATGCCGCCCCGTGTGGATACGGGTGACGACCCCCAACGTTGTGAGGAAGCGCTTCTCTCGATGATCCCGCGCAACAAACGCAACATCTATGACCCATATGCGATCCTGGAGGCCGTTTTGGACAAAAACTCCTTGTTTGAGATTACCCCTCACTACGGCCGCTCGAGAATTGTCGGTCTGGCCAGGGTCAACGGTTATCCTGTGGGCGCGATGATCAACAACCCGAAACATCTGGGGGGCTCGATGGATGTCGCCTCGGGGACCAAGGTGATCCGATTTCTGCAGCTTTGTGACACCTTCCACCTGCCGATGGTCTATTTTGCCGACGAGCCGGGATTCATGGTGGGTCCTCAACAGCAGAAGTTAGGTATCGTTCGCGCGGGTGCCAAAATGTTATGTGCAACCCTGCGAACCCGAATGCCCTGGGTATCCATCATCATTCGACAGTTGTACGGCGTCGCAGGCCAATGCCACGATCGCCCGTCCGGCATGTTCAAACGGGTCGCCTGGCCTTCCGGCCATTGGGGCTCGATGCATATTGCAGGTGGCGTTTCCGCCGCATACCGGCGGGTGATTGCCGAGTCGGATGACCCGCAGGCAAAACAGGCGGAGATTGAGGCCAAGCTGGATGCGTTGTCTTCGCCTTTTCGCACAGCGGAGGCATTCAACATTGAAGAAATCATCGACCCGCGGGAAACGCGGCCGATGGTGTGTGAGTTTGTCGAACTTGCTCAGGGGATATTGGAAACTCAACTTGGACCTGGTCCAACGCCCTATATGCCCTAGGGGCAACGAAAAAGAGCGCAAATATGGACCGCTGTAGTGCTGTCGTAGTAGGAATCTTTGCTACCGCGCAGACTTCCAGGTAAGGATTATTCATGAAGAAGCGTAGCGAGGTTGGGTTGAGGGCAATTCGCAAGCGAATTGCCAGAGTAGTAGGACGCCGGGCCTCGCAGGCTGGGTGCGCGGACTGGAGTGGAGCGGGTCCCGTCCCATTGGGACGGGCGCGTGCTTTACAGCACGCGCAGTTTGCCTTGCAAACTGCCGAGCACCCGGAGGGAGCATGCCCGCCTGCGAGGCCCGGTGTTTTGCTGCTATCGGCGACCGCAGTAGCTTGTTCATGAATAATCCAGGCTAGATATGAGGATGAGAGAAAAATGACCTACGCCGGCGATCGGCTCATTTACGATGCGGACAGCCACCTCATGGAACTGCCGGACTTCCTGAGCGCCCATGCCGATGCGTCGACATTCAAGCAACTTCCACCGTTGTACGCAGATACCACCGGGCAGTTCGATGGCAAACCCTATGCGGGCGCCAAAGGGCACACGCCTGAAGACTTTCAAAAACTCGTCGCCCTTGGCGACAATCTCACCAGAGGACCGAAGTGGCACGACGCACTCGGCTCGTTCAGTGGTCACGAGAGAACAACCGCACTTGACCTGCTCGGCTTCAAACGACAGGTGGTGTTCTCGACCTTCTGTGCACGGTTGATTTTTGCCGCAAATACGATCGACCTTCGCTACGGCGCGGCCAGTGCACACAACCGCGCCATGGCGGCTTTCTGTGAAGGCGACGATCGATTGATCGGCGTCGCCATGGTGCCGCTCGACGATCCGGAGCGGGCGCTGCTCGAGATCGATCGCGCGCTCGATTTGGGGCTTGGCGCAGTCTGGATCCCGGCGGATGCACCCGGCGGTCGATCACCCGGTCACCCGTTACATGACCCCATCTGGGCAACGTTGGCCGAACGTCGGGTCCCGTTCATTCTCCACGTGGGCAGCGCTTCGCTCTCCGTAGCGGATGAATGGATGAATGATGGTCGGCCCGATCGAAAGACGGCTCGGGGGGGTGCCGAGATAATCGGGTCGAAGGATTTAACGGTAATTCATCACGCTGCGGTTCGTTTCGTTTCCGTGTTGATACTCGATGGGGTGCTGGAACGTTTCCCGCAACTTCGCGGCGGTGTCATCGAGATCGGTGCTGGCTGGGTACCGGACATGATTCGACGCCTGGACCATGCGGCGAGTATCTGGGCGAAGTCTGAGCCCCATCTTGCCGAGATGAAGCGCGCACCCTCGAGGCAGATTCGCGATCAGTTGCGGTTTACGCCATACCCGTTTGAAGCGG
>JACZXA010000111.1 GCA_022571865.1 Pseudomonadota bacterium
CTATTACTCCGCGCATCATCTACCAGGAAATCGAAACAGATGGGTTTAATCGCCAGGAAGCATTCAACCTGTATGCCAATCCTTTCACCACAACTCGCCCGGCCATCAGCCTCGGCGAGCGGCAACAATTCCTGCTATTAAGCGAGGAGTTTTCCGACGAAACAATGTTGTGGGACGTGACTGTTTCGCTGAGCTTGGATCAGTTCGATATCACGTCGGTAACCAGCTACTTGGAAAGAGACATCCTCGTCAGCCGGGACGCCAGTGCTTTGACCGGTAGCGTTTCTGTCGACCTTGGGTATCCAGAAGCGGGTGTTTTGTTGCCTTCTAACCTCCGTGATACCACCGAGTTGGAACAGCTGACTCAAGAAATTCGCTTCAGTTCCAATACCGACGGATCTTTTCAATGGTTGGTTGGCGCATTCTTTTCGGATACGGAGCGTGTGTACCATCAACGGCTTCCGACGCCAGGGTACGCTGCCGTGACGGATCTTACTCTTGGCGCGGGCACTTCCGCGGCCGTAGCCAACGGCTTCCCAAACCTTGACTCGCCTTTCAACTCAGACTTGCCTTACGACCTCGAACAGTTTGCGGTATTTGGTGAGGTCACATGGGATGTCAACGATCAGGTTCATCTTACTGTGGGTGGCCGCTTCTATGACTATGACGAAAAACGCGTCATCACTACAGGTGGTTTGTTTGCAAATGGCGATTCCGGTCAAGTCGATAAGACCTCGTCCGACGGTTTCAACGGGCGAGTGTTGGTAAGTTACGATTTCAACGACCAGATCACCTTCAATGCTCAAGCGTCGCAGGGATTTCGTCTGGGCGGTGTCAACGACCCCTTGAATTCCGGGCTGTGTACCGCGGGCGACTTGGCCACGTTCGGCAGCTTTCAAGCCTATGACGATGAAACCTTGTGGAATTACGAAGCGGGTTTCAAAGCCAATTTCGACAACGGGGTAAATCTCAACGTTGCCGTGTTCCGGGCAGAAATCGAAGACCTGCAGGTTACCCTCGACGCTGGCTCCTGTTCTTCGCGAATCTCATTCAACGTAGAAGAAGCCCACTCGACGGGGATTGAATTCGAATTGTCCGTGTCACCGACCGATCGGTTGGACCTCAGCCTGTCGGGTAGCTTTCTTGAAGCGGAATTCGATGACACCGTACGCGACTCCCTTGGCGCGATTCTGGGAGGTGTAGAAGACGGCAATCGACTCGCATCTGTTCCCGATGTGCAAATTTCGGGCGCGGCAACGTATAACTTCCCCATTGCAATTGTTGACGGCGCTGAGGCGTTCGTGTCCGTTACCGTGCAGTATATTGGAGACCGTATTACTCAACCCAGCGACCAACTTCCTGGCTCGGGTGTTTTTGTCTCCGGCCTGCCTTTCGGAGGAGCAACGGGTAACGACACGACCACCCTGGATCTGGAACTGGATTCGTACACTCTGATCAACCTGAGTTTTGGCATTACCAAGGAAGATTGGGAAACCGTGTTGTACGTAAACAATGTCACGGATAAAAACGCCGATCTGTCTTTTGATCGAGAGCGGGGAGGTCGTGCCCGATTGGGATTCCGCACAAATCAACCTCGAACGATTGGTTTGGTATTTCGCAAGTTCTATTGAGTTGTATGTAAGGTAGTCCGATACGTAGCGGAACTGGGACGTGATTGCTAGTCAATCACGTCCCTTTCATGTTCAAGAAAATGTTTATCTGTTTGCGGCTGGGCTGGCAAGCACGGTCCAGAATCCCGTAGTACGAGCCCACTTCGTCTGCTTCAACCGATCCTTGGTATTAGCTCGCTGGCCATCGAGGAGTTGATTCTGTATCCGTGCGCGAGTCGGTAGTGCCGGAAAAACAAGCGAGTACCCCGAATGTTGAAAATATTCTCGATAAGATCGATGGCGGAATGCTGGTCGGTTCGGGAATTCTCCTGAGCTTGATGAAGAAATCCCGGAGCGGTATATAGCCGTGGGGGTGGGAAACAACACGGTATACTGATCCTCAGTTCGATGGAGGACGCATGGGAACAGCAGAAAACAAAGAAATCGTTGGAAAGATAAGCTCAGGCGAGGTAGGTCTTCTTGATTTGTGGGCTGATGACGGCGTATGGATAATTCCAGGCATGGCGACCTATCGCGGTAAGCGGGAGATCGCTGAGAAATTGATTGGTCCGGTCACTGACCTGATGGCGAGCATGGGTAGCGTTGAGGTTGGTAACATGATCGCGGAGGGAGATTATGTTGTGGTCGAGCAACAGGCTAAAGATCGGATGACGAAAACCGGCAAGCCATACAACAATACCTACTGCATGGTTTACAAGATTCTTGATGGCAAGATAGTACAGCTTACCGAGTACTGTGATACCGCACTCGCGAAATCCGTATTTTCCTGATCCAGATTTACCATGAAAGATCTTCGCGAACGGACTCTCATGGCGGTCACGCTGTAATGGTAGGCGGCGTCATGTGTTCGTGGGATTGTTGTAGCGTGGTTTGCCTGCACACTTACAGATCTTGTACCGGAGACCTTGGCTAGCACGCCCCCGACCTTGCATCCGCACCTTGGGGCGACCTCGGTGTCGGTCATTAGCTTGCCCGTGCGTCTATGTTAACGTGACACAGCGGTTTCAAGGATACTGATCATGGCTATTCACGAGATCACTTTTCCGGGCGAGACCGAAGCGTTTCGCATAGCCAGAGACGATCTGCTACGGGCCGAGATGGAGCTGCGCGCCAAAATAGAGGAAGTAGCGCTGCGGCGTAGAGAGCTGCCGCTTGGCGGGCTGGTTGAAGACTATGTATTCGAGGGGGTCGAAGGGTCGGTGAGGTTGTCGGAACTGTTTGCCGAAAGTAAATCCAGCCTGGTGTTGTACAGTTACATGTTCGGCCCCGAAGACGAGCAACCCTGCCCGATGTGTAGCTCGTATCTGGATGGCACCGACGGTGTTGTAACCCACATCGAGCGACGGATTAACTTTGCAGTGGTAGTACGCTCGCCCATCGAACGGGTTCAGGCCGTGGCCGAGGCTCGCGGCTGGAGCAACCTGCATTTGCTTTCGGCTGCAGACAACAACTTTGCCCAGGATTTTCATACAGAAACGTCCGATGGGCGTCAGTTGCCGATTTGTAACGTGTTTGTCAAACGGGATGATGGTGTACACCATTTCTGGGCCTCGGAGATGTTCTTCGCGCCAACCGAGTGGCATCCCAGACACGTAGATCTGCTGATGCCCCTGTGGCACTACCTGGATCTCACCCCGGAAGGGCGAGGAGATTTTTTCCCGAGCCTCGACTA
Organism: Pseudomonadota bacterium; assembly: GCA_022571865.1. Classification (GTDB taxonomy): domain Bacteria; phylum Pseudomonadota; class Gammaproteobacteria; order Pseudomonadales; family Azotimanducaceae; genus SMWK01. Next base: position 3,304 of record JACZXA010000111.1, read on the forward strand.
CGCCAGTTAGAGTTTGGAGTGAGAGATGCCATTTGCCTCACGCGACATTGATCTATATTACGTCGAGACAGGCATTGAGGATCCGGCTCGAGAAACCGTATTTTTTTGTCATGGCGCAGGTGGCAACAGCACGAGTTGGTGGCAGCAGATGACCGTGTTCGCCGAGCACTATCGCTGTCTTGCTCATGATCATCGCGGATTTGGTCGATCCCGGTGTTCGCCAGAGGCGTTTCAGGTCTCACATTTTGCTGCAGACGTGTTGGCTGTAATGGATGCGGCGGGAATCGATTGTGCTCATTTCATCTGTCAGTCGATGGGTGGTTGGACGGGGGTGCAATTGGCTCTGCAGCACTCCGACCGGGTCCTGTCACTGGTGCTCTCCGATACTATCGGCGGCATCGCGCTGCCTTCGGGATTGGAGAGCATTCGATCCATGGGGAAACGGGTCGAAGCCTCAGGGGCGCTAAGCCCGGCGCTGGCTTGGGATTACCCGGAGAACAACCCCGCCGGTGCCTTTCTCTATTTGGAGCTTTCCGCGTTCAACACGAGCCATGAAGATCTCGGGCTCAACGATAAACTCTTTGCGTCAGATGCGCTTGTTCCACTTGCGCGCTGTGGTGAGCTCGACCTGCCGATTCTGCTGATCTCGGGGAGACAGGACCTCATCTGGCCTCCCTCGGTCCTCCACGAACTCTGTGACCTTCTGCCAAATGCCCGAATCGTTGAAATCGATAGTGGGCATTCTCCTTACTTTGAGAATGCCGCAGCTTTTAATGTAGAAGTAACGGAGTTTCTCACCAGCCTGGATTAGGAAGTTGTCGTAAGCATCTGGCTCCATGACCGAAGCAGCAGACTCCTCTGAAATATCGCCTGGCAAAAGTCCGACCCGTTTTTTCTATGGGTGGGTGATTGTGGCCGTTGCTGGAACCTTAGGCTTTCTCGGTACCGGTTTTTACTCGTACTCGCGCGGCGTTTTCCTGCCTTCACTCGCAGAAGATCTGGGCAATGGCAGCCGTTTCGCCATTGCCATGGGATTTTCAGCCGCAGGTGTCACGAGTGCATTCATTGCACCGTACATCGGTCATATCCTCGACCGCTATTCACCACGCCGCATCATTCTCATCGGTGTCGGTGTGGTATCGAGTGCCTATCTGCTGCTCTCGATAACGCAGACCTTGTGGCAGTACTACCTGGTTGTCGGGGTGGGCATGGGTGTGGGTATGAGCTGTATGGGTGGGCTGGCCTGGCATCGGTCCGTGATCAGTTGGTTCGACCACTGGCGGGGACGGGCGATCGCGCTCGCGGTAATGGGGGCGTCACTCTCTGGTGTGATGATGCCGCCTCTGGTCACCGCACTCGTCGAAGCATTCGGCTGGCGAGGTGGATTCCTCACCTTTGCGGTGATTACCGGGCTGAGCCTGACACCACTTGTCTATTTCCTGATGAAAGACCGTCCCGAACAGGTCGGTGAGGTGCGCGATGGTCTCAGTTACGTCACATCACACACCGAAGAGGCGGTCGAGATCGTTGCGGACAGTCGTGTCTGGCATTGGCGAGAAATGCTCAAAAGTCGTGCTTTCTGGAGTATCGGGCTGATTTTTGGCTCTATGAGCTGCGTGTACTCAGCAGTGATGTTGCATCTGTTCGGTCATCTGATGGACATCGGACTCAGCGCGTCGTATGCCGCATGGATTCTGTCGGCTACCGCGTTGTTTGCCGCCCTCGGCAAGCCGGTGGTCGGTTGGCTGTCCGATGCCTTCGGCGCCAGGATCACCATCTGGCTGGCGCTCGGCACCCAATGCGCATCGCTGCTGCTGTTCTCCCAGGCGAATGATTTCAAATTCAGTATTGCTGCCGCGTGTTTGTATGGTCTCGGCTACTCGGGTATGTCGCCGCTGCGAACGTTCTCCATCTCAACTGCCATGGGAAGCGTGTCGTTTGGCGCCGCAAACGGCGTGCTCAGAATAATCGAACTGCCGCTGGTGATATCCGCCTCACCCCTGGCGGGGTTCATCTATGATGCGACCGGCAGCTATCGCCTTGCCTTCCTCATTCTCGCCGGATTGATGGCGGTTGCCTGCATCGGACCGTTTTTCATCAAAGCGGGTGGCGCCAGGGAACGCAAGCGAATCAAGTTGAGTCGCGGGTAAACGGCAGCCCCGGAGGGCGTATTAGCATTATGATGGTGCAGGAAGCCGCAAACCGCTGCGGGTAGTGTCCTAATTAGGATTTTCGCGGGTCGCCTCAGCGAGCTTGTCGATCTGTGCCCCGATAGCGTGAAATACGCTGATCAGCCCAGCTCCTACTTCATAAGCCGCGATGGTCAAGCCGTCAATCGCTCTGGCCGTATCATCGTCACTTGCCGGGCCACGGCCTAACTCTTGCGCGGTATCCATTAGGTCCCACGAAACAGTTCCCTTCGTGTACGTATTGTCCATTTCAGTCCTTAATCTCATTTTCGATAGTCGTTGACGATGGCCGCCCTCACAGCATCCGCTGCGGTTTCCACTGGCGGGATCTTTAGCACGGCATAGAACTTCCGCTTGTCCGATCCTTCGATAGGGTAGGACCAGGCATAGCAGGTGTCAGTGTCGGGATGATCTACAGAGAAAACTGAGACACTACCCTCCCATACAGTACTGCCGTCAAATTTCTCTTCAAGCCACGTTTCCATTTCCGACACCGCATTGCAATCGTGCAAGGCTTCTACATGGGCGCAAAGATCAATCGTCACCTGCATGACCTATTAGTTCCGCTACATCGTTATCAAGCGTTACGTCAATGGTCCCCTCAATGTAGATCAAACCGAAAATCTGCTTAGCAGTGGTCAACCATTTTTCACGTTCCGCTTCTGGCCAAACTGTATCTGGTTTAGGCAGGGTCTGTAGAAGTCCTTGAATAAATGGATGAAGATCGTCATCACCTCCGCCGTTGCCGGGCGGTGGAGGGGGTGGTTTTGTTCCTGGACCGGGAGTGTCGTCTGATGCGCCTCGTTGGGACTTAGGCGGAACGACGAACCGATCTGTACCCTTCTGGATGAACCCTGCCTGGTCAGCAGATTTGGTGAGAACCTGACGGGCTTTGGCTTTTTGCTTGCTCGATACGCCTAATTGCCCAATTTCCCGCTCTAGTGCCGCCGCTACTGGTAGCGGTGACCCTTTTCGATTTTCATAGATTGCCGAATACAAGGGCATAGTCAAAAAGGCATCAACTTTGGCTTGGCTGGCTGTTCCAGGGTGAATGATACGGTTGCCTAGCGGGGTAATCTGGATCTTCCCACGCTGCTCAGAAGCCGCAAGTCCGAACAACTTGGCAGCCGCAATCTTTAGTCGAAATCCTCCGCCAGTTGCTGACTGGCCCATGTGCGCAGCTAGTTCCGATAGCTCACACTCAGCATTCCCAGCAAATTCATTCAATTTCTGGGCAACCGTAATTGACTCATCCAAATCGACGTAAGGGAAGCCAATCGTTGACAGCTCACGCGTTACAGTCCCGCTGTTCTCCTTGGTTGCATCGTTGATGTCTGCGGTTTCGCCGCTCATAAGGCACCTCCTGCCCGTATGACGGGCTTGCTACGCCCGCCCATTAGTCATTGTGCGACGCAGAGTAATACGACTGAGGCAATAAGGCAATAAATATTGTCTTTTTTGGCGAAAGATATTGCGAAATATCGTAAACAACGTTATCTTGGGGGCATGGAAAAGCCCCTGACCCCAGCAGTCGACAAACTTTCGGGATCAGAGGCTTCTAAGGGGCGCGGAAGTGGGTTCCCGATCAGGAGTTAACGTTCAGATCGTGTGGGTTCGACACCCCAGCGCTCCACCTACTTTAGCAGGATAGGTGGCTATGAACAAACTAAAAACTGAGCAACAACAACAAGTTATCGCCGCCCTGGTTGAGGGCAACTCCATCCGATCTACCGAGCGCATGACCGGCGTGCACCGCGATACGATCATGCGTTTGGCGGTACGCGTAGGCGAAGGCTGCAAGCGCATCCTTGACGAGCAGATGCGCAATCTCCAATGCCAGCAGATCCAAGTTGACGAAATTTGGACGTACTGCGCGAAGAAACAACGCCACGTAAAAGTAACCGACGATCTTGAGCGTACCGGCGATCAGTGGACGTTCGTAGCCATTGACCGCGATACCAAACTCGTACCCTCCTACCTCATCGGCAAACGCACACTCGATAACGCCACAGCCTTTCTAACCGATCTGGAATCGCGGTTAAGCAATCGAGTACAACTATCTTCCGATAGCCTGAAGGCTTACGTAGAGGCCACTGAGAAAGCCTTCGGAGCCAATGTAGATTACGGCCAGATCGTCAAGACGTACGAAGCCGAGCCCATTGGACCTGGGAGATACAGCCCGCCCAAAGTGGTAAGTACAGACAAGCGCCGCATCGCCGGAAACCCCGACCCCGATCTTGTCTGTACGTCCCACGTAGAAAGACAAAATTTGACGATGCGAATGGAGATGCGTCGGTTTACTCGTTTAACAAACGGCTTCAGCAAGAAACTGGAAAACCTTCACGCTGCGGTAGCGCTGCACTTCGCTCATTACAACTTTGTGCGCGTACACCAGACCATAAAGGTAACTCCCGCAATGGAGGCCGGTGTATCAACCTCATTATGGTCAATGGCTGATCTGATGGAGGAAGCTTTATCGAGTAAGTGAACAGTAAGTCAATGGTGACGCCCGCCACACGTTAGGCAAGGATGCCGACTGCGCTACAAGGACGTAAATCTTGCGCGCAAAGGAGGTGATGCGAAATGGCAAAGACCAAGTGTCGTCCAACGCGGACAACAGCTAAGCCCGGTCCTAAGACCGTGATGGTACGTCCATACCGTCGGTCGAAGCCGAAGTCGTTAAAACCTTGCTAGTATAAACTAGCTCTCCCCGTGGCGGGCGTCGCCACCATTGTTCACAAAATCGACAACGAATCAAAACGAAATTAGGACACTACCCCGCTGCGTCATTTGTTGACTCTCCATCTGAAGGAGTGCACCATCCGCCGCCTTAATTTGAACTGCCTGAGCTTTTTTCGAATGAACTCGGCCAAATTAAACAAGAATAATCTGAGCGCACCCACGTCGCGACGCGGTGATCTGTGGGTGCTGCAGATGTTCACCGTCAGCGGAGGCTTGAGCGGATAATCTTTCGAAACCAATAAGTAGTTTTAAAAGAACCCCGAAGAGCCGCAAGCCTTCGGGGTTTTTCGTTATGGGCCCTTTTTACGCCGCAATACCACAGACATCGATGATGAACGACAAAGATCGGTTACGACAAAATTTGAGTAGAACGTTGCTACTGGGCTTCTTCCAGGTATTCCTGGTGATCATGCCCATCGCTGTGCCGTTTTTTCAGAGCAAGGGCCTGTCCATGCAGGATGTGTTCTCTCTGCAGGCGTTGTTTGCCCTGGTCGTTCTGGTGACGGAAGTACCTTCAGGTTACCTGGCTGATCTTATCGGACGCAAACAGACCCTGGTCATCGGCGCGGTGTTCGGCGGCGTTGGCCACAGCCTGCTGCTCGGCGCGGATGGATTCTGGGGGCTTGCGATGTTCGAGATCGGGCTTGGCATCAGCCACAGTTTGATATCGGGTGCGGATATCGCACTTCTGTACGATACGGAACTCGCCCTCGAGCGAGACGAACGTCATCAACGACAGATCGTCGGGAAGCTCTATTCGGTTCGTACGGCGTCGGAAGCGGTGGCCGCGCTGACCTGCAGCTTTTTGTTGTTGTGGTCGATGGAACTCGCCATCTACGTCCAGGCGCTTGTTGGCTGGCTGCCTTTGGTCATTGCCGTGCGGTTGGTCGAACCGCCAGGCGAGCGGTTGGAGGGATCGAGTCATACGGGCAACATGGTCCGCATTTGTCGATATCTCATGACCCACTCGAGCGTTCTGCGGTTGGTTATGCTTGCGTTGTCGATTTGGAGCTTGACCACGTTTTACGCTGTCTGGCTCTTACAGAAGCTCTGGATAGAACAGGGCATTGGTCTTGTCCACTTCGGGTACATGTGGGCGGCATTGACACTCATCGCCTCTCTGGCGGGGCGTTGGGCGCATCTCTTCGAGGAACGTATTGGCACTGGCTGGATGTTGGTTTTCGTGGGCCTCGTACCTGCATTGGGATACCTCGGACTGGACTTATTCGGTGTTGTTGGTGGTTACCTCGCCAGTATTTCGTTCTTTGCATGTCGAGGATTCGGATTGGTGATCCTCCGCGAAGCGTTGAACAGCCGGGTGCCCGGTGAGTTTCGTGCGACGGCAAATTCCCTGGCCAGCTTCGGTTTTCGCGGCGCGTTCGTGATAACCGGACCGTTTGTCGGGTATGTTTTCGACTTGTGGGGTATGAGCGTCACCCTGATGTTGTCGTTTGCCGCGACCCTGGGGATTTTTATCGGCTTGATCGTACCGCTGATTCTGGCAGTACGATCCGAGGTAATACACCAGGCACGCAACCTCGACGACGACCCGGAGAAACTCTCCTCAGAACAGCTTGGATAGCGCCATCAGCGCGGCCGGTTTCTCCGCAAGGTGAGTCGGCCGCGCTTCTTCGAGTTCCCTTCGCGAACCGAATCCCCAGAGTACCCCGACGGTCGCGAGGTGGTGGTCCTTACCTGCCAGGACATCGGAATCCCGGTCTCCAATCATGACGCTCGAGCCCAGATCGACGCCGTTGCGACCGAGGCGCTCGAGTTGCATCGATTTACTGATGCCGACGTCGCCACCGTCGATAAAATCGAATAACTCCGTGAGATTGAACAGCTCGAGGATTCGCTCGGCGAAATCCACCCGTTTCCCGGTACACAAACCAGGTGAGTGTCCCGAATCAACGAGTGTGCTCAGCATGCTGGGGAATCGCTGGGTAAAGCTGGTTTTCCGAGAATCCAACGCTTGAATATCGTTCACGAAACTTGCCCACCAACTCGAGCACTTCGGTTTCGTCGCTAGCACCAGTTACCGCGCTCAACGTCTGATCAATCGGTGGGCCGATATACTACGAAAAAGTATCACGCGGAAGTTCCTCATACCCAAACGCACTCAACGCATAGTTGACGCTCTTCCATATCCCTTCCGACGGATCACTAACCGTCCCATCCAGGTCGAATATGAGGCAACCTTTGCTCAATAGTGTGCTCTTTTTCTGGAGTCATTTTCCAGGGAACAAAAATTGCCTTGCTGGATCAAGCGAACTTGTGTGGAGGTAATCGGCTAAACCTCTACTGCTTTGATCAACCCGGGACGTTCCAGGGGTCCACGCCGTTTACGTTCGTATTTGTGGGCGGGGGTGTTGATGATGTCCGTCAGTTCGGCGGCGGCAAGGCCAGTGCTGATACGTTCAGAGGTCGCGTTTTCGTACAGCGTCGTACGCTGTCTTGGCGTGCGATGGCAGTCTTCTATCATCTGGGCCATCTGCTGGGGCGATGTCTCCTGGCCATGGGTGGTACCTGCTGCGCGGCTGATGCTTTCGTTCATGAGGGTGCCGCCGAGATCGTTACAACCGGCGCTCAGGCATGCCTTCACGCCTTTGTGACCCATTTTTACCCAGCTTGCCTGAATGTTCTGGATGTAGGGGCTCAATGTCAGGCGTGCCACCGAATGCATGAGGATGGCTTCGCGGAAGGTTGGGCCCTTGCGCGCTTTGCCTTTCAAATACATGGGTGCTTCCATGTGGATGAAAGGCAACGGTACAAACTCCGTGAAGCCTCCCGTGCGCTTCTGCAGATTGCGCACACGAATCAGGTGCCGCGCCCAGTGTTCGGGTCTTTCCACGTGACCGTACATGATGGTTGCCGTCGTCCTGAAACCTACCTTGTGGGCAACCTCCATCACCTCGAGCCATTGATCGGTGTTGATTTTGTCGGCGCAGATGATATCGCGCACTTCGTCATCGAGGATCTCAGCGGCGGTGCCAGGTAGAGTCGCAAGTCCTGCTTCTTTTACCTGACGAAGATAGGTTTCGAGATCGATCGAAAGAGTCGCGGCGCCTTGCCACACCTCCAGGGGAGAAAACGCGTGGATGTGCATGTCGGGCACGGCATCTTTCACCGCGCGTAGAATACCGAGGTAGGTGTCACCGGTGTACTCGGGGTGAATTCCTCCTTGCATGCAGACCTCGGTAGCACCGCGCGACCAGGCTTCGGTGGTACGTCGTTGAATTTCCTCATGGGAGAGATCGTAGGGTCTGCCGCGCAAGTTCTCCGACAACTTGCCTTTGGAGAATGCGCAGAACTGGCATTTGAAGTAGCAGATGTTGGTGTAATTGATATTTCGATTGACCACGTAACTTACCGTGTCGCCGTTTTGGGTTTTACGGAGTGCGTTGGCAGCTTGCGTTACCGCGGTGAAGTCGTCCCCGCGCGCTTCATAGAGGCGTACGATGTCTGCCTCGGTGAGATCGATTGTGTTATCCACCTTGTCGAGAATCGCCAGAATGTCTTGCGAGATCGTTTTCGGTGACCCACCGATTGCGGCAAGAACCATCGCGGGCGGATCGGTATCTTCACCCGGGCTCCAGGGGTCGGTGCGTGGGTAACCGCTGCTGTCGACGTTGTCGAGAATTGCCTGGTGCAACTCCGGGGCAATCCAGGTGCTGAACTCTTGTGCGTATTTGGGGTATACGGTGAGCCGTTCTTGCAGATGTTTCCCCACAGACGCGGTTTCTCGACGCAGATCTTCGAGGTGCGGCCAGGGAGCTTCGGGGTTGACGAAGTCGGGGGTCAGCGGTGAGACCCCGCCCCAGTCGTTGATGCCGGCAGCCAGGATTTGAGGAAGTACGCCGGGACTCAAGTTGGGCGGTGCCTGAATGCTCATTTCCGCGCCGAAGATGATGCGTGCAACGGCAATCGTCCATAGCAGTTCGTTCAGATCCGGTTCCGGCGCCTCAGCCATCTTGGTTTCCGGCTTGGCACGAAAATTCTGGACGATGATTTCTTGAATATGACCGTGCTCGGCATGAATTGCCCGGATCGCGAGCAGCGACTCGACCCGTTCGAGCCGGGTTTCGCCGATGCCGATGAGAATGCCCGTGGTAAACGGTATTCTGGCAACACCCGCGTCTGCCAGGGTCCGTAATCTAACGGCTGGAATTTTGTCCGGCGAGCCATAGTGAGGCATGCCTTTTTCGCACAGGCGCTCGGAGATCGATTCCAACATGATGCCCATGGAAGGGGAAACGGAGCGCATGCGGGTGAGTTCTTCGGGGGTGAGGTTGCCCGGGTTGAGATGCGGTAACAGCCCTGTTTCCTTGAAGACCCGCCCGGCAACATGCAGAAGGTAATCCAGCGTGCTATCGAAGCCCATCTCACTCAGCGCCTCGCGTGCCGCCTTGTAGCGAAGTTCCGGTTTCTCTCCGAGCGTGAAAAGTGCTTCTTTGCAACCGAGTTCGGCACCGCGCTGAGCAATATCGAGAACCTCCTGCTCACTCATGTAAGGTGCTTTGAGTTTTCTTGGCACTTGCGCGAAAGTACAGTAGTGACAAACATCTCGACACAGATGAGTGAGGGGAATGAACACTTTCGGCGAATACGTGACGACGTTGTGAAAGCCTTTGTCTCTGAGTTCAGAGGCAATGACCGTCAGCGCCTTCGTATCTTCGATGTCAGCTAGTTGCAGAGCTAGAACATCGTCGGGTAGTTCGTTGCTCTGGATCCGCTTACGAATCGTCTGCAGTGTGTTTTTGTGCATGTCTACTATCTCTGTTCCTGACCATGTAATTAGCCTGGATTATTCATGAACAAGCTACTGCGCGCCGATACTAACGAAAACAGGGTGCGTGCTCCCTGCGGGTGCTCTGGCAGTTTGCTTGCGAATTGCCTTCGACCCCGACCTCGCTACGCTTGTTCATGAATAATCCCTAAGAGCTTGCGTCTTGCGAGACATTGTCCAGGTCTCGGAGTCGTTGCGCTATACCGGATCTTTCCAAGTATATCCCTGTCTGGCTCGTTTTCCCGCGCGCGAGCAGAACCTTTAAATCGCCCGGAGTATCGATATCCAGGGCAAAACCTCTGGAAGGCGCGATTTTCGGCGTGATGTTATCGTGCGAAGCGGCGGCGACATGGGGCTTGAAGCTTTTACCGTCAAACAGGTAGGGAATTCGGTTTGGTGGCGTGCAGATGAGGCAATTTGTCCCCACGTTGTCGGTATCCGGGATAACCGTTACCTCCTCGTGTTGCGTGAGTATAGCGTCAATCTCTGCCGGTTCGATGAGTGGAACGTCGGCGGGAACGATCATGGTGCCTGAGGCGTGCAGTTGCTTGGCGAGGTACAGGCCGGCCTGCTCGAGTGCCTGCGACAGATCCGCGTCGGGGCTCTCGGAGAATCGTTCCGTGCCGAATGTCTGTGCTAACGCGTCGGCTTCAGGTGCGCGCGACACGATGAGGATACCTGTCAATCGTTCGGAACGGCTCAAGGCAGACAGCACGTCGCGAGCCATGGCGAGCATCAGCGCGCGGCGCTCCTCAACCGTCAAGACGCTGGCAAGGCGTTTCTTGGCTTGATCGAAACCTTTCAGGGGGACCATTGCCCACATAGATGCTCCTGTTGGGAACCGAAGTGCTACGTTTTGCTTTTCAGCGAGTTGATGAACTCGAGCACCGTGCGGCCCAGTTCCACGCGGTCTTGCAACGTTACCATGACCGTTTGGGCAACGTAAGTTGTCACATCCAGCGTTTCGTGCAGCGAAACGTCCTGCTCGTCGAGGATAAATCCGTCGATTACGCCTCGGTAGTGGTGGGCAACCTGTTCGGCTGTCACGGGTATGTTCAGCTCACGCATCATTTTTGCCGTCGGACCTTTTATGGCAGTGCCGCCCACAATGGGCGACACGGCGACGACGGGGGCCGGGCTTTGGCTGAGTGCGTGTCGCATGCCGGGTAAATTCAGGAGGGGGTCCACGGACACGAACGGGTTAGAGGGGCAGATGATGACTCCCCGGGAATTTTCCAGGCAAGTCAGAATTTCGGGTTGGGGAACCGCGGCCTCGATGCCTTTGAATTCGAAACCTGTTACCTGGGGTTGGCACCGGTCGCGTACAAAGTAGTGCTGAAACGAAAGCTCGCCGTCGTTGGTATGCACGGTCGTGCGAACCGGATCGTCCGACATTGGCACCACCCGATGTGAAATCCCGAACGAATTGCAGATGTGCGCGGTCGCCTCACTCAGCGTCGCGCCGTCAGCGAGCATGCGGCTGCGCGTGGTATGAAGAGCGAGATCCCGATCGCCGAGCTTGAACCAGGTTGGACCGCCAAGCTGTTCGAGCGCATCCATGAATTGCCAGCTTTCATCCATACGGCCCCAGCCAACCTCCTTGTTGTTCATGTCGGCAAGGGTATAAATTAGCGTGTCGAGGTCGGGCGAAATGGCAAACCCGAGGTGTTCGAAGTCGTCCCCGGTGTTTACCGCGAATAGCGCCTCGGTGGGTTTCAGACAGTGGGCCAGCCCAAGCGCGAGTTTGGCGCCACCCACGCCGCCGGTGATGATCAGGTAACGGCTCTCGATGGGCGTTTCCATCAGCGGAACAGATCCTCCTCCAGAGGCCGGTTGATCTGCCGTGCGGTGTCGGTACTCGTCTCCGGTGGCAGCCCGCTGATGATGACCACGGGAATTTTTTCCGTCGTCTCACCCATCACCAGGGTCGCGGCGCCGGCCAGGGCATCAGCGCGGTTGACTAAAGTCACCTTCAGCTCGCGGCCGTAGATATCCACACCGCCTCGATAGTCGTCCAGCACGGTGATTCCTGCTGAACCGATTGCCGTGCCGACCGTGCCCAGTCGCCAGGGTCGGTTGGTGCTGTCGGTAATCAGCACTCCGAGCTTTATTGCCAGCCGTTCCTCGAGTTCCGCTTTGAGACGTGCCGCGGAGGCGTCGGGATCTTTCGGCAGCAACAGCGCGTTTTCGACCTCCCCATGCTCGATGTTGGATTGATCCACTCCCGCGTGAGCACCGACGAGCCCCAGTCGGTGACGCATGATCAGTACACCCGGTTTTTTACGCAGCAACTCCGTCGACTCATTAAGGATCAGCTCCACCAGCCGTGGGTCTTTTTCGGTTTCTCTGGCAAGCTCAATCGCTTCCAGGCTGGGAGTAACGTCGGCGAGTGATACCGTCTGTCCTTCGGCTTTCGAAACGATCTTCTGCGCGACGCAGACGATGTCTCCGTTATTGAGCTCAATATCGGCAGCACCAAGCGCTGCGGCGATAATGGCGGCCAGATCGTCCCCGGACTCGATCATCGCAATGCCCGGTACTGGCGCGACGGAAAAACCGGAGGCCGTTGTGTTGCCAGGAACGGAGTTCATCGGTGATCCGCCTGGCCGACGATTTTGATGCCAGAGTGGGAGATATCGTGACGGCGATTGATCTGGATGAGGATCGAGGTCAGTGCCTCGGCCGCCGCAGAATTCTCGACGGGCCCTGCATGCCAGGCTGTCATGCCGGCTTCTTCGGCGAGCCGAATGACTTTGTCGCGTGCGAGTTTTTTGTTCCCCGCTACCAGCACGTCACATTCAATCTGCACGTCCTGTTTGAGAAGGTGTGCGGCGATGTTCTGAAAAGCCGTGACGACCATGACGTCTTCACCCAGGAGATTCTGAGCTC